>SHYO01000014.1 GCA_009692745.1 Chloroflexota bacterium
TGGGGATTGATCCGGTGGTAGCTAGTGAAATCTTCGTCACGCTCGATCTGAACCAGGATGATGGCATCACGGTGGATGAATTGTTGGTCCTGGCCGATCAGTTCTTTATGGGGGAGGAGGCGGACGCGCCTGGCAACTGGTTCTTTGGTCCTTTTTGAACCGTAGTCCCCTTACTGATTTGTACCGGTCGCCTGGCTCAAAATCGGAGGTAAATATATCCAACCATTGGGCTTGACGCTGATCTCGGCCCACCGCGTCGAGCCCAAGTAAACATCCGCTAGCTCCCTTACCGGCTGCAAAATTAAATATCTCTTGACAGCGCTTCCAGCTTTATGGTATACTAGAGTTATTCCTGGTTATCTCTCCACCGGGAGGTTGTAGAGCCCTGCTTTAAAAGATTCATTAAAAGAATGTCCCCTAAGAGGAGGAGCTGAATGCGGAGATCGATTGGCTGGATCGTTTTGGTGTCCCTTATCGTCGGCGCTGTTGGGCTGTACGGGTGCGGCGCCACCCCCACACCGGAAGTAAAGACGGTGGAAAAGGTAGTCACCCAGTTGGTGGAAAAACAAGTGACCACATTAGTTGAGAAGGAAAAGATTGTCCAACAGACCGTGGTGGTGCAGCAAACCACGATTGTAGAGAAGGAAAAGCAGGTGGCGGTGACCGTCACCCCGGTCGTCAAGGGCCCCACGCCTACCACGCGGCAAGCCGGCGGCACTCTCAACGTCTGGCAGCCCAATGGTTGGCCGGAACAGGCCTGGCATCTGCTGAGCAACTGGGAAAGCGGCTGGGCCATCAGCCCTATGATGGAGCAACTGTTTTTCAACAAGCCGGATGGCACCCTGGAACCTATGCTGGGCGAGTCGGTTACGGCTTCCGCTGATGGTCTGAAGTGGACCTTGAAACTGCGCAAGAATGTGAAGTGGACCGATGGCCAACTGTTTAAGGCTGAGGACGTGATCTACGGTCTCATGGCCCGTTACAGCCCGGACAATAAGCCCCAGGTCGAATTGCGCAATGGCCGCTTGATCCAGGGCCTGAAGGATTATGTCGATGGGAAAGCCCCGGATATCGCCGGCATCAAGGCGATTGACGATAACACCATCGAGTTCACCCTGACCGGCAAGGATGCCACTATGTACAGCTTGTGGTTCGGCAGTATAATACCGCTGCCCAAGCACGCCATTAGCAGTATTCCCTTTAAGGACCTGGGGAAGGATAAGTACTGGATCACCAACCCCGTCAGCACCGGTCCCTTCAAGTTCGTCAAGTACGTCACCGACCAGTATATCGAGTACGACCGGAACCCGGACTACTGGGATCAGAAACCCCGCCCCGACAAGCTGTTTATGCGCATTTCCAATCCCCAGGTCGCGATTATCTCCTTGCAGAAGGGCGATCTGGACTATATGTACCCTATCGATCTCACCGAAATAGCCCGCCTCAAGACCGACCCCAAGATTGATATCCTGTTAGCCGAGAACAAGGGCCAGTGGTTCGGCCTGGAGCGCAACTACTATACCAAGAACGGCATCTGGCGCAATCCCAAGGCCATCCAGGGCTTCCTGTACGGCATAGATCGCCAGGCCTACGTGGATTCCATCCTGCAGGGCTACGGCACGGTGCGTAACTCCTTCTACGATGGCACGCCCTACGCCTGCCCCACCCTGGTCAAATACAACTATGACGTGGAGAAGGCCAAGGCCTTGTGGGCGGAAGTGGCCATGCCCAAGGATAAGGTTATCAGCATCATGTCCTGGACCGGCAACAAGCTGCGCATGGACTTCCTGCCCATCGCCCAGGCCGCCATCCAGAAGCTCGGCTACAAGTCGGAAGCAGATATTATTGACAATAGCTTGATTACCGATTACGTTAACGGCAAGGGGCCGCGTGCCAAGGATTGGGACTTCCATGTGCTGCTGTTCGGTCCCGGCGCCGATCCCGGCACCCCCGAATCCTTCGTTGACCCGACTTCCGCTGCCAACATGGGGTATCGTTCCTGGCCTGAGGAGCCCGCCGCCAATGGTAAGAAGAGTCCAGGTTGGGTCTACGACAATCCCAAGATGACCGATCTCTTCAAGCAGGGTCGCGAGGAATCCGATCCCAAGAAGCGCATCGCCATCTACCAGCAGATCGACTGCATCTGGAACGTGGAGTTCCCGGCCTACATGTTCGCCTCCCCCGGGTTCGTACTGGCCAAGAGCACCCGCCTGCAAGGCGTGGATTGGCCCACCAATGCCAGTATCGGGCAATGGACGATGATGTACCGGCCGGGCGATTGGTGGCTCTCTTCTAAGTAACCGCACTTTGGGGAGCGCGAGCGTCTCGCTCGCATCCCTCTAGCAGCCATCCAGGAAATAGGAAGTTGCACAAGCTGCTTCCTGGATGGCTGGCCTCTAATAAACTGGACGGGTACCCATGACGCAATATCTCATTCGCCGTTTACTCATATCCATTCCGCTCTTCTTTGGCATCACACTCATCGTCTACGGCATATACGCCCTGGCTCCGGGAGACCCGTTGACCGCCATTCTGGGTCGCGATAAGATGGCCCTGATGAGCCCGGCGCAGATCGAGAAAATGCGCCACGACTTTGGCTTCGACCAACCTGTCATCGTACGCTATGCTATCTGGTTGGGGAGTGCGCTGCACGGCGACTTGGGTTATCCCACCACCGGCAGCAAATCCGTGCTCGAGAATCTCCAGGAGCGTCTTGGCCCGACTCTGCTCCTGATGGCCGTCTCGCTGGTCCTGGCCCTGCTCTTTGGCATTCCCATGGGCATTATTATGGCCTTAAAACAGTACTCGGCGATCGATTATATCCTGACGGTGATCGCCTTCGCCAATTTATCTATTCCCTCCTTCTTTCTCGGGTTGGGCATGATCTACATTTTCTCCCTGAAGCTAAATTGGCTGCCCACCTTTGGCATGAGCACAGTGGGCGACCCCTTCTCCTGGGGGGACCTGGCGCGCCACCTGGTGATGCCCTCGATGATCCTGGGCATCTTCAATGCCGGGGTCTGGGCACGGTATACCCGCTCCAGCATGCTGGAAGTGATGCATGCGGATTATGTGACCGTCGCCCGCGCCAAAGGGCTGCAGGAGCGGGTCGTCATTTTCCGGCATGCTTTCCGCAACGCTCTGCTGCCCCTGATTACTATCGTCTCCCAGAGCCTGCCTGGCCTGTTGGGGGGGGCTGTGATCACCGAGACCATTTTCCAGTGGCCGGGCATGGGCATGTTGAGCTGGCGCGCCACTATCAACCGGGATTATGCCGTCCTCATGGGGGTGACACTCATTAGTGCTCTGATGATCCTGACCAGCAACCTGATCGCTGACCTGGCGTACGCCTGGGCAGATCCGCGCATCAAATACGATTAGAAAGGCTCGCACCGTGTCAGATTCATCTACCGTCTCCGCGCCGGCTACTGAAAAACAGGTCCAAAATAACCTGGAGCTGAGAAGTAAATCCCAGGCCCCTTCACGCCGGGTCTTGCGTAAGTTCTTCCGCCACCGGCTGGCGATGTTCGGTCTGGGCCTTTTGGTAATTATTACGGTGCTGGCAGTTTTTGCCCCGGTCTTCGCCGGGTATGACTACGCGGAACAAGATCTAAAGAATACCCGCCAACCCCCCAGCGCTACCCATATCCTGGGCAGTGATTCCTTTGGCCGGGATGTATGGTCGCGCATGCTCTATGGCGGCCGGGTTTCCCTGCAAGTTGGCCTGCTGGCGGTTGGCGTCTATATCGCGCTCGGGATTCTATTGGGCTCCTTAGCGGGTTATTATGGCGGCGTGGTGGATTTTATCATCATGCGAGGAGTGGATGTGGTGCTCTGCTTCCCCACCCTGATGGTCATCATTTTTGCCGTGGCCATCCTGGGTCCCAGCCTGACTAATACGATTATCGTGATAGGTTTACTCGGCTGGCCTGGACCTACCCGCCTGGTGCGCGGCCAGATTCTATCGATCCGTGAGATGGATTACATCATGGCAGCCCGTTCGGTGGGCATCCCCGATCGCCGCGCCATCCTACGCCACGTACTTCCCGGTGTGCTGCCTCCCCTAATCGTCAGCGCCACCTTCGGCGTTGCCGGAGCTATTCTCACCGAAGCCGCCCTCTCCTTCCTGAACCTGGGCATCCGTCCCCCCGAGCCAAGCTGGGGCAACATGCTCAGCCAGGCCCAGGAACTGGTGATCCTGGAGCAGCAGTTGTGGCTGTGGCTGCCCCCCGGCCTGGCTATCATGTTGGCCGTCTTATGCATCAACTTCATCGGCGACGGCCTGCGCGATGCCATCGATCCGCGGCAGAGGGATTACTAATAGCTTAGCTGTCTAAGGGTGTAAGGGTGTCCCTGCCCGGCATACGCCATCACCTCTGCGACTGTCAGCTCTTGCTTTTGAGCCATCGCGGTTTCAAAGGCCGTCTCCCCGAGTTGGGTGCGCAGGTTGTTTACCACTCTATACTTACACTCGTCCAGCAAACTCCTGTCCGCGGATAAGCATAAAGCGAAAGGTTCCCTTCGGTTTCTCACATTCCGTCGTCATCCGGGATTCTTCATCTTCGACGCCCAGGTACTTCGTCTCTGCATGGATATAGTGCAAGGCCAGCCCGCGTCGCCGGTTCGGCGTCTGGTTTGCCCCGGTGCGGTGAAAGTTCAACCCGTGATGGAACATGCAAGAGCCTGCTTTTAATTCCACCGGTACCGGTGTGGCTAATTCAGGCATCGCCAGGAATTTATCCCGGTACTCCCGCGATACCGGCCCCCATTTGTGGCTTCCCGGAATCACCGTCATGCAGCCGTTCTCCACCGTGGCATCGTCCAAGGCTACCCAGCAGCTCACGTGCTCTTGCGGCACAAATTGTGGCCAGGCTACTGAGTCCTGATGCCAGTCGGTAACCGTGCCGTGGAAGCGCGGTTTCATCATCAACTGGTCGGTATAGAGCTTGATGTTGGGTCCCAACAGGTCCTCGATTACATCCACGATCTCCGCTTTCTTGGCTGCGGCTTCGAAGAGCGGATCAAAGTAGCACAATTGCGTCATCTTGCGTACCTGGTCGATACGCGGCACGTCCGCCTTGGGATCATCGCGGAAGGCCTTCTCTAGTTGGATATACCGTTGCGGCAGGTGCGTCACCTTCCCTTCGGCAATATCCGCCGCCCGCTGGCGCAAGGCGGTCAGCTCCGGGTCGGAGAGTACGCGTCCGTAGGCCAGGTACCCATTCTCTGCGAAGTATGCTTTCTGTTCAGCCGTTAGAGTCATTTCCGGTTTCCTTTCTCAAGTTTGGGACCGGCTTATGTACCGGTATGGGAACATGTTGGCCGTCCGCTATTCTTTACGATGCGCATCTGTTTTGTCATCATCTATCCCAGCCATTATATCACATGCGACGCGATATTGCCATGATGGGCGCGGGTGATGGAAAGCCACTGAAAACCAACCTCAGCAGCCTGATAGGATTACCGTTCTTTGACTTGGTTTCGCTGCCATGTTAAAGTGTCTGGCCTCGTAACTGTTCACATTTCCAGTAGGTGCGATCTCCGGCTGTCCCTTGGACAGCATCCGCACATCTTCTGCAATCACCAAAGACGTGCAGCCGGAGGCAGCACCTACTATAATAGACCTTATCGGGATTAAGCAAGAGTGTGCCTGCTGCAGGTCTGCCAGGCCGCACAGTATTGCTATTTCCGATAACGTCTAAGGGTTTCTTTTCCTAAGATTAGTCTGCAGCCGGAACCGCTTTATGCTCAATCAATCTACCACCATCCTGATGATCGAAGACGATCCTGCTGTCGCGCACAGCTTGCGCAGTGGCCTGGAGCAGGACGGTTACCAGGTTATTTGGAAAGCCACCGGTTTGGAAGGCGCCACTTACGCCCGCGATCACAATCCCCAGTTGATTATCCTGGACGTGCGCCTGCCCGATGGCTCCGGCTTCGACTTTTGCCGCCAGATGCGCCAGGCCGGTCTGCGCCAGCCGATCCTCATGCTCACCGTTCAGGGCGAAGAGATGGACAAGGTGCTGGGTCTGGAAATGGGCGCCGATGATTACCTCACCAAGCCCTATAGCCTGCGCGAATTGCTCTCGCGGGTGCGCGCTTTACTGCGCCGGGCTTATGGCGAGTTCTCCGCCAGCAGCGCAACCCTGCTTTACGCGGGTGACCTGGTTATTGACCTGGGTCGGGGCCAGGTCTGGCGCGGTAACCAACTCATCGCCCTGACCCCCACCGAATTCAAGCTCCTGATTTTCCTGGCGCGCCATCCCGGCCAGGCCCTTTCCCGCGCCCAGATTCTCGATGACGTCTGGGGCTACGGCGCCGATGTGGAAAGTGAGCGCCTGGTCAATGTGCATGTCCGGCGCCTCCGCGAAAAAGTCGAGCTCGATTCCAGCCGTCCCTCTCTCATCCTCACTGTTCCCGGCATCGGTTACCGGCTGGTTGGCTAACCCCGTCTCGTCTATTCCACCTGATCCTACTCACATCCTTTCTATCCTGTCCGGCTTTTTCCGATTGCATCATCCCTTTCACATTACAAAACTGTAATCTCGCTGCAACCTACTCGCAATCTCCCTGTGGTAATCTTGTACCATCAGTCAGTATGGGAGAACGTATAGATGAAGCGTCTGTTTATAGGTATTGGGATCATTGCCATCGCCATTATCCTGGGGGCCGGTTACTTCGGCGCCCGCACTGCTCAGAGCGAGAGTGCCCCGCCTGTACAAGCGCCGGCCACCGTTCCGGCCACCGTTGGCGACGTCAAATTGACCGTTACTGCTCCCGGCCAGGTTGTCGGGACACAGGAGCGGGTGTTGAGCATGAATGTAACCGGGCAACTAGCCGAGATCAAAGTCCGCCCCGGCGATACCGTTAAGGTCGGGGATATCCTGGCCCAATTGGACACGAAGAGCTTACAAAGCGCGTTGGAGGTAGCCGGCATCAAGCTGGCCCAGGCCCAGGCAGATAAGCAGCACAAATTGGCCGAGACCCAGCTCGACTTGCAGATTGCCCAACTGCGCCTGGACCAGGCGAAAGCGCGGCTGCCGGGGATTGGTGCTGCCCAGGCTGGCTTGCAGAGTGCCACGGTAAAGTTGGCCGGTACCAAGGCCGGCGCCTCGTCTGAAGATATCGCCATCTCCCAACATCAACTCGAGCAGGCTAAGAATGCCCTGTGGGCCGCCCAATCCCAGCGCGATAGTATTTGCGGCAATCAGAGCGCCCCCCAGGCCAATTGTCATAATGCCAATGCCACTGTGAACCAGGCTGAGGAAGGGGTATATATTGCCGAGCTGAGATTGCAGCAGCTCCAGGCCGGGCCGCGCGAAGATGATGTGAAGATCGCTACCGCCCAGGTACAGCAAGCCCAGGCGGCCTACGACAGTGCTGTAGCCGAGCAAGGCGCCAGTGGCAAAGATATTACGGCCCAGGAGGCGAGTTTAGAAAAGATCAGGCTTTCGCTGGCACAGCTCCAGGCGGGCGTCGACCCGCTGTTGCAGCGGGATGTCAAGGCAGCCGAGGAGAATCTCAAAGCTGCCACCCTCACTGCCTCCTTCGCTGGTGTGGTGGTGGATGTCATGGCCAAGGCCGGCACTTCCGTCCCTGCCGGCGCCGGCATCTTGTTGTTGGCCAATGCCAAAGCGCTCGAAATTCGCTCCACCGTCATTGAGGAAGATTTAACGCTGGTTGCAATCGGCCAGGAAGTCGAAATCTATTTCGACGCTGTGCCGCAGGATGCCGTCCGTGGCCGGGTAGCGCGTATCGTGCCCAGCCGCATCCCCGGCGACCGGCCCCTCTATCCGGTCTACATTACCCTGGATGAGGTGCCGCGCAAAATTCTGGCCGGGATGACCGCCGATGGCTCTATTATTATTAGCCAGAAACAAAATGTGCTGCGCCTGCCGCGCGCCCTGGTACGGGCCGCGCCGGGCGGCACAGCTCAGGTCCAGGTCTGGCTGCGAGACCATATCGAGAAACGATCTGTGAAACTGGGATTGCGCGGCGATGTCTATATCGAGATCCTGGATGGCCTGCAAGCAGGAGATCAGGTGGTAGGACAATGAGCGAAAATACCTGGCATATTTCTCCCGTGACGCACGACCGGGCTTGGGCTGGAGAGGTATCCTATGCCTATCCTTGAGACTATCCGCACCGCTTTACGCGGTATAACTGCCAATAAGTTGCGCGCCTCGTTAACTACCCTGGGCATCATCATTGGCGTGGCCTCCGTGATCGCCATGCTGGCCCTGGGAAACGGCGCCCGGGCCGCCGTGGAAGCTAACTTCCGCTTCCTGGGTTCTGATAGTATCCAGATCAATGTGGAACAGAAACTGAACCGGGGTGAATTTGTGCCGGTGGGGAAAATTCTCTCCTACGAAGATGGTCTGGAGATGCCGGCCAGGCTGAGCCTGATCAAGCGTGCCGATATGAATGTCAGTGGCGCCGGCAAAGTCCGCTATGGTCGCACGGCGCTGGACATGGTTGTTACAGGCACTACAGCAGATGCGCTGCTGGCCCAGGCGACAAATCAGCAGGTACAACCGGTTGGCTGGCCCGATGGTAAACCTTTGACCGAGGCGGCCTTTATCAGCCAGGGACGATTTTTTACCCCAGGCGAGGTGCTCTCCGGCGTCAATGTTTGTGTGCTGGGATATAAAACTGCTACCGATCTCTTTTTAGGGGATAATCCCATCGACCAGCCGGTACTGGTGAACCGGCAGCGTTGCCTGGTGATTGGTGTCATGGCCGAGCTGGAAGTCACCGATCCCGCCCAGCGCACTCGCAGCAAGCCCAATGAGGGCCTCTACCTGCCCATTAGCACCGCCATTCGCAGTTTCTACGACAAGGAGCCATCGGTGAACATCACCGCGCACGTAGCTGACGAAAGCCGCATGGATGAGGCCAAAAACCAGGTGGTAGCCCTCTTACGCCAACGCCATGCCGTAGAGAAGGACGATGATGGTAAGTACCAGGACGATTTTCGTATGACCACCCGCAACGATATTCTCGGCGCCCAACAGGATGCGGCCCGCACCTTTGCCATCCTGCTGGCGGCTATGGCGGCGGTTTCCCTGGTGGTGGGGGGCATCGGCATCATGAATGTCATGCTGGTAAGTGTCACCGAGCGGACCCGTGAAATCGGCCTGCGCATGGCAGTGGGGGCGCACCGCACCGATGTGGTATCCCAATTCCTGCTGGAAGCCTTATTTCTCAGCGCCGGTGGGGGCATCTTGGGCATTGCCATTGGCATCTTGAGTATTCCGCTGGCGGCTGCGCTGAACCGGGGGGTAGCCCTGCTGGCCCCCAATAGCATTCCCCTGGCATTTAGTGTGGCCTTGTTGATCGGTATCCTATTCGGACTTTATCCTGCTTTGCGCGCTGCGCAACTCGATCCCATCGAGGCCCTGAGATATGAGTGATAATGTTATGAACAAAGGAGATTAGGAAATGAAACGTTTGGGATTAATTTTAGCTGCCGTCTTGCTCATCGCTATACTCATCGGCGCTGCGTTTGTGGGTGGGCGGCTGCTGACGAATGTGCAGCAGACCGCCGAAGCTGGGGGCGGGGGCCGGACTATGATGATTCAAGCAAATAACGGTTCCGGGCCCGTAAGTGTCAAGCTTAAAATCAAACCGGCGCCGGAACTTCCTGACCGTGCCGCGGAAGCCAACGGCGTCTATGTCAAGCGCCAGGATAACAGCTTCTTCGTGGGCACCGGTAATATCAGGCTGGCGGTTGAGGTCGATGGCCACACAGGCAAACGCGACGTGAGCGCCACCAGCGATGGTCCCCAGGTGGAAGTGGTAGTTGGCCGCGATACTATCATCTACCGCGACGACACCGATTTTTCCCTGGAGAATGCCGGATCCATGTCCAGCGGTGAAAAGACGATCCAGCAGGTGATTAAGCCCACTGACTCTCTTGATGAGATCGCTAAGAACACAGAGCTGCAGGTCTGGGGGGAGCGGCGCGGTGACCGGGTTATCGCTCAAATATTGGTATACCGCATTATTAAAGGATAACCGTTGAGGCCAGCGGGAATAATGTTGGACGGACAATTTGCCAAATTGTCCGTCCAACACTTGACAGGGTGATAGTTTAGGGGCAATCTGCTGCTATCTTCCAGCAAGCTCCATGTTCAGCTCCGCTGCGGCTTCCTGGAAGATTAGTACGAAGATTATTTGGTGTGTTTACGAGATTTTAACGAGATTGCGAGCTACACTGCCGGGAGGCACAAGCTGATGCCCCAATCGATTCGTTGGCGTTTGCCGCTGAGTTATGCGGCCATAGCCCTGCTGGCTGCCCTGGCCTTAGGCGCAGTCCTGCTATTTACCCTGCGTAACTATTACCTGCAACGGGAGCTGGATTATTTGAGAGCTAATGCCGATGCGTTTAGCCCGGTGATGGCCTCTATCGTAGAAGCCAACCTACCTATGGAAGCGGTCCAATCTCAGCTTAAAAGCTTCGCTTTTCTCTCGCAAACCCAGGTGCGTATGTTGGATGCAACCCGCCGCCTGGTGGCGGATTCGGGCAGCCCCGGCCAACAGCGCGATGTGGTTGCCCTCTCCATTCGCAGTAATGCCGATCCTACTTTGACACCTCTTCTCGATGCCCCACTCTCACCTCCTGAGGCGCCCCAGCCTCCCGGCGCCTCTAAAATTCAACTGGAATCGGGCGACACCCCCTTTAGCGCAGGCGTCCAGGTCAAGCAGGATGTGGAGATTCTCTCTTCAGTTAGTATCACCGGCGGCGCCAATGATGTACACCACTACAAAACCTTTATCGTTTTGGAGGATTCATCGGCCGGCACTATTATCACCGAGACTCGCGTTATCACTACCAATGCATCACTCCAGTTGCCATCCAACACAGCTACCTATATTGGTCACCCAGGCTTGATCTTACGTGTCGATCAATATCCCGGAATTGACGGTTTGTTCAACCAGCAACCCGGATTGGTGGCCTCTATGCCCGGTTTGGCCATACCCTACGGCGCCAGCTTTTTTGCCGAAACCTCTGCTGATGACAGGAGATCAGATCAAGTAGTGCGCCAGCCGTTTTTCGGTCCCGAAGGTAAGATATTGGGATTTGTGGAACTCTCCAACGGCCCGGCCTACGGTCGCCAGATCCTGAATAGTGTCGCCCGCGGCTGGGCTATTGCCAGCACCATCGCTGTTCTGTTGGCTGCCGGTGTGGGATGGCTGATTAGTCGCAGTATCAGCACGCCCTTGCTGGCTTTAGCAGGCACAACTGCTCGCATGGCTGGTGGCGATCTTTCCGCCCGCGCCGATGTCACCCGTCACGATGAGCTGGGATTACTTGCACATTCGTACAATGAAATGGCCGGGCAGGTGGAGGAGACTGTGCTGGCCTTGCGCCGCTTTGTAGCCGATGCGGCCCACGAATTGCATACTCCTCTGACGGCTTTGCGCACGAATCTGGACCTGATGCAGGCAGAAATACCGGTGCGCGCCCGGCAGGATTTTCCTGGCTCACCCCATACCATCCGGCTAACCTCCGACCTGCTCTTTTTGGAGCAAGCCCAGGCGCAGGTAGAGCGGCTGGAAAAGCTCATCAGTGGTCTGCTGGACCTGTCGCGCATCGAAGCTGGCAGGATGGCGGAGGATTTCAACAGCATCGACCTGCTAGACTGGCTGGCGCAAGCCAGTGAGACCTATGCCTCTTGGGCGGAGCAAGCCGGTCTGGCTTGTGAAATTGTGCTGCCGCCTCTGCCGCGCAACGCCATCCAAGTCCACGGCAGCCAAACGCATTTGCGCCGGGCTTTGGACAACCTGGTGGATAATGCTGTCAAATTTACGCCTGAAGGCGGCTACCTGGGGATTGGGGCGCGCCAGGCAGAGAGCGGGGTTGAGATTTGGGTGACAGATACGGGTATCGGTATTCCGGCCAATGATCTATCCCAACTCTTCAGCCGCTTTCACCGTGGCCGGAATGCCGCAGGTTATCCCGGTAGTGGTCTGGGATTGGCCATCGTCAAAGCCATTGTGGAAGCCCATGGGGGGCAGGTCGCGGCCCGTAATAATGACCTTGGGGTAGGTTCATGCTTCATCATCCATTTACCCGCGACCGGCCAGGGGTAGAAACAGTTGCGGTTGGGATATCTGCCAGTCCCACCAGAAGATGCGCGCCAGATAGGCATAGGCCGGGGCTGAATCTACCTGCAGCACCAATTCTCTGTTGTTTTTGGCAGATGTTTCGCTGCCATTAAGGCTGCCGATATGCACCCAATGCTCCGCCCCATGGCGCACCAATATGAGTTTTCCATGTATACCCAGGCCGGTAGGGTTTCCCAACCGTACCTGTAAATCCAGGCCTTCCTCCTGCGCTAAACGTTGCAATGCCTGCCGGGTGCCGTTGTTTCCCCGCGGGTCATAGAGCGAGGTAAAAAAGCCATCCAGCAAAATAGTAACCCGCGCCCCCTGCCGGGCGGCCGCGATATACTTTTCTATACGCGGGTTAGGCCAGGGAGCGCCAGAGGGACCCCATGCCAGGGGCTCGTCCAATTGTTCTATGAGAACTTCATCTCCCACCCCGGCGCGGTCCAATAACTGCAAAACCTCATCCTGGGTCCCGGCTGTTTCCTCGGGCGCCGCTATCAATTCCCATTGCCCTACTGACGCCATCTCCAGCGGTTGTGCCGCGCGCACGGTGTAATAATTAGTCTCGCGGGTGTACGCGGGCGTAAAATCTACCGGAGGCATGCCGTATTTAACATCCTGCCTATTCCAGGCGTAAATATCTGCATGTTGCCGGTCCGTATCTGCGGCAAAGATCGCCGCCGCCCGGCTCACCAAGGCCGCTGCGTTTGTCGAGATCAGGTATCCGCGTCGGCTCGGCGGCAAACGTTGGCCGGTAGCTGCGCCTGGCAGAGGTATACTCCCTGGAGTGGGCATACTCCGGGGAGTCCAGTTTTCGCTGCTCACCATCAGCCAGGTATCATCCACCACCGCGAATTTGGCATGCACGGCCTGGTACCGGTCGTGGGCTGCATTGCGGTCATTGACCATAAAGAGCACTTGCCCACCTGCGGCACTAATTTGGGCGGCAAACCAGCGCTCCTCATCCGGGATACCGCCAACCGGGTCCCCTTCCAGCAACAGGGTGACGGAGACCCCCGCTCGCGCTTTGTCCGCCAGCACCTGGGACAAACCGGGATGCTCAAATGTATAACTTTCCAGAGATATACTGCGGGTCGCCTGGATCAGGAAGTTCCAGACGCTCTGGTAAGCATTGTCCGGTGCTATGGCCACACCCAGCAGGGCTGTGGTCGTCACACTCACCGGCAGAAAAAATCTTTCCAGCGGCCATCCGGGGTATCGTACCAGCCCGCCGGAGGTCTCGGGAAGTGGTGTTTGGGCCCAATCTGTGCGGGTATTGGTATCCTCTACTGGCAGCAGCAAGGGTTTGCTGCCAGTTTCCGAGCCATTTGTTGCGATCTCCAGGCGGCGATAGAGGATCTGGCCTTCTTCTGCAAAACCGGAGACAGGCCACACGCCGGGGCCTGTCCAGTCCAATCTCCCGGCCATGCCATCTTTGTATACCAGCGTATCGATTCTGACTCCATCCGGGCGCGTCAGAGTGACGACCCCGCCATTGTTGTTGAGCAGCAAGACCTTCCCCTGCATATCAGGCACAGTAGCGTCCGTGTCGCCCCCGTATTCAAACGCCGGTTTGAAGCCAAACCCCAGCATGAAGGCGTTGGCCCGCCGTGCTACCCAGAGGAATCCATACGGCGGTAGCTCCCCGTCCGGAAAAGTGGTCTCATTTCTCCCATCGCCTATCCGCCAGCCAGCCAGGGAAACGGTAATTGGTTCGATGTTGGCTACTTGAATGGCTTCATCGAAATCCCCGGAGCTCAACCCATCGTAGAGTACCGCCGTTAGCAGTAAAGACCCCCCACTGGAAGGTGAGGCAGGCGCCACCGGGAAAGCCAGCATGCTGCAGGTAGCGATGGCGAAACAAAACCCCACCAGGGAGGTTGCCACAGCGGAATAGATTGTGTGCCGCCCTCTCCCTGGCATATCGCCATGCCCCTCTGCTTGTTAGTCTTATCGTGCCCCGGATGCCTGGTATCGTGGCGCAGTATAGAGGAGTAAACGAGAACCCATCATCTGCTGGGTCAGGTGTATCTGACATAGCAGATTCTTTAGCTGCCTGTAATTGTACCTTACGCGCCTATTGCCTGTCAAAATCAGAGGCTACTCAACTTGTGAAATTAGGAACTAGCTGATATAATTTCATCTAAATACTCTTATATACCAAAATACTGATAGGGCAGGTAATTCTTTCACCCGGCATTTGCCGGGAAAGGATCTCAACATGCACCATGATTTTCCTGCTGGTCCCAAAGGTCTTCCCATTATCGGTAATGCATTTGCATATCAGCGCGATCCCCTGGGCTTCGCCATCCGCTTGGAGCGCGAATATGGCGCGATTGCTTCCTATCCCTTTTTAAATATTCGCCTGGTATTTGCCACTCGTGCGGAATCCGTGCGCTATGTCTTGATTGAAAACGCCCGTAATTTTATGAATCGGGAAGTGTATTTCAGCTTGATTCCCCTGTTGGGGGATGGTTTGCTAACGATCGATGGGGATCTGCACAAACAACACCGCCGTCTTGTCCAACCAGCCTTCCACCGCCGCCGGGTAGAATCCTACGGCGATCTGATGACGGCCTATGCGCTGGAAACGGTTGAGCATTGGCGACCGGGTCAGGTACTGGATATGGTGCGTGAGATGCAGAAATTGACGCTGAAGGTGGTGGCCAAAGCTCTTTTCAACGTGGATTTGCGCGAGGAAAGTGGGGTACTCGGCCAGGCTTTTACTGCTTCGCTAAATTACCTCAATAATTTGGGCCTGTTGTCGTTCGACAGCTTACCGCTGAATTTACCCTTTACCGCCTATGGCCGCTTTATGCGTGCTAAAGCCACCCTTGATGCGGCTATCTACCAGATCATCGGGGATCACCGCCGCAGTGGTCACGATATAGGCGATGTCCTTTCCATGTTACTCCATGCCCCGGATGAAGCTGGCAGTGCCCTGAGCGACAGCCAACTGCACGACCACATCATGACGCTCCTGGCTGCAGGGCATGAAACTACCGCCGTGGCCCTGAGTTGGACGTTTTACCTGTTGGCGGAACATCCCGATGTGCGCCAAAAACTGATGGATGAAATTGGCCAAGTTGTGGGAAATTGCCCGCCCACAGTCGCGGATTTGGAGCATATGCCCTATTTGGAGATGGTCGTCAAAGAGAGTATGCGCCTCTACCCCCCTGTCTGGAGTGTTGCCCGGCAAGCGATCAATGATTTTGAGTTAGAGGGATATAAACTGCCGGGGGGCACTATGGTTGTGCTTAGCCAATATATTACCCATCGCCTCCCCCAATATTGGACCGAGCCCCATCGCTTCTGGCCCGAGCGCTTCAGTCCGGAGCAAAAAGAACCCCGCGAAGATTTTGCCTACTTTCCCTTTGGGGCAGGGCCGCGCATGTGTATTGGCATGCCTTTTGCCATGATGGAAGCTCGCCTGCTGCTCGCTACTATCCTGCAGCATTTCACCCCCACCCTGGTATCTGGCGCCCGCATCGTGCCGAAACCTTTGGTTACCCTTCGTCCGCGGTATGGGATGCCGATGGTTTTATTCCCATCTCAAGCCCAGCGTACCAGCCCTAGCTCATGCTTATCCGATAGCTCGGGGCGCCAGGGAATCAGACGTACCCCATAAGCCAGGCTGCCGCTGATGGCCGGTTTAAAGTTACCCTTATAGACCTGGCGGCCATCGGCGGTCTGCCCTATCTGCACTAAGGGGACAGCTTGGGCATTCAACAGGTACCCCCCGCCATCCTGGCCAAATAGCACTTCGACGATTACCGCATCTGCGGATAAGTTCCCTAATTGGGCCTGGGCTTCGATAGTAATTTCCTCGCCCACCATCAGTTGTTTACTTGGGCTACCATTGGTTCCCCGGGCTTCCAGGCTGACCTGTGACCAGTTTAGTAACACCTGCCGCCGCCACGCCGCCAATTCGCGGGCCAGAGTGTAATCGCCGGTCGAAAATGCCTGGTTGCGCTGTGCTGCTGGCACATACAGCCGGTGGGTATACTCTTTCAACATCCGGTGTGTGCTGAATAAGGGAGCGATAGACCCGATAGCCTCCCGCATGACCTTCAACCATCGTACCGGTATCCCTTCCTGCCGGTCAAAATACGATGGCACAATATCATTCTCCAACGTGGCATATAACGAGCGGCTATCGGCTTCATCCTGGGTCTCTTGATCTTTGAACTCTCTGTCCTGGCCAATAGCCCATCCATTCCGCCCGTTATACCCTTCCCGCCACCACCCATCCAGCACGCTGAAACTGGGGACACCGTTCAGCCCGCCCTTTTGGCCGGACGTCCCGCTGGCCTCCAGCGGCCGGCGTGGCGTGTTCAGCCACAAATCTACCCCCTGTACCAGGTAACGTGCCATAGTCATATCGTAATTCTCTACGAATAGAATTTTTCCCAAGAACCCAGGTTGGCGCGATAGGTGGTAAACCTGTTGGATCAAAGCCTTACCTGGCTCGTCTGCCGGGTGTGCCTTGCCGGCGAATATGATTTGTACCGGTCGTTGCGGGTTGTTCAGAATGCGCTTCAGTCGCTCTTGATCCCGGAAAATCAAGGTGGCCCGTTTGTAGGTGGCGAAGCGTCGCGCAAATCCGATCGTAAGCGCATTGGGATCTAAGAAGGTATCCACCGCATCCACTTCGGCCGGGCTTTCACCCAGTCTCAGCCGTTGTTGCCGGATGCGGTCCCGTACAAAATCGATGAGTTTTTGTTTGAGGATTTGGCGGGTTTCCCACAAGAGATTGTCGGGAATGTGCGCCAGGCCGCTCCAAACGGCCGGATCATCCAGATGTGGTCGCCATTCAGGACCGAGATAGGCATCGTATAACCGCCCCATATCAGGCGCCAGCCAGGTTTCGCTATGAATTCCATTCGTGATTGAGGTGATCGGGATTTCGTCTGCCGGGGTATCGGGCCAGAGAAATTGCCACATAGCCCGCGCCACTTTCCCATGCAATTCGGAAACACCGTTGTGCAGGGATGAGAGGCGCAGTGCCAGGACGGTCATACTGAATACGGGTCCCCAGCCCTGGTCCTGTTGGGCCAGCCCCAGGAATTCCTCGCGATTTAGTTTCAATTGGCCCCAATACTGCCAAAAATATTTTCCCATCAATTCAAACGGGAAGACATCGTTGCCTGCCGCGACAGGAGTATGGGTCGTGAAAACGCCTCCCGCAGCCACGGCTTGCCGCGCCTCTTCAAAGGAAAGACCCTTATCTTGAATTAACTCCCGGATTCTTTCCAATCCCAGGAATGCGGAATGCCCTTCATTCATGTGCCAGGCTGTGGGTTGCAACCCTAGGGTGCGCAAGGCCCGTATCCCGCCGATACCTAGCACGATTTCCTGTGAAATCCGCATTTCCTGGTCACCCCCATATAGCCGGGCTGCCAAAACCCGATCCTCCGGTGCATTGGGCTCCACATCAGTATCCATCAGGTATAGTGCTATGCGTCCCACCTGGATATGCCACACCTTCGCGAAAACTGACCTACCGGGTAGCTCGACGGAGATCACCACCGGCTCCCCATTCGGCGTGGTCGCCAGGCGCGCCGGCACCTCGGCAAAATTCAATTTTTCGTAGATGGCCTCTTGTTCGCCATTGGATCCAATGCGCTGCTTAAAGTATCCTTGGGGATAGAGGAATCCCACACCGGCGAATGGCAAACCCAGGTCCGAAGCGGCTTTACAATGATCTCCTGACAGTATGCCTAACCCGCCGGAGTAGATAGGTAGCGATTCATGTAAGCCAAACTCTGCCGAGAAGTATGCGATGAGCATACTATTCATATCCGGGAAATGGCGCGAAAACCAGGTCTCGCGGGGATGCATATAGGCATCGAAATTATCTAACACCCGCTCATAGAGCGCCAGGTATGCATTATCGCTGGCGGCCGCATCCAGCCGTTCCTGGCGAACTTGGCTCAGAAAGAGCACGGGGTTATGGTTCACCTCTTCCCAGAGTTCTGGATCCAGCGTGCAGTAAAGTTCCAGCCCTTCCGAATTCCAGCTCCACCAGAGATTGTAGGCCAGTTCGTTCAATCGTGTAATAGCATCCGGCACTTTGGGAAAAACAGAAATCCTACCTAAAATCTTCACCGCAAAGCCTCCACATGCTTTTCAATAGCTTTATAATAGAGTTCCACATACTTCTAGGCCGAGTTGTACCATGAGAAATCGAGTGCCATAGCGCGCTCTTGCAGGGTGTGCCATGTGGCCTGGTTGAAATTTGCTACCGTATCAGCTAATCCCCCGGTGGCTCGGACTACCGGAATACCGCCATATCTTAGCGCCAACATTTGCCCCAGCCCACAAGGTTCAAAACGGGATGGCATCAGAAAAATATCTGCACCCGCATAAATATGTTGGGCCATCGTGGCATTAAACAACAGCCAGATGGCAGTCTTTGCAGGAAATCGGTTGGCTAACCGTATAAACATATCGTGGTAGTATTGTTCACCGGTGCCCAGGAGTATAAATTGAAAATCCTCATATTCCAGCAGATGGCCGATGGCCTGTTCCAGGATATCAAATCCCTTCTGGTCTACCATGCGTCCTACGATACCGGCGACCGGGATCTTTTCGTCCTGTGGCAGGTGGGCTTCTGCTTGTAGCGCCAGCTTGTTTTCCAGCCGGCGTTCCAGGGTGTGGATATCATAATTGGTTGCCAGGTGGGGATCTGTGGCCGGATTCCATATCTCCATATCGATCCCGTTCAATATGCCAAATAAATCGGTCTGGCGGTCCCGTAATAAGGGATCCAGCCGTTCGCCATATTCTGGTGTCAAAATCTCCTTGGTGTACGTGGGGCTGACCGTGGAAATTACATCTACTTTTTCTGATCCCTCTCATTGTCCGGCATCATCCCCTCCTCATTCGTAAACTACCCTGGCAGAGGAGTGTATCATACTAACCAGGGGTTCGCAAGCTCCTCATCTTGCAATGAAAAGATATTATTCTGTTATTTCGTGCGGTAATAATGGGTAAAATTATCTAATAAAATATTTAATAAATTCCCCGTCAAATATAGCAGTGAAGCTATCGGGCTGAGATTTTTCCTTAACTGTTTTTACCCAAAATTTACTAAGACCCGCTACTTTTTCCCGATTTATCCGTTATAATGGTTAATAAGAATTGTTGTTAAATTTTGCTCCTGCGAATACCGTTTATTTAGCAGCTTGGCAAACAAAGGTCAGGTTGCTTGAAGTACCATGGTCGGGCCGTATTGGGGGGGCTTCATCTGTAGCACAAATTGATGGGGCGGTTCTCCTTCCTTAATATTTCCCTGGCATATTGAGGAGGAAGTAAATATGATGCGGAAGGTTTTGATCGGCCAATCTGATCGGGAGGCGAGCAGTCGTGTCGCTCAGCTACTCTCCGTCGAGGGTTTTGAGTGTACTGTAGTAGAAACAGGCAACGAGATTGAACTCAAATTGCAGCAAGAGGATGACTGGGACTTGATCGTGCTAGATTCCATCCTGCCCGATATGGAAGGGGACCAGATTTGCCAGTCGGTGCGCGAGGTGACGATTACTCCAGTGCTGGTGTTATCCAGTTCTGATGAAGATGATGTGGTGATCCGTATACTTAACTCCGGCGCCGATGAATTTATCTTGAAACCGGTCAGTGGGGAGGTCTTCCTGGCGCGAGCTTTCGCCCTGCTGCGCCGCTCCAGCCGCATGACTTCTAACAAAATGGTAGGGCGCATCCAGCATGGTAATATGGTTGTCGATTTGGACCGGGTAGAAGTCAGCATCGGTGACCAGTTAGTCACGCTGACGCCTAGCGAATTTCGGCTCTTGACGATCTTAGCCAGCAATCCGGGACGGGTGCTCAGTGCGCGCAGTTTGGTCAAAGAGGTCCAGGGCTACGATTGCGCTCCCAAAGAGGCCCAGGACTTGATCAAAGTTCATGTCCATAATCTGCGCCGCAAGGTCAAGCATGGATGGAATTCGCCCTTTCAAATTCTGAATATCCGGGGCGCAGGTTACATGTTTGAACGCTGTCGCCGTATGCGTTCCAAGACTGTCAATGTGGTATTAACCTGACCGCGGGGTAATCGTAGGAGCGTACGGCCGTACGCTCCTACCGTTCATAGTGCTGCGTCAAGCCACCTGCGGACTGCACCCAATGATTTTAACCACCGGCTACGGCCGGCCGGTAGCTTCCACAGCCACAATTACTCCGCCGAATTTCTGCTCCATGCGGATTAGCAGCAAGGGGATTCCCGCAGCATCTCTGGAGTCCGGCGGTTCAGATTGCATCCATCGAACCACCGGTACCATAGCGGGGCCAGGGCATCTTGTAACCGGCCTACAGGTTCGTAAGGCGCTCGGACATGGTCAACGAATCGCACAACCCCTCCGGGTTTGACGACCCGTGCTACCTCTGTTAACACCTGGGTCGAGTCCTTTACACTGCATAAGACCATGGTTGCCACCGCTGCATCAAAACTGTGGTCCGGAAAAGGCAATTCTTCGGCTGGCAACACCAGGTATTCCACTGGAAAATTCAGTTTTCCAACCTGCCAACTTTCCAAAGGTATTTTAATACTTCGGCATTGAAGGATCAACCTCGTCAGCCCAAGCCAGGATCCCACCCTTCAAATTCTTCAGTTTGCGGAAACCCGCATCGCGCATAAATCTCAACGCCTTGGCGCTGCGCACGCCTGAACGGCACTGTAACACGATTTCGTCAGCCGTATCCAGCTCATTCAGCCGGGATGGTAGCTGATCAAGTGGGATTAACTGAGCCTGAGGGATATGGCAGATTTCCCACTCATGCGGCTCGCGTACATCGATCACAATCGGCTGGTTGCCATTGCCATTTTTCATCAGACGCTTTGCCAGCTCAGTAGGGGTGATTTCCCACTCGGGCCCCAGTTGATCGCCGACGACAGCTTCCTGGCCTACCGGTACGCCGCAGAATTGTTCGTAGTCGATCAAATGATCGATGGTTGGGTGCTCACCGCAGATGGGGCAGGTAGGATCCTTCCGCACCTTCATTTCCCGCGTCCGCATCTCCAGGGCATCGAACAACAACAAACGTCCGATCAACGGCTCACCCATACCCAAAATTAGCTTAATCACCTCTGTGGCCTGGATTACACCCAACAGGCCCGGCAGAATCCCCAAAACGCCGCCTTCCGCACAACTGGGCACTTCGCCCGGCGGCGGCGGATCGGGGTAGAGGCAGCGATAGCACGGGCCTTCTTTGGCATAGAAAACCGTGGCCTGTCCATCAAACCGGAAGATACTGGCATGCACATTGGGCTTGCCCAACAGGACGCAGGCATCATTCGTCAGATACCGGGTAGGAAAGTTATCCGTCCCGTCCGCCACAATATCGTACTGGCTAATAATCTCCATGGCATTCTCTGAGTTCAGCAGAACGTTATGAGTCACGATCTCAATATCTGGATTCATGTCGCGCAGTTTACCGGCAGCCGACTCCAGTTTTGACCGTCCCACATCTGATGTATAATGCAGAATCTGGCGATGCAAGTTAGAATAATCTACCACATCAAAATCCACCAGGCCGATTTTACCCACACCTGCCGCGGTGAGGTAAGCCGCCAGGGGAGAACCCAAACCTCCCGTACCGACACATAGCACGCTGGCGGCCTTCAATTTCTTCTGTCCGGCTAATCCCACCTCTGGAATAATCAAGTGGCGGCTATACCGCTTGATCTCTTCATTGCTTAAGGTAACGTCCATATTTCCCGCCTTTTAATTCGCGAATTTTGCGGCCTGAATCTCTAGTAAACTACTTCAGAATTATACCAGCATTTGTCCCCACTGTAAAATTCCCCTGTAGGGACACCCCTACCATTTCTTGATAGCCGCCCGTTCCTAAATCGTGTATAATTGAAGTATACTCGGTTTGGCTGGAACACGATTGTACAATTATTGCTGATAACAAAGCGCTATCCGGCCAACGCGGTCCGGCACTGGGAATTTTAGGAGAAAGCCACCTAAACTTCCTCGGCACATTGGGGTGTAATCTGTGAAAATCTTAAGTCTCAGCGATCAAGTGGTACAGCAACTCCATACTCCGGCAGTAGCCAAGTTACAGGGACATGCCGATATTATGCTGAGTTGTGGTGATCTACCGCATGGATATCTCGAATACATCGTTTCGATACTGGGCTTGCCGCTCCACTATGTCCACGGCAATCATGCCCGTAAAGAAGGTGTGCCGGTCTTCCACGGAACGGACGGTATCGAATTTTCTGCCAACCAGCCATATGATCATTGAGGCTTGCTATCTGCCTCGCTCCGCTCCCTGTGGGCCTTGAAATTCGTACTTCCGGGAGGAATCCCAGTGCAGAAAACCAGGTTTGTCCAGGTAGATGTATTTAGCGATAGCCCTTGAGGGTGTCATCTACTATTGATTGTCTGATCTATGAATTCGGAACACATTTATCTCATAGGAGTGGTTATGTCCCAGCAAAAGGTTACACCTCGCAGCGAAGACTACTCTCGCTGGTATACAGAAGTCATTCAGAAAGCCGAATTGGCAGATTATGCCCCTGTCCGTGGTTGTATGGTGATTCGTCCCTACGGTTACGCCCTTTGGGAGAACATCCAGGACACTCTCAACAGCATGTTCAAAGCCACCGGTCATAAGAACGCCTACTTTCCACTGTTTATCCCGGAAAGTTTCTTGAAAAAGGAAGCCGAACATGTGGAAGGTTTTGCTCCGGAGCTGGCTGTGGTTACCATCGGTGGTGGTAAGGAGTTAGAGGAACCCCTGGTCGTGCGTCCCACCTCTGAAACCATCATCAACCATATGTTTGCCCAGTGGATTCATTCCTACCGCGATCTCCCGCTGCTCCTCAACCAATGGTGCAATGTGGTGCGCTGGGAGTTACGCACGCGTCTCTTTTTGCGCACCCTCGAATTTCTCTGGCAAGAGGGGCATACGGCCCACGCCACAGCCGAGGAATCTGAGGCCGAAGCGCGGCGTATGCTGGGCGTCTATCAGAACTTTGCCGAGAACTTTGGCGCTGTTCCCGTTATTCCTGGCCGCAAAAGTGAGTCCGAAAAGTTTGCCGGAGCGGTCGTCAGCTATTCCATCGAAGCGATGATGGGTGACAAGCGCGCCTTGCAATCCGGCACCAGCCATAACCTGGGGCAGAACTTCGCCAAGGCTTTCGGTACCCAATACCTGGATAAAAACAATGTGTTGCAATATGTTTGGCAGACCAGTTGGGGGCTCAGCACCCGCTTCATTGGCGCCATCATCATGGTTCATGGGGATGACCAGGGCCTGATCCTACCGCCCAAGCTTGCGCCGACCCAGGTTGTCATCGTGCCCATCTGGCGCAAAGATGAGGACAAAGCCAGAGTCCTGGCGGCGGTTGACCAGATCAAAGCTGACCTGGGGGCACAGGTGCGGATAGAAGTAGATGACCGGGAAGGCTTTACCCCCGGTTTCAAGTTCAATGAATGGGAATTGCGTGGCGTACCATTACGCCTCGAGATCGGACCTAAGGACCTGGAACAGGCGAATGTGGTCCTGGCGCGGCGTGATACGCGCCAAAAGGTCACCGTGCCCCAGGCCGGTTTGTTGCCCCATATCTTGCAAACCCTTGACGAAATCCAGTCTAATATGTTCACCCGGGCCAAAGATTTCATGGACGCCAATACCTTCGATGTCAGCGACTATGGTCAGTTTAAGGAGATGATGCAGGGGGAAGAGGCTGCCGGCTTTGTGCGGGCCTATTGGTGTGGTGACCGGGGGTGTGAAGCTCAAATCAAAGAAGAAACGCGCGCCACGTCCCGCTGCATCCCCTTTGAACAGGATGGTACCCAGGGCGTTTGCTTCCACTGTGGCCGGCCAGCTACGGAGAAAGTCATCTTTGCTAAGGCCTATTAAACCACACCATGTACGCCTGCCGTGATTGCTGGAGGAGCCCTAAGTGCCTCCCTTGCATAGCAGCCCCGGTACTATGAGTTCACCTACGCCGTCCCCCGTCGCTTTCAGTTGGGTGGTGCGCCGTTTCCCTTTCATCATCCTGGCTGTGGTGTTGTTCTTGCTAGGCTTGGCTATCATCGACCAATGGCGGGTCATCCAGCAGCCGCCCGATGACCCTGGCCCTCCCCGTCTGGTCCTGATCCTGACCCAACCAGTGGCCGGGCAAACCACAGATTTTGCCAACCTGGCCCAAATCGATCGCCGAAAGTTCCGTTATACGTTGGAGAGCCCTGCCCGCCAGCCCGCCGATCCCCTAACATTCTATAGCCAATTTGATGCCTTTGTGGTAGATAATTATCTGCCACCTGTGCCCCATCTCCAGGCCATCCTGGCCCAGGTAGCTGCCGGAAAAGGATTGTGGTTTAAAGCCAGCCAGGATTATGCTTTTATGACCCAGGGAGACCCGGCGCGTTTGGCAGCGCTGTTGCCCGCCTTGCCAATAACGTTTGATATACCGGCAGGCGGCGCCTCTCCGCTGGTTATTCCTGCAGAGCGTAGCAGTTCTTTAATTCCTATCGGCGTGAACGTGCGCTATCAAGAGGAGCCTTTTGTCAAGGAAGTTGGCTGGCTTTCTGTGCCGGCTATTCCTGTCATTACCCGCACCACTTTGAAATCCGGTCTCACCTACCACGCTCTGGTAGAGGAATTTGCCACCCCGGCCCATGCGCCTATCCTGGCAAGGGGTGCTTATGGTGCAGGGCTGGTGTTGGCTCTTACCGCCCCGGTGGAAAGGGATGTCAACAATGCCTTACGGGACTGGCCCTATTTTAAATATTTGCTGTACCTCTCCCTGGCGCTTCTTAGTCACTCCGCCTATTTACCCTATGGTTCCTGGCCTGGTGCACCGGAAACTTTGACTCCCGAGATGCGCTTAGCTACCCTGGTGGTCCTGGCCTTCATCTATGTGGTCACCTGCATCTGGCTGGTCTTTATGGCCTGGCGCACCCGTCGCACGCCCCTGGTAGTCAAGCGCCTTGAGCTGCGGCCCAGCCCACCGGATGCGTTCCTTTCTCTAGATGGGCCTGCTGCGTTCCCGCCATCCCCTGCGGCGCCTGAAACTGCAGGTTTAGATATCTGGGAGCGGGCCGGTATGCATAAAGCCCTCAGCGGTCACCTTTTTACCCTGGTGGTCAATCTGGTGACCGCTACATTTGTCATTCTGACAAATCTTTTCTTCCTGCCCACCTTCCTCATTGCTGATCCCGCTGCCATTGGCATCACCACCATCACCAATGCCCTCTTTGCCCTGCTGTTTGTCGTGGCGGATTTCGGCTCCTTATCCGCCCTGGGGCGCTTCCTGGGCGAATATAATATCAAAGATCCCACCCGGGCCGTCAAATATATTCAGGTATTCATCTATTTTCAGCTCGTTACCGGTCTACTGCAAACTACTGCCATCTGGTTATATGCTATTTACATTCTGCCTGGGAATCAGCAATTCGCCTTTCTGGCGACCTCTTTCTTATTCAAGGGACTGGTGCAGTGGCCGGGGATGTTATGGGTTTTCCGCGACACCCTGGGCGGTTTGCAAAAGTATGATGATGTTACCTGGATTTTTACCAGCCGCTATATCATAGAGGGCGTTACTTACCTGGCCGGTATCTGGATTTTTCAACAACTGCTTTCCAGCACCCTCACCCCGCCTATCGCCACTGCCTTGGGAGCACAGGTTGGCTCCTACCTCTCCGATATCCTGGTGATGGGCATCAGTATCTATTTTCTCAGCCGTATCCATAAAGGCTGGAGTGTCTGGGACTGTTTCCGCCTGGATTTTGATCTGCCCCAATTTATCGAAACTATGACTTTTGGAGGCAAGGTTTTGCTGAGCACTCTGTCGGCCTTGGTAGCTAGCTTTGCGATTACCTTGCTGCAGATTAATACCGTCTACAATTATCTCTACATCTCTGCTTTTATCAGCATCGCTATCCAAACTAAGGCGCAGATCACGGAAGAAGGACGCACCATCCTGGATAACCTCTACGCCCCGATCGCCGAAGCCTATAATAATGGGAAGCTGGTTCTGACGGGATACTATATCAGCCAGGGTATGCGTTGGTATGTCATTTCCACCGTGCCGCTTTACCTCTTCTCCCTGGTCATTTTACCGTTACTGCTGCGCGGTATCATTCCCCCAGCCTACCAGGATGTAATCTGGATGACTACTGTGCTGGCGGCGGTCTCCATCTTCCTGGGCATTGATATCCTCCTGGCTAACCTTATCCTGGGAGCTAATGTGCCCCATATCTATGCCTGGGGCACCATCGGTGAGCAAATGGCTCGTTTGGTGATCTACTTTGTAGGGCTGCCTCTGTTGGGGCCGGTGGGTCAGGTCTGGCTGTTGTTGCTGGGGAATACCCCTCCCCGGCTGGTCAAAATCGCGGTGCTTTGGCGCTGGGCTAACCGCCATCTCTTGCCCTTGCGCATCTACCTCGCCCAAACCCTGGTGCTCCCCCTGGCGGCGGGTTTGCTCTATCTGCTCTTGATTCTGGCGCCTCTACCCTGGCTTCTGCCGGGGTTGTTGCCCAATCGCTTCCTCTTTGCCATTTTCAATACCGCCCTCTCTGTGCTGCTGATAATCGTACACCTGCGCGGGCCGCGGGGCAGCGCCTCTCGCATCGAACTTTCTTCGCCCACCGATTGGTTGCTGAATCTACGGTTAAACCTGGTGCTGATAGCCGGCCTCTGGCTCCTCTTGCTGGTTGCTACCTTCCTCAAAGAGCTGAGTTTTGGCTTGATTATTGCGGGCCAGCCCTATTATTACATTGCGCTGATCCTTTCCTATATACTGCTCCTGCCAGCGGTGCTCTTCTTTCCCCTGCTGGGCTGGCTGGGTGGATGGGATGATCACGGCCTGTCCCAATTCGGCCGCGCCACATTGCAGGCCGGCCTGGGATATGCACTCTATTATCCGTCTTACGTACTGACCCTGCAGGCCGCCCGCTTTAGCCCCTGGCATAATCGCTTCGCCATCCCCTACGCAGCGGCCGAACGCGAAAGCGCCGAGCTAGACCAGCTACGTGTGGAGCGTACCTTCATCCCTCCGGCGCCTGAATAAAAGTAGTCCGTGTTTGACGCCTGGCCTAAAATCGGCTAAAATTAGTAGCTCTTGCGAAATTGAGGAATTTGCCCATGTTTGATACCCTGCAGGAAAAATTACAGCAAACATTCGATCGCCTGGCCGGCAAAGGTAAGCTCGCCGAAGCCGATGTGGATACTGCCATGCGCGATGTTCGTTTGGCCTTGCTGGAAGCTGACGTAAACTATAAGGTGGTTAAAGACTTCGTGGCGCGCGTGCGCGAGCGCAGCGTGGGTGCCGAAGTTATGCGCAGCCTTTCCCCGGCCCAACAAGTGGTCAAGATCGTCAATGAAGAGCTAGTAGCGCTATTGGGTGAGGTTGCCAGGTTGGATCTCTCCGGCAATTCACCCCACGTGATGCTGCTGGTGGGCTTGCAGGGTTCCGGTAAAACCACTACTGCCGCCAAATTGGCCTTGCAGTTGCGCCGCCAGGGTCAGCGCCCTTTAATGGTCGCCGCCGATACCCGCCGTCCGGCCGCCATTACCCAGTTAGAAGTCTTGGGTAAACAGTTAGATATCCCTGTCCACAGTGAAGGTTCCCAGGTCGCGCCGCCCGTAATTTGCGCCAACGGCGTGCAAAAGGCTCGTGCTTCGGCATATACGGCCGTGATTTTGGATACCGGCGGGCGCTTGTCTATTGACGATGAGCTGATGCGGGAATTGGAAGAAATCTGCAAACGCACCAATCCGCAAGAAGTCTTGTTGGTATTGGATGCCATGACCGGCCAGGAGGCTGTGCGCGTGGCCGAAGATTTCCATAAGCGCCTAAAAGTTACCGGTCTGATTCTGACCAAGTTGGATGGCGATGCGCGTGGCGGCGCGGCCCTCTCCATTCGCGCTGTGACCGGTATTCCCATTAAGTTTGTCGGCGTAGGCGAAAAAACGGATGCCCTGGAGCCTTTCTACCCTGATCGTATGGCCTCCCGTATCCTGGGGATGGGGGATGTCCTCACCCTCATCGAAAAGGCTCAGGAGAATGTAGACCGGGAAGAATCCGTTAAACTGCAACGCAAGCTACAGGAAAATAAATTCGATTTGGATGATTTCCTGAAACAGCTCCAGCAGATTAAAAAGATGGGCTCCATCACCCACTTGATGGAGATGATTCCAGGTTTTAGCCAGATGGCTAAAGAAATTCCTGAAGAAGTCACAGATAGCCATCTTAAGCGGGTAGAAGCTATCATCAGATCCATGAACATGACGGAGCGTCGCGACCCCAACATCATGAATGCCAGTCGCAAGCGCCGCGTGGCCAAGGGAAGTGGTACCACCGTGCCGGATGTGAATGAGCTCCTCACCGAGTTCAAACAGATGCAGCGAATGATGAAGCAGATGCGCACACCCCGCGGCATGCGCAATCTCATGAATATGTTCAAGCAGTAAAAATCTGGCTTGTCCCATGAAGCTGCTCGCTATCACTATGGAGGAATGTACCCATCATGATCTTGCACTATGAAGATGCTCGGCCCGTCGAGATGATGCCCGGAGTTACCCGTCGCACCATGATTTCGGGTGACAAAATCATGGTTTGTGAAATCATCATCGAAGCGGGCGCCGTCGTGCCTTTCCATAGTCACCCTCATGAACAGGCTGGATATGTCGTTTCCGGCGAGATGGAATGGTTAGTGGGGGATGATTCTTACCGGGTAAAGAGCGGAGACGGGTACAAAGTTCCCGGTGGTATGCAGCATAGCGCCAGGGGAGTCACCCGGGTGATCGTAGTCGATACTTTTTCACCTCCCCGTGAGGAGTATAAATAAGAAACGCGGAACGCAGGATAGAGATTTACCTTCTTTCCCCTTTCCGCCCTTTGTTCATTTCAGGAGGAAATTGCTAAACTAACATGGTCAAAATTCGTCTGCGCCGTATGGGCGCGAAAAAACAACCGATCTACCGCGTGGTCATTGCAGATGCCCGGTCACCGCGCGATGGGCGTTTTATTGAAACTATTGGCGAGTACCATCCGCGCCAAGACCCGCCTTATATTCGTTTTAATTTGGAACGCTTGCGCTATTGGCTAAGTACCGGCGCCCAACCTAGCGAATCTGTCACCCAATTGATGCGTACTAACGGCACCCAGGCGCAACTTGCTGCTTTGGTGGTTGAGAATCAACCATCTGCTGCCGCGGCTCCATCGCCTGCGCCATCTAAGGCGTAAATCCCGGCATGAGCTGTGTCCAGGCGCCTGAATCCGGTGCCTGGTACGGGCACTAAACCGGTTGGGGATTTGAGAGGTTACCCATACCTGTCAGACACGCGCCAGCTAGAATCAGGTCGATAGGATAACGTATGAAAGAACTGATAGAATACATCGCCCGTTCTTTAGTAGACAATGCGGATGCCGTTCGCGTTGACGAGATCGATACGCCTGGGGCTTTGGTGTACGAGTTGCACGTCGCTCCGGAAGATATGGGGCGTGTCATCGGCAAGAGTGGCCGGGTGGCCAATGCCATTCGCGTCCTGCTGCGCGCCTCGGTCAACCGCACCGGCAAAAGGACTCTACTGGAGATCGTCTGAGTGGTTCAGCCTTCTGGCAAACCCACTTATCTAGAAGTGGCTCAGATTCAGGCGCCTTGGGGTATCGGTGGGGCGGTTAAAGTTTCCGTGCAAACCGATTTCCCGGAGCGTTTTATCTCTGGAGCCTGTTTTTTCCTGGGTGAAGATCTCACGCCGGTGACTATCGAATGGGCCCGCCCCCATAAGGGCGGGTTTCTCATTAAATTCCGGAATTATGCCGATCGTGACGCGGTAGAGGAGCTGCGGGGAGCTCTGCTCCAAATCCCTGTGGAAGAAGCTGTTCCTCTGCCCCCTGGGGAGTACTACATTTACCAGATTCTCGGCCTGGAAGTTGTCACCGATACCGGTGAGATCTTAGGGCGGATTGGAGAAATCATCCCTGGGGGCGCGAACGACATCTATGTTGTGGATACACCCGACGGCGAATTACTACTTCCTACCATTCCGGATGTGGTCTTAAACGTTGACTTGGCTCAGGGCCGGCTGTTGGTTCACCTGTTGCCAGGTTTGCGCTAACATGCGCCCAACCCGGTTGGGCAGGCCCCTTTCCGTCCTTCGTCCGCAGAAGGAGACTGTTTATGGAATTTCCCCGCGCTGCTGGTATGTTGTTGCATCCGACCTCTTTCCCTGGCCGGTATGGCATTGGAGAATTAGGTAACGCGGCCCACAAATTTGTCGATTACCTGGTGGCAAGTGGTCTCAAGCTTTGGCAAGTTTTGCCACTTGGTCCCACCGGCTATGGCGATTCCCCCTATCAGAGTTTCTCCGCTTTCGCCGGCAATCCATTGCTGATCAGCAGTGAGCGATTGGCTGAAGACGGTTGGTTGGACCCGGCAGACCTGGAGATCGCCCCCCATTTTCCAGAGGATCGGGTCGACTTCGGCCCGGTCATCGCCTGGAAGCAGGATTTGTTACGTCGCGCCTACCAGTATTTCAAAGAACGGGCGACTGCCGGCGACCGCGAGGCTCTGGGGGATTTTGTGGTCCAAAACCATGCCTGGTTGGACGATTATGCCCTGTTTATGGCCCTCAAATACCATCACGGTGGCGCTGTGTGGAATACCTGGGAGCCCAGCATCGCTCACCACGAGGCAGCCGCCCGCCGCACCTGGGCCTTTAAACTTCAAGATGTGGTTGCTACCCACCAATTTCTCCAGTGGCAATTCTATCGCCAGTGGACGCAACTGAAGGATTACGCCAATAGTCAGGGCATTCAGATCGTGGGTGATATCCCCATCTTTGTGGCTTACGATAGCGCCGATGTCTGGGCCCGCCCGGACCTTTTCTATCTTGATCCTGATGGCCAACCCTTATTCGTCGCCGGTGTGCCACCGGATTACTTCAGCACAACGGGCCAGTTGTGGGGCAACCCTCTTTACCGTTGGGATCGACTACGTGCTGATGGGTATGAATGGTGGGTGCAGCGCTTCCGCCAGATCTTCACGGTGGTAGATATTGTCCGCATAGACCATTTCCGCGGTTTTGAAGCCTACTGGGAAGTGCCGGCAGGTATGCCAACAGCCGAAGTCGGTCGCTGGGTTAAAGGACCCGGTAGCGAGCTTTTTACGGCCTTGCGCGATAGATTGGGAGAATTGCCGATTCTGGCCGAAGATTTAGGGGTCATCACCCCTGAAGTCGAAGCCTTGCGCGATGCTTTTGGCTTCCCTGGCATGCGTATCTTGCAATTCGCCTTCAGCACCGATGCCACCGATCGTTTCTTACCCCATAATTATGTCTCTAATACCGTGGTCTATACCGGCAGCCACGATAACGACACGGTCTTAGGCTGGTATGAAAAAGCTCCAACGGCAGAGCAGGACTATGCGCGCCGCTATCTGAATAGCAATGGCTATGACATTTCCTGGGCCATGGCGCGGTGCGCCATTGCTTCGGTGGCGAACCAGGCCATTATACCCTTACAAGATTACTTGGGGTTAGGCTCCGCAGTTCGCATGAATACTCCGGCCGTTGCCGGCGGCAATTGGGGCTGGCGCTACCGGGAAGCCGATTTGTCCCCTGATCTCAGCGCTCGTATCCTTGACTTGGTCAACACTTTTGGTCGGTAGTTACAATAGTTGGACAATTTGCTAAATTGTCCTCTGCTATTTACACCAAAGGATTAAAATGTCCAGCATAGTACTACTACGCATGGACGCCAATACGCTGCGGTGGTGGTGGTGGGACGACGGTAAGCTGCCGCCAGAATTGAAGCCATTATTCAATATCTTCGCTCTGAAGTGCCTGGTGTCTGGCTGATGTCTTGCTGGATGGGGCCGGCTGCAGGTATGGTAGTATAGCCCCTTGTGGGCGTGGGGACGGGCACAAGGGATTCTGTAGGAAAACGCCCTTAATACTACTAGGGGCTGTGTCTGCTTCGGTCCATTTTCCCGTATCTAGTGGGGAAATAACCGAAAACCTACAGAATCACAAGGCCCTATACTACACGTCAACTCACGAGTGACAGTCCAGATTGGACAGATTTCCGATTTGTCCAATATAATTGAATAGACGTTAACTAATGTGTTGGCAAGCTTTGCACAATCGTCATAGTTAATACCATGCCAACCGAAAATAGGTATAATTGATGTATGTCAGCAACTTTCGCTAAAAGCCGGTCTGCATCTTTGGGCCAAACCACCCTGTCATACCGTCTATTAGACGCTCTTCCCGGCCTGACAAGCTGGTTGATCATCACAGTTCCCATCTGGGGTTCCCTGATTTCGCCCATCATTGCTGCCAGCTTTGCCCTGGGGTATATGCTCTACAGTGCCTACCTGGCCATCCGGCTGGCCATCTTCGCCCTTATCGGTCTTTATAGGGTGAAACAGAATGACCAAATAGACTGGCATCGCCAGTATCTGCAGCAAACCACACAACAACCAGCTCTCGGTCCACCGTTTTTGTCTTGGGATGCCATCTTCCATATCATCATCATTCCCAATTTTAAGGAACGCCCTGAAAAACTTCAGGCTACCCTGGAGAATCTCGCCCGCCAGGCAGTCGCCCGTGACAAACTCATCGTCGTGCTGGCCATGGAAGCTCGGGAAAGCGGCGCTGAAGACAAAGCCCGCCGCTTGATAGCGGGGTTTCAAGGTAAATTCGCCCAAATCTTTTACACCATACACCCTCCGGATTTGCCGGGGGAAATTCCCGGTAAATCCTCCAACGAGGGTTGGGCAGCTCGCATAGCCTACTATCACGTGGTAGAAGAGCAGGGCATACCTCTTGAGCACTTGACCATCACCAGTTGTGATGCCGATTCCGCTTTCCACCACAACTACTTTTCGGCGCTCACCTACCGGTTTGCCACTTCTCCTGATCGTTATTTGCTCTTCTGGCAATCCCCCATGCTGCTTTACGGGAATATGTGGGCTGTGCCCGCCTTGGTGCGGGTCAACAATGCCGTCGGGAGTCTGATGTACCTGGCCATGTTGGCCGATCCGCGCCGGCCCGTTTTCCCTTGGTCTACCTATTCTCTAAGCCTGCATCTGGCCCATACCGTGGGCTATTGGGATCCCGAAATTATCCCGGAAGACTGGCATATGTTTCTCAAATGCTTCTTTGCCAAAAAAGGCCTGGTTAAGATAGCTCCCATCTTTCTGCCAACTTTGGCAGATGCCCCGCGCCCCACTTCCTATATTCATACCCTCATAAGTTCCTATAAGCAATTCCGGCGCCATGCTTGGGGAGCCAGTGACATATCCTATGCTATACTTCAGGCTGCCCAACATCGAGAGATCCCGTTTTTGCGGCGCTTCTCCCGCGTTTTTGCCCTGACCCGCCACCATATCCAGTGGGCCACTACCTGGTTTGTCCTCTCCTTGGGTTTGGCCGGACCGATCCATCTCAGCCCGCTGTTTGCTAATTCCCTCATACGCTATACCTTAGAACAAACCTCGGGCTTTATTCTCAGCCTTTCCTGGGTCCTGTTCCTGGTGGTTATTTTCGCCGACTGGCAACTGCGCCCACCCTTGCCCAACCGTTCGCCCTGGTGGATATGCATTTCCCTCTTTCAGTGGCTACTGCTGCCTATATCCGGGTTGGTGTTGGCGACGCTGCCCGCCCTCGATGCCCAAACCCGCCTTATGCTAGGCCGTCCCCTGGTCTACCAGGTCACCGAAAAATGATAGGTTTCCCATTGAGGTAACCGCATGCCGATTCGTTACGCCGCCAATCTATCTCTGCTCTTCCCAGAACTCCCCTTCCTCGACCGCTTTGCTGCTGCTGCCGCTGCAGGCTTCACCCATGTTGAATTCCAATTTCCTTATTCCTATCCCCCCGACCTCTTACATGCCGCCATAGCGTCCAACAACCTGCAAGTCGTCCTATTTAACCTCTACTCTGGCGATTGGGAGGCAGGGGAGCGAGGATTGTTGTGCGATCCTGCCCACCGTGACCACTTCCGGCGCGCCCTGGACCAGGCCCTCTCCTATGCGCAGACTCTGGCTTGTCCCCGCCTTCATGCCATTGCCGGTAACTTGGCGCCGCACCTCTCTGCCGCCCTGGCCCATACTACCCTGGTAGAAAACTTGCAATACGCCGCCCCCGTGGCTGCGGCGGCCGGTATCACGATCACCATTGAGGCTCTAAATCCCATCGATAACCCCAACTTCTTCTTAACCACCTCCCGCCAGGCGCTTGCCATTCTGCGCGATGTAGCCGCGCCCAATGTCAAATTCCAGTTCGACTTCTATCACCTCCAAATTACCGAAGGCAACCTGACCCAGAACTTCCGTACTTGCCTCCCGCATATCGGCCATCTCCAGATCGCTGATGTACCTGGCCGCCACCAACCGGGCACAGGCGAGATCAACTACCCCTTTGTGCTGCAGACGATTGCTGATTCTGCCTATGACGGCTTCGTGGGCCTCGAATACAAGCCCTCTGGCGCCACAGTCGATGCTCTCCAATGGTTGCCTGTCTCCCAACGTGCCGCCATGTAGTAGTTTTAAAGACAGTTTGACGGTCTAGCAGTACCTGACCAATACTTGCCTTTGGAAACTATCAAGACTATAATCCACCTGGATTACCATCCACACTTGGGGTAAAGCATACCTGTTATCCTTAGTCGGCTCGCATAAGGTTAAACTTGAGGCATATGAAACATACTCTCAAACTCCTACATTTTGTCAAACCTTATTGGCAGCGGTCCACTGCGGCTCTAGTTTGTCTGATTGCGCTCGTGTTCATGGATTTATCCATCCCCAGGTTAATCCAAAGAATTATCGACCAGGGAATTGCCCAGCATAACCAGGTCGTCGTTATCCAGACGTCCGTTATAATGCTCGGCATTACGGCGCTTAGCACCGTCTTGGCCATTGGTAACAATATTTTGTCAGTCCAGGTGAGTGAGAGTGTAGCCCGTGACCTACGCGACGCGCTTTTTATCAAGATCCAGACCTTTTCCTTCGGAAATCTTGATCGGCTGCAAACTGGGCGGTTGATGGTGCGTCTTACCAGTGATTCCAGCGCTTTCCAGCGCCTGATCCAGGTCTCTTTGCGCATTGGTACCCGTGCCCCGCTCTTGATCATTGGCAGCCTGATCCTGATGATTAATACGAGCTTGAGTCTAGCGCTTGCCATGATTCCGCTCCTGCTGGTCACTTCGGCGATCATCGTATTCTTTATCGTCAAAACAGAGCCCATCTATCACGCCGCCCAGCAAAAACTGGACAAGCTTAACACCATTTTGCAGGAGAACATCGCGGGCGTGCGGTTGGTCAAGGCCTTTGTGCGCGCCAGTTTTGAGGGCAGTCGTTTTGAGGTGGCTAACAAAGACTATGCGGATAATTCCATCAAGGCGATGCAGTTTATGTCCAGCATGTCGCCTGCGCTAACTATGTTTGTGAATATCGGCATGGTACTCGTCATCTGGGATGGCGGGTTGCAATCGATGCGGGGAGACCTATCGCTGGGGCAAATTGTGGCCTTTACCAACTACCTGCTCACCACCATGGCACCCTTGCTGCTCATGACCCAGCTATCGAGTGTATGGGCCAGCGGATTTGCCTCGGCTCGGCGTATTAATGAGGTGCTGGAAACCGTGCCCGACGTTCAGGACGCGCCGGATGCGCTGGTCTTGCCGCAGGATCAGGTCCAAGGCGGCATTGTTTTCGAAAATGTGGCCTTTAGCTATTATGGCGATAATAGTGAAGAGGTTTTGCAGGACATCAATTTGGTGGTAGAGCCTGGCGAAACGGTCGCTATCTTGGGCGCTACCGGCGCCGGGAAATCAACCTTAATCGATCTGGTGCCCAGGTTTTACGATACCACAGCCGGCCGGATTTTGATCGATGGCACTGATCTACGGCAGATTCAGCAAGACTCCTTGCTTGCCCAAATCGGCATTGTACCCCAGGAAACCATCCTCTTTTCGGGAACAGTGCGTGATAATATTCGCTACGGCTGCCCGACAGCCAGCGATGAGGAGGTCATCGCGGCTGCCCAAGCCGCCCAGGCCCACGATTTTATCATGAAACTTTCTAAAGGATACGACACCCATGTCGAGCAGCGCGGCGCAAATTTTTCCGGCGGGCAAAAGCAGCGCATGGCTATCGCCCGTGCCCTGCTAACCCATCCCAAGATTTTAATTCTCGACGATAGCACCAGTGCGGTGGACGTAGAGACCGAGACCAAAATTCAAGATGCTTTGGCAGCCCAGGTGGGCCGGCACACCAGCTTGGTGGTGGCGCAACGCATCAGTACCGTCTTGCAGGCCGACAAGATTGTCGTCATCGATAAAGGGCATATTGCCGCCGAAGGCACCCACAAAGAGCTGATGATTTCTAGCCCCATCTATCGGGAGATCTATGATTCCCAGTTAGGGAATGGGCTACGCCTGGAAGAAGCTGGGACTGCCAGCCCGCGAGGTGCCAAAGTATGAGCAGCCAACCTTCTCGCAACGGCAGCGGAGATGCTCGCGTGGTAATAGAACCGCGCCGGCCTGGTTGGCCCGGCAAGATTGAAAAAGCCCGCGACTCACGCAGCACGTTAAGGCGTCTCTTACCCTACCTCAGCCCCTTTAAAGTGTCCTTACTGGTGGTATTCCTGCTGGTATTGTTGTACACAGTTCTAGGGCTGATGGGGCCTTACCTGATGGGCATCGCAATTGACGGTTTTATCTCCCGTAGTGATGCGTCCGGCTTGACCCGCATCGCCCTCTTGATGCTGGCGGCCTACTTTTTGAGCAACTTATTCCAGGCTCTCGCCAATTGGATCATGGCTGGCATTTCCCAAAAGGCCTTGCAGCGGATACGCCAGGATCTGTTCCAGCATCTTCAAACCCTCTCCTTGAGCTTCTTCGACCGTAATCACGCGGGAGAACTCATGAGCCGCCTGACGAATGACATCGATGCTATTAACCAGGCTGTCTCACAAAACGTCACTTCCCTGCTTGCCAGTGTTCTCTCTATGGTAGGAATTCTGGTCGCCATGTTTGTCCTGAATGCCTGGCTGGCTCTGGTCTCGCTGCTGGTAGTCCCTATCATGTTCTGGTTTGCCCAATTTGTCGCCCGTTACACCCGCAAAGGCTTCCGGGGCTTACAGAAAAACCTGGGCGAGATGAATGGCGTGATGGAGGAAGCTATTAGCGGCGAAAAAGTGGTTAAGGCCTTCCGCAGAAACGAATCTGTGATTGCCGATTTCCGCCAGCATAACCAGGCGGTCTATGAGTCCGGCGTATATGCCAACACCTATGCTCTGTTGCTGATGCCCCTCACAAACGTGTTGGGGAATTTCTTCGTCATCGTCCTGACCGGTTTTGGTGGCTGGTTAGCGCTGCAGAACCTGGTCAGTGTGGGCATCATTGCTACCTTTATCAACTACGGGCAGAATTTTATCCAACCGCTGCGCCAGTTGGCGAATATGTATAATGCTATTCAGGCGGCCCTGGCAGGGGCAGAGCGCGTATTTGAGATCATCGACATCACGCCTGAGACGCAGGATGCACCAGACGCGCTGCCGCTGGAACGTGTGCAGGGAAATGTGCGCTTCGAGGATGTCAGTTTTGGCTACCACCCTGATCGCCCCGTGATCAAGAACATGTGCCTGGAAGCCAAAGCCGGGGAAATTGTGGCTCTCGTCGGCCCTACCGGCGCCGGCAAGACCACCATTATCAACTTGCTGACCCGTTTCTACGATATCGACGCGGGTAAGATCAGCATTGATGGCAAGGACATTCGACACGTGAAAAAGGCTGATTTGCGCCACCAGCTTGGCCTGGTGTTGCAGGATACCTACTTGTTCTCCGACACCGTCATGGAAAATATCCGGTACGGCCGGTTGGATGCCACCGACGAAGAAGTTATCCAGGCTGCTACCCTGGCCGATGCCGATCATTTCATCCGGCAGTTACCCGAAGGATACCAGTCAAAACTCTCTGAACGGGCCAGCAACCTCAGCCAGGGCCAGCGACAACTCCTGGCCATTGCCCGCGCCATCCTGGCAGACCCCGGCATCCTTATCCTGGATGAGGCTACTAGCAGTGTTGATACTCGCACCGAGGCGCACATCCAGACGGCTTTGCAACGTCTCATGCAAGGCCGCACCAGCTTTGTCATCGCCCACCGCCTGAGCACCATCCGCGATGCCAACCAGGTGCTGGTGATTAATAACGGGGAAATCATCGAGAAGGGCACCCACCAGCAGCTCCTGGACGCGCGGGGCTTCTACCACCATCTGTACGTCAGCCAATTCAAGGGGCAGGCGATATAAATCTTAAAGGCCGGGCGGATCATAAGGAAGGCTGAACATGGCTCATCTACAAACCGTCGAGGTTCCCGTACGTGGCATGGATTGTGACGAATGCACGCAGCACGTTCAGCAGGCCATCGCCAGGGTACCCGGTGTGGCATCTGTCAACGTCTTTTTATCTTCCGAGAAAGCCGTTATCCGGCTCGATGCTGCACTCGTAGAATTGTCCACCGTGCGCAAAGCAGTAGAGAGCGCAGGTTACTCTGTCCCTGATTCTGCCGCCTTACCGGCCACCACGCCCCTGGGCAATTTCACGCAACGGATAGTTACCTTGCTCGCTGTTGTGTTTGGTGCAGTCCTATTTATTGTCGTTATCGGTGAGTGGTTCGGGCTGTTTGAGCGGCTGACTGAGCGCGTGCCCTATCTGGTTGGCCTGGCGCTGGTGGTTGCCAGCGGCTGGCCTATCTTCCTCAACGTCATGCGCGCCGCCCTCAAGCGGCAGATCACTTCCCATGCGCTCATGAGTCTTGGCGTAATAGCGGCCTTAGCTGTGGGGCAGTGGACCACAGCCGCTGTCGTCGTGTTCTTTATGCGCGTAGGCGCCTACACTGAAACTTTCGCCACGGAAGGCGCCCGTCGCGCTGTGAAAGACCTCACTGCGATGGCCCCGCAAACCGCCCGCATTGAACGCGATGGTACAGAGCATGAAGTGCCCATTGCCGAAGTTGCAGTGGGGGAAACCGTGATTGTCCGCCCCGGTGAAAAGATCCCCGTAGACGGAGAAGTTATCGGCGGACAAGCTACTGTTGACCAATCTGCTATCACCGGCGAATCCATGCCCGTTGAAGTAGTATCCGGCTCACAAGTTTTCGCTGCCACCATGGCGCATCTGGGGAGCTTGCGCGTCCGGACAACCCGCACCGGCGCGGACACTACTTTCGGGCGCGTAGTCAAGATGGTCGAGGAAGCCGAAACCCACCGTGCCGATGTGCAACGCTTTGCGGATAAATTCAGCGCCTATTATCTGCCGGTGGTCGCCGGGTTGGCCGCACTCACGTTCCTGATCCGCCAGGATCCGCTGGCCACTGCTGCGGTACTGGTTGTCGCTTGCTCTTGCTCTGTTGCGCTTGCCACACCTATCGCTATGCTGGCTTCGATTGGCGCCGCTGCGAAACGCGGCCTGCTCATCAAAGGCGGCAAGTATCTGGAGTTGCTGGCGCGCGCTGATGTGCTATTACTCGACAAAACGGGTACGCTTACCCTCGGCCAACCCCGCATCGTAGATATTATTCCGCTGAATGGCTTACCCGCCGCTGAAATCCTCTCGTTAGCCGCCTCTGCCGAGCGGTACTCCGAACACCCGCTGGCGGCAGCGGTGCGTACCGCCGCCAGCGGGCAAAATCTTGCGCTCTCCGATCCGCAAAACTTCGAAGCCGTCCCTGGCATGGGGATGCGGGCCAATGTCAACGGCAGCCTGATCACCATCGGCAACCGCCGCATGATTCCAGCCGCAGCGTCCTTGCCCCTGGCTGCCGAGTTGGAAGGGCAAGGCAAAACGCTGTTATTCCTGGCTCGCGGTGGTGAGCTGGCCGGAGTGCTGGCCGCCGCCGACACCCTGCGTCCCGAAGTTCCCGCCGCCCTGGCGGAGGTGCGCGCCCTCGGCATACGCTATATCGAACTGCTCACAGGTGACAACGAACCCACCGCTGCTGCGCTTGCGCAAGAACTCGGTGTGCGGTACCGTGCTAATCTTCTGCCCGAAGACAAAATCGCTATCGTGAAGCAATATCAAGCGCAAGGGCACATCGTTGTCATGATAGGTGATGGGGTGAACGATGCCCCCGCGCTGGCACAAGCGCATGTAGGTATCGCGATGGGGGCAGCAGGCGCCGACATCGCCATTGAAGCAGCGCATGTTGCCCTCATGCGCGAAGATTGGACTCTGGTCCCCGAAGTGCTGCGGATTGCGCGCCGCACAATGGGCGTAGTCAAGATGAATCTCGCCTTTACTGCCGTATATAACCTACTTGGGCTGACGCTGGCGGCATTTGGCTTTCTGCCCCCTATCTTCGCCGCCGCTGCCCAATCCCTACCAGACCTAGGAATCCTCGCCAACTCAGCGCGGTTATTGCGGCAACGCCGATAAATATGTCTTCTTCTATCTTTTGTTCTACCATCATCCCCACCATCGGTCGTGAGACGCTGCAGCGTGCAATAACCAGTGTGTTGGAGCAACGATTGGCCGCTGCCAATTTTGAGATCATTGTAGTCAATGACTCGGGCAAGCCTCTACTCGATGGAGATTGGCGCGGTGATCGCCGGGTGCAGGTTATTGCAACCTGCTGCCGTGAGCGCAGTGTCGCGCGCAACACCGGCGCCGCCGTTGCCAGAGGCCAATACCTGCATTTCCTGGATGATGACGATTGGATGCTCCCCGGCGCCTTTGAACATTTCTGGCAGCTAGCCCAACGTGCTCCCCATGCGGCCTGGCTGTATGGCGGCAGCCAACTGGTAAACCGGCAAAGTAGGGTGCAGTAACTGTCCATTCGCTGAAATAAAAATGACATTTCTCAATTTTCGGCCAATTTGGTGTAAACATCCGGCGACAATCCCAAAAGCTCCAAGATGCGGGTTTGCAAGCCGGTTAAAGGTGGAATGTGGCGGATGGTTTGCCCAGGAAGATGCA
>SHYO01000194.1 GCA_009692745.1 Chloroflexota bacterium
TTGTCCACCGGTCTGAACTGCCGGATTTTCATGGACATCATCACTTCGCTGAGCGGTACCAGGGTGCCACGGGCTCGGTAAAGTGCAGAAATGGCGGCTAAGGGCGCATATTGGGTATTAATCTGGTCCTGAGTGAGGCCGATGTGCAATGTCATGAGCAGCTCCTTCCACATGCTAAGTCTAAAGCAATTTCCCCATGATACTGCCATCAGCCCTTTCAAGACCATTCGACCGAATAGAAATGCCTTCTGTTTGCGTTATCGAATAGAAACCTCTTGTATTTGCGCAAAAATAAGGTTATAGTTGCGCTTCTGATAGTACAGCACCCGGCGCAAAGCGGCGGCAGCATCGAAAACCGGCTTGGGCAAAATACTGGTCAACAGGAGCCGCACCTTATAAATAGTCAAAGCAAGAGCTTGTGGTTGAAAACGGATACGCAGGCGCACCAAAAAATGATGGGCCAAGGAAACCAGCAGCATATGATGATGCAAGCCCAGCCAACTGCGCATTTCATAGTGAGAGTATTTTTGGATGTCTGGCGGCCGGAAGTATCGGATAATAAATCGCTATTGGAAAATATATATGCTCTTACTCTATATTTACGCTGCGGCGCTCTGCTAGGACTAGTTTGGGTGTATACTTTATTCTAATACCACATTGATGAAGTTTGGCGTAATATATTTGTTTATTTGAAGTAGGGTGGGATATTTACGCCCTTTCCGGTCTATTCATCTGCGACAGAGTACAAGCTGGAGGATGTATAGTGCGTGGTATCCTTCCTAAACTTTTTTCTGGCTGGAACTTTTCTCAGGTGCCTTCTGGTGAGCTGCAGCTACGAACTTATCGACCGGGGGACCTTGAGCGAAGCCGGCGGGCAGCGCTCTATTATCACCAGGATGCCGAGGATTGGCCGGTAATGGCGGGCAGAGAGATTGAGGAGATCTTAAACGATCCTTGTTACATAAGTGAACGACAGTCGATCATGGCTGAGGAGGAAGGCCTGATTGTAGGTGGTGTGTACTGCTGGTGGCCCGCCGGCAAGGATCGGGCTTTGGTTGCCTGCCATGCGCGGGATAAGCAAATTGCAGAAAAGCTTATCGGCGAAGCCCTGACCCTGTGCCGGAGAAGTGGCATACCGGTAATAGAGTTTTTCTTGGATAGTGAACGCCGCCGGGCATTAGAGCAGTTGCGGGATCTAGGCTTTCTGGAAGACCGGCGCTTACTAGAGATGGAACTGGACCAAAGCAGATGGAGCGAAATTAGAAGAAGACATATCCAGGTAGAAACGAGTAACTTTCAGATACGACGTTACCGCGGGGTAGTTGAGGATGAGGCTCTGTTATATTTGCATAATATTGCCAATGCTGATCAGCCTGGAGTGGTACCTTATGACATGGCACGGCTCTACTATTGGATGAATATACCAGGTTTTGAACGAGATAATGTGTTTGTGGCGGAAATAGAAGGTAGGCTGGTAGGAGAATGCTGGACATGGCCGGGGATGCAGGGTGTGGGAGAAATCACGAACGTGGCCGTTTTACCTGGCTATCGGCGACGTGGGGTTGGTAAGATGATGTTAGTAGGCGCCATACAGCATCTATTTGAACGAGGAATGCAGAAAGCCTCATTGGGAGTGATTGCCAATAATCTGCCGGCGCATCTCTTGTATACCCAATTGGGATTTCACGCCACGCGTACAATGGTTTACTATCATAGGGAAATAGGATGAAGATTGAAATTGTTTCTCAAGAAGAACAGTTGCAGTTATTTCGGGCTACTGCCGGTGCGTTGGCCGGCGAGCAGGGCCTAGAGGATTTGGAAGCGGTTCTAAACCATCCGCGCTTCCAAAACGGCTTCCTGCGCCTGGCTACCGTAGAGGGGAAAGTAGCCGGTTTAATGATGTTGCGCCACGACCGGCTGGCGATGGGGCGAGTGGAATTGGACGCTTGTACGGTGGTGCAGACTTTGGTAGCGCCGGAAAATGAGGAAGAAGAGGTCATTACGGCGTTAATGAACAATGCGCTGGATTTTATGTTCGATGAGGGGTTTGCGCTTAGTCTGACCCGTGGATCTGTGGATCTTTACCAGCGATTTGGCTTTGTAGTATATCAATATCTGGCAGGATGCTGGTTGCCAGCGCAGCACAGAACGGCCAATGTGGAGTCTGGTGGCCAATGGCGTCTGCGGACATTTGAACCCTATGATTTATTCGATTTGGTGTCTCTCTATGAGAACAATTACAGTTATCTGCCTGAATCGGTGGTCCGCACCCGCAGTATTTGGGAGGTGTTAACCGCGCCTAATCCGGATATTCAGGTGGTGGTCGATTCTTTGGGCCGGGTGCTGGCTTATGCCTGGATTGATCAACGAGAGAATCGGAATTCCTTAAGGGTGATTGAAGCTGCCAGTGCCGATGGTGGGGCGGTGGCCTTCCTGTTGCACGAGCTGCAGGAGCGGTGTATAGTCGAAGGGTTGCAGCAGATATATCTGGCGCTGTCGCCCCAACATCCGGTGGTGCGTGCCGCGCTACGCCTGGGAGGGGAGACCCGCCTGGTTGGTGCTCAACTGGAAGCCCCAAACGGGCCAAGGGTACGAGAAATGGCACGGATTCTGAATCCGGTCGGATTGTTACAACAGATGAGCCAGGAATTACAAGCGCGACTACTTGGTTCGGTCTACACCTCCTGGACAGGCAATCTGCGGCTGGATAGCGGCGAAGGGGCGGCGGTGTTGAGTTTTATTCAGGATACGCTCGCGGGGAATAGCTGGGAAGGACGTTCTTTGCGTGGGAGCGAGCAGGGAGAGTCGGCTTTGATGATGGAATCTCCTATCATTTTACCGTACGATACTCCTTCCCGCTTGTTGATTACTGATGACAGTTGGGCGCCTTTAGAGGCTAAGCTGACGCCGGAGTTATTCGCGCAAATGGTATTAGGATACGTGGGCGGGGCGGAAGTAGTGGGAACACCTGACACCGATATTTCCGAATTGGCCTTCGGTCTCCTCAGCCTATTGTTTCCGGCGACGTTGCCCACGACGGAGCATCCCGAGTGGAGCAATGCATAAAGCTTTATGTATCGGTAGCCAGGCGCAATGCCAGGCGAACCTGGGTAGTTAGTTCCAGGAAATGAGGGTGCTGACGTGTTAAGGCATCCCGCAGATGGTGAGAAGAGGTAGGCAGCTCGATGGTGATCTGGCGTTCTATCTGGCCGGGCCGGGGGGACATGACCAGCAGTTGGGTCGATAAAAAGACGGCCTCCGAAATACTGTGGGTAATAAAAAAGATCGTGGTGCCGGTCTCTTGCCAGATGCGCAGCAGTTCCAGATTCAGATGCTCTCGGGTAATTTCATCCAAAGCACCGAAGGGTTCATCCATAAAGAGCAAGCGGGGTGAATTGACTAAAGCTCTAGCGATGGCTGCACGTTGCTGCATACCTCCCGAAAGCTGGTGCGGATAGTAGTCGACATACTCTTCCAGTTTAACCAGGCGGATCATCTGCTCAACACGCTCTCCGGCCGGTAACCCCATAATCTCTAGCGGCAACATAATATTTTGGCGCACGGTGCGCCAGCCATGCAGGACAGGTGTCTGGAAGACGATACCGTAATCCCGGTCGAGACGCGCCTGGCGGGGTGACTTGCCATTGACCTGCACCTCTCCACTGCTAGGTTGTTCCAGGTCGGCCAGAATCCGTAGTAGGGTCGATTTGCCGCAGCCCGAGGGGCCAATGATAGCTGTGAAGGCTCCTGGGGCTATTTCTATGTTGATATCATGGAGTACAGGGAGAGGTTGCCCCTGCCTGTGGAAAGTCTTTGAGAGATGGCGGGTCAATAAGATCGGTTCCATCCAAGAGACAGATTCAAGGCAGTTCGGGTAGATTGTATACCCGGAGGTAGTCAAAGAGCACCCGGGCTCCCGACTCACGAGAGCCGGCAACCAACCCGATATCTCCCTGGGTGAAGGTGTGGTCATCCACTTTGCCGATAGGGTTGTTGTTTACATAAACGACAAAATGCGGCCCCCGTGCTTCAATACGCAGGTGATTGGTGGCCGCACCCAGGTTTATAGCGCTATTGGGGGTCCAGTCGATTAAGGCGGTCCAGGTATTGTTTTGATAGCGGCCCAGTGTTACGAAGCCATCGGTACTGACATCCAGTTCGTAGAAATTCTGATCGTTTTGATAACGAAAGATCAGACCATAGGCTCCATCTGCCGAACCTTGCTCTTGGTGGCCGCTGACCTCCATCACAAAGTTATCGAAGTCTCGCCCTGATAGGCCCCATACTACAAAATTCGGACTCTTGATGGTGATTTCATATCTCCCGTTCTGATAGCGGGTTTCACCTGCGGGAGATGTGACCTGTTGCCATCCAGATCCTGGATCTGAAAAATCTTCATTGAACAGGATGGGTAGGGGGAGCGAAGCAATCGGGTTTTTAGCGTTGGATGGGATCGCCAGATTGGTGCGAGATAGTGCGTTACGAGAAGACTCGCCACGAGAGGACTCGTGGAAAAGAATTGATAGAAAGGCCAATGTACCGAGGATGAAGGCTAAGCCCAGGCTCCCTGCGAGTAATTGGCCCGGGGATCGAAGTAGGGAGAGCATCTCCTGGGCCAAAATGAAACGTAGTTGCGGCGTAGGACGATCCACAATTTGCCTGGCTTTCAAAGATAGACTTATTTGGTATTCATTATACCATGCGATGTGGTGTCTGCCAACTTTTTCACTGAATCTATGTGGGTTTGCGGCCAGGATCTTTATTGCGCTTTTTGAAGGCTTCGATCCAGTAGTCTGGATCGGTCTCGACCGAAGGTTTTTCCTCGAGGCTTTTGGCAGGGGCGCGAGATATGGTGATCTGCCGGGCAAATTCTGCGCTGCTTTTAAACTCAGCTCGATAAGCCCGAGCAGATTGTTGTAAGGCCAGATCGGAAGTTACCAGCATGATTTCCCGGGGATTGGCAGATTGGGCTAGTCTTTGGCGGATGACAGTATCCGCGGAGGATCCATATGGCGCAAAAATTACTTTGATGCCGCGTGCCTGAGGCCGGGCGCCGGTATTGGGAAAGAGGCCGGGGTCGAAGATCACTGTGATGGCCTTGCGGGATTGGAAGTGATACTGTTCGAGGCGTAAAATCAACTGGTACTCGTCGTCCGGATCGGCCAGGGAAAGACCGGGAATGTGGGGTATCAAGTTATGCCCGTCAATTAACAGAATCATCAAGCCAGCTTCTGGTCGCAGGCGTAGCGCACACCGCAAGCCTGGCAGCGGGCAGGCTCCTGGTGGGAGCGGTCTGGCCCATAGGAGGCGTTATGGGAGCGCATGTCATCTAAGGTTTGCAAGAGCTGTTGGCGCAGGGCCGAGGTGAAAGACAGGCGGAAGGTATGGTTTTGGTAGCGTAAGAGACCATAGGTGGGGGGAGTGCCCGTGTGCTCCTCCAAGAGCAGACAATACGCGGCTAGTTGCATAATATCAGACGGGTAGGGAGCTATGGCGGTGCGCCTGGGCTTCACTTCGACGGGGATGAGCTGGTTTCCCTGCTGCAGCACGAAATCCGGTTTGCCTACCAATTGGTAGCGGTGGCTGAAGAAGGAGCGCTCGGGTTTACGCCACTGCTCCATATCGGTATAGATTACTTGAGCTTGAGGGAGGCCAGATCGGGCCAACTGGCGCTGAGCCCAGAAGAAGAGTACCAGCCCGAGCAAAGTGATCGCAAAAGCGATGAAGAAGGCGCCGGAGAACAGAGTACCCATTAGAAGTTTCCTGACCTGCCGGCTGTCCACCAGATGGCTACAAACAGAATTAGCACGACAAAGCCGGCAATCAGGATGTATATGCCCAGCCGCCGGAAGATATAGGCAAAACGCAGTCGCTTGCCGTAGGTATCATGAGCACTGATCCCTTGTTCCAGATCCGTACTATGTTGGGTAGGGAGTTGTTGGAGAGTCTGGTACCACCTGGCCCGAGCACAATATAGGTAGATGCCAATCTCACTGGCGCGGATGACCTGCATGGGGGGAGGATTTTCTGATTTTGCCTCGCCTCCAGGTCCATCAGAAGAAAGGCGCGGTGGTTGGGCAGGTACATCTGCAGCGAGCGTTTTCAAGGTTGGCCAGCCTGGGTGCGTTTTTCAAACTTTTCCAGGGCTTTCTGGAGTTCTTCCTGGCGCACGGCCAGGGTAAGATCGCCGCGAGTGCGTTCTGTGACGCCGCGCACCAGATCGGTGTTGCGTCGCAATCCACCTGTAATGGCATCTGGAAAGTCGACGGTTACCAGAAAGCCATAAATCTCATCCATGCTCTCCAGGGAGCGTTCGGCCTGGGAAATCTCGCCCCGGCGGATGCAATCCAGGGTGTGGCGACGCATCTCACTGGCAGCTTCGGCCAGGCCATTGAGATAAGCGGCATCTTCTACACCCAAGTCGCTGGGATAGGGCAGGTGGTCGCCGCGAATCAGGGCGGTGACAATGCTGGCTTCGGAAAATTCCTTCAGGGCATCCTGGGTATAACCGGCATAGTAGAGCTCGGGGAAGTGGCTGGCGGTCTGGCGCATGGTGCCGGCCAATTCACGCGCCTGATGTAACAGTGCCTGGGCGTCGGCCTCTTCCTCCCGGTGTGCGGCTCGGATGACCCGCGAAGAATATTGGACTAATTGACGTGAGTAGCGCAGAACTTCTTCACGAGTAGAGTTGCGTTGTTCCATTCTGTCTAATATCTGACGCATGATGATATCCAGATTCACGGCATAGCTCCGATCTTTTCGTATGCCACTGGAATTCTACCAGAAAGTGGCGGGAGCGGCAATTTTATAAAAGAAAACGCGGCATTTTATGCCGCGTTTTTGTGTATTTCAAGTGGTTTGCCTCAACTCAGGTAATCGCGCAGGCGACTCCGGCGACCTGGGTTGCGCAGCCGGGCCAGGGCTTCCGCTTCTATCTGGCGGATACGCTCCCGGGTGAGGCCGAACTTTTCACCGACCTCCTTGAGAGTATAGGCGTGACCATCCTTGAGGCCAAAACGCAATTGCAAGACACGAGCTTCACGTGGCGTGAGGGAGGTGAAGATAGCTTCGAGCTCTTCCTGTAGCAAGTGATGAGTGGCGGTTTCTGTAGGGGCCGGCGTTTCATCGTCTTCGATAAAATCTCCCAGCTCACTATCTTGCTCTTCGCCGACGGGTTTTTCCAGGGAGAGGGGGCGTTGGGAGATACGCATAAGCCAGCGTACTTTTTTGAAGGGAAGATCCATTTCGGTAGCGATCTCCTCCGGAGTAGGTGTGCGCCCTAATTCCTTCTCCAACCGTTGGGAGAGGCGATAAAGCTTACGAATGCGGTCGCTCATATGGACGGGCACACGGATGGTGCGGCCCTGGTCGGCAATAGCGCGGGTGATAGCCTGACGAATCCACCATGTAGCATAGGTGCTAAATTTATGACCGCGGCGATAATCGAATTTTTCGACGGCCTTCATCAATCCCAGGTTTCCCTCCTGAATCAGGTCAAGAAAGGGTACACCCTGGCCGATATACTTTTTTGCCATACTGATGACGAGACGAGAATTGGCTTTGACCAGATGCTTGCGGGCATCTTCTCCGCGCACCGATTCCATTTCCAGACGTTTGCGATCTTCACCCCCGGTGCCATTGCGAAGAAGCCGGCGACGGGCTTCTTTGCCCCGTTCCAGAGATTTGGCCAAGTCGACTTCTTCTTCGGCAGTCAGGAGGGGGATGCGCCCGACTTCACGCATATAGAGGCTGACGGTATCGTCTGACTCAATCCCCGAAAGATCAAAGAACTCCTCTTCTTGAGGAAAGAACTCCTCCCCCTCGCTCTCATCGGTATTAGCGGCAGGCTCTGCCGTTTTTTCACTTGTGCGAATTTCGAGGCCCTGATCTAAAAAGAATGCATAAAGCTCTTCCAATTGTACTGCATTTTGCTCAGCAGTAGGAAAAGCGTCCAGAATATCTTCCAGGTCAATAAATCCTCGGTCTCTCGCTTCCTGCATTAGTTGTTCGATCAGGTTAGTATTGCGTTCCTGACGAAGCTGTTCTGCCATCCCTTATCTCCCTAGCGCTTCTGGATAGAAATAAAGAGTACTATTTGTAGGCGCTATAAAGAAAATGCGGCCCCAAGCATGCGCCAGGAAAGCCGCGTATTCCCAACCGAAGAGAACCAGGCGAAAAGAAGCTGACAATCAATGATACTCCTCACCCCTGCCTCCACGGTACCTATAGGTATCACATATGCTGTCATTGACGTGAGGGAAAACTGAAATCTCTCAGAGCCATTTTCCCGAAAGGACAAAACGCCTTTCGGGTCACCATTAACAACTGGATAGTAAGGGAGAGAGAGGCAGTCTCTCTAACGAGAGACATCAGAAAACGGGATCAGGTGTGGTTGATGATGTGACTAATGCACAGCCACCAACGTGTTCACCCTAGAAAGGAGGTGATCCAGGCGCACCTTCCGG
>SHYO01000195.1 GCA_009692745.1 Chloroflexota bacterium
GGACACTGACAGACGGGAATATCCAAAGATGTCATAGCCGACTCCTAACGCAGTTGCTCTGGCTTGTTTCATCAATATACACCCAACTACGCCATTTGGATAGAGACCAACCGCCAAATCAGGAAGTTATTTCTTGACGAGCCCTAAGGTGTGTAGCAGTTTGCGTAAATTAGTGAGCGCCTGGCCTTCGGTGGTATCCGGCCAAAAGCTGAATACCAGGTACCGGCGGGATTGGGGCGCCTGGCGATGCAAGAGCAGATAAGCGCAGAGAGATTGCAGGCGCGCCGCATGCAGCCTGGTAAGGGGCAGATCGCCGTACACCAGGTGGAAATCACCCAGCAGTTGAATCTGTAAGATGGGGGTCACGACAACCTTTCTCTACGCTCCAGAGATCAGGACGTTGGCGGTGATGGTTTCTCGGTGGGATGGATACGGGTGATTTTCCGGCCAAATGGCAAAATTGTCAAACGAATTGCTATTTCGGAGGAACGGTAGGGCGAAGTGCTGCGGGCCGAATGCAATATTCGAGGTTGAAGAACACTACCAAATCACTTGTACCGGATATGAGGCAAAAACTAGATCATTGCTTACAAGCGCAATACCCTCAGCAGTGGCCTGTGCTATTAATAATCGATCAAATGGATCTTTGTGAGGGGTTGGCAAACCGTCCAGTGCCAAGATATGGACTTGAGTTATCGCTAAGAGGCTCAAACCGTTTGTCGCCTGCTGCTGCGCGACAATTTCGGCTAGGGGTAATCGTAGGTTTAGTTTTCCCAATTGGCGCTTAATCTGCATTTCCCACAAACTGGTGACGCTCAAGATCAGCTCATTTTCAGGGTCGCTACAGAGTACCAGCGCCTTCGCAGATAATCTGGCCGGATCATTATCCCACCAGATAAAAGCATGTGTATCGAATAGCAACTTCACGAATTACCTGTCCAGAAATCATCAGGCAAAGGTGTATCAAAATCTGAACTGACAGTCATCATACCAATATGTAGCCCAGGGACACGACTGGGTAACTGGGGGGCAATCGGCACGAGACGCGCTCGCGGGGTATGACCTTCTGTCAAGATGATCTCTGCTCCGCCGGCAACCTGCGCGACCAATTCAGCGAGATGCTGTCGCGCCTCTTCGACCTCCACCGTTTTAGTGGTCATGATTCCCCTCCTGTAAGATGGGATAATTGTAGTTCAAGATCATGACGATGTAAAGGTATACCTCACAGGAGTTACGCGGCAGCCGATTTATTAGGCCGGGTAGGCAACTGTCAACGGATTCCTCCTCTCCCAGAGGAGAGGGAACGGATTAAACGGATTCACCGCGCCAGAGATCGTCGATCCGTTCGATCCGTGGTTTTTAATCCGTTGTCAGCTTTCCTACTGCGCAACTCCTGCCTCATAGGGCAGACTGCGAAAATGACAGCTACCACAAATCATTGTATACTACAGACCTGTACGCGAATATCAAACTGTGCGGAACCAAACCTATCTTAACGAGCGAGAAGAATAATGCCCGAACGCAGAACTCCTCTGTATGACATCCATGTGCGCACCGCGTCAGAGATGGTTAAAGGCGGCGGGGACTTTATGTTCCCCCTCTCCTATACCTCACCCATTGAGGAGCATCACAATACCCGCACCAATGTGGGCATGCAGGACCTGTCCACTATGGGCGAAGTGGATATCAAGGGCCCCGGCGCCGAGCGGCTGGTAAACCGGCTGTTGGTCAATGAAGTGCGGGACATGGAGCCGGGCCAGGTGGTCTATTCCACGATGGTCAATGAAGAGGGCGGCATTATCGATGATATTACCACCTACAAATTCAGCGACGACCATTTCATGATCGTCACCGGCTCCGGCCCGCGCAAAAAGAGCGCGCGCTGGATCGCCGACCATGCCGCCGGTACCAGCGCTTACACCACGGACATCACCGCCTCCATTGCCCTGCTCTCCATCCAGGGACCGCGTTCGCGGGAGTTCCTGAGCAGCGTCACGCGGGACGCGCACCTGGACGGCCTGCGCTTCTTCCGCTTCACCCGCGGCCAGATCCATGAGACCGAAGCGCTGATCTCGCGCACCGGCTACACCGGGGAATTGGGCTACGAGCTCTACATCCCCGCCGAAGAAGCCGCTGGGCTGTGGGAATTCTTGATCAAGGCCGGGCGACCCTTCGGTCTGAAACCCTATGGGGTAGCCGCCATGCAGAGCCTGCGCATCGAGAAAGCCCTCCCTCTGTACGGCGCCGATATCGATGAAAGCCGCACCCCCTTCCAGGTGGGGTTGGATCGCTTTATTCGTTTTGACAAGCGGGATTTTGTCGGTCGTGCGGCCCTGTTGCGCCTACAAGACATAGGGTTGCAGGAACGGTGGACCGGCCTGGTACTGGAGAGCAGCATCCCGGCCCAGTTGGGCGACCCGGTTTACTCCATCGCCGATATCGCCACCTTCCGCGAAAGGATGTTCAGCGGCAGCGAGGCCGGCGATTATTTTGACAGGGAAGCTCCCGGTACCCACGTAGGTACCGTCACCTCCAGCGCCAAGGGACACACAGTGGAACAGATGCTGGCCCTGGGATATATCCAGACGACCCATGCCTGGCCTGGCAGCCGCTTGCTGGTGAATGTAGGGGGGCGGCCTGTGCTGGCAAAGGTCACCGCCACGCCATTCTTCGATCCACAAGGCGCCCGCATGCGCGCAAAGGGGACGCGAAAGCTATGATCGGCTACTCCAAGCACTTCAATACCATTGTTGTCGGCGTGGGCGCGATGGGTAGCGCTACCTGCTACGAGCTGGCCAAGCGCGGCAAACGTGTGCTGGGGTTGGAACGCTTCGACATCCCCCACGACCGCGGCTCTTCCCACGGCTATACCCGCATCATTCGCCTGGCCTATTACGAAGACCCTTCCTATGTCATGTTGTTGAAGCGTTCCTACGAGCTGTGGGCTGAGATCGAGCAGCGGGCGCAGGAGAAGCTGCTGCACATGATCGGCTCCATTGATGCCGGCTCGGCTGAAAGCTGGGTCTTTCGCGGCGCCCTCCAATCCGCCCATGAATATGGCCTGCCCCACGAGGTGCTGACCGGCGCCGAGCTCGCCAAGCGCTTTCCCGGCTACCGCCTGCCGATGGATATCATGGCGCTTTACCAGCCGCAGGGCGGCTTCCTGGTTCCCGAGCGCTGCATCGTGGCTTACGCCAATGCGGCTATGGCTATGGGCGCCGAGATCCACGGCCGCGAACAGGTGCTGGATTTCGTGCCGACCAGCGCCGGGGGGGTGCGCGTGACCACCGACCGGGGTACCTACGAGGCCGATAGCCTGGTGGTGACGGCCGGTTCCTGGAACCAGAACCTGCTCTCCTTCCTGCGCGGCCTGGCTGTGCCGGAGCGCCAGGTATTGGCCTGGCTGCAGCCGGAAAGGCCCGAATATTTCACGCTGGATAAATTCCCGGTCTTTAACTTGATCGTGCCGGAGGGGCGCTTCTACGGCTTCCCGGTTTTCGGGGTACCGGGTTTCAAATTAGGCAAATACCACCATTTCCAGGAGAGTGGCGACGCCGACGACCTGCCTATGGAACCCACCCGCGCGGACGAAGACCTGCTGCGGGATTTTGCCGCCCGCTACTTCCCCGATGGGGCCGGCCCCACGATGACCCTGAAGAGCTGTATGTTCACCAATTCACCGGACGGCCATTTTATCATCGACCTTCATCCGCAGTATCCCCAAATTTCGGTAGCCGCCGGCTTTTCCGGCCACGGCTTTAAATTTGCCAGTGTCATCGGCGAGATCATGGCCGACCTGGCGGAGCGCGGCGACAGCCGCCACGATATCAGCCTCTTCCGCCTGGAGCGGCTGACCGGCCGGGTCTCGCCCCACCAGCGGGACCGCTCCAGCCGGGCGCGCGCCAGCTCCAAGCATGAGATGTCCCACCCTGCCGGCCGCGGCTCCGCGCAGGACCGGGGGATAGCGCCTCATCACCAGGGTATTGCGGCAACGCAGCATAGGGGATTGCCTCCTGGTCACGGAGGGACCCAACCGGGCCGCCACAGCCCGGCAGGCGGCTGGTCCCACAACGGCCCATCTGGCGACGACACCACCGACCCGCGCTATTGGGATCGCGACGCCATCAAACCATTCTGGTAGAACTCCAGCATGTGGGACAATTTTGGCAAATTGTCCTACTATTTTTCCCAGGGGGTAAGCAACCATGCTCTTCTACCCTACCCACCTTCCTGTCCCGGCCGGGCTGGAGACGGCGGATTTCCTGTTGCGGCCGTTACGCACCTCGGATGTGGTTCTCGATTATGCGGCAGTGATGGAAAGCAAAGAACTGCTGCGGCGGTGGAGCGGCGGTGACTGGCCGGCAGACGATTTTACTGTAGCGGATAACCTCAAAGACCTGGAGCTGCACGAAAACGAGCACCTGCAGCGCCAGGCTTTCACCTTCACCGTCAGGCATCCCGATGGAACCCAATGCCTGGGTTGTGTCTATATCAACCCGCTACGGCAACTATTGGAATCTAGCAAAACGGGGGTAGCGACACCGGCAGGGGTTTCGGAGCGGGAGGCGGTTACCCGCTTCTGGGTGCGGCCTGGCTGCCTGGTGGAAGGATGTGACGAGCGCTTGTTGGTAACCCTCATTCCCTGGCTGCGCCAGGAGTGGGATTTCCCGCACCTGCTCTTTCGCACCAACGAAAATGATCAGCGGCAGGTTGATCTGCTAGAGAAGCATGGTTTTGTCCGGCACTATGCGCTGGATCTGGTCGGGAAAAAGGGCAAATATGTGGTCTACGGACCATAAATCCCTGACTAAGCCGGCTCCAGCAAATCTGCCGCACCCCAATTGCGCCGTTCATCCGACACGCTGCGCAAGATGAAGAAAGACAGCACAATCATCACCAGTAAGCTGGCGATGGCTGCCGGCCGGCCCCATTTCAGGCTATCTACAATGATACCCCACAGCACCGGCCCAATAATCGCGGCAAAGCGGCCCACCATCGCATAGAGGCCGTAGAACTGGCCCAGGTAGCGGGGAGGTGACAGGCGCAGCATGAGCGGCCGGTCCGCGCTCCAGGTGCCGCCCAGGGAAATTCCCGCCAGGGCCGCCACCAGCCAGAAGGCGACGGAGGGGAGATGCAGCAGGGGAATAACTACAGCTAACACTAAGGTTACCGTCCACAGCAACAGCACAATATCCAGCGTCCGCTTTGGCCCCAAGCGGTCTACGACCACCCCCCAGCAGAGGCCGCCGAGCACCGCCGCCAGAATACCCACAAACAGCACCAATTGGGCTTCAGCCGCCGTAAAGCCCAGCTCATTGGTAACGTAGATGCCCATGAAAGCAATAACGGTGTTGGCCGCATCGGCGTAGAAAATGCGTCCTACCAGGAAGCGCCCCAGGCCCGGATATTGGCGCGCCCGTGCTACAGTCTGGGTGATTTGCCCAAAGGCGCGCCCCACAGCGTCCAGGTTGAAAGGCGGCACGCGCCGGGAGCGTTCCCGGATAAAAAAGAAGGCGGGCAAAGCGAAGATCAGGAACAATATGGCGGTGGCTTTGAAAACGCTGTCATAAGCGTTGGGATTTTTGCCCAGGATGATAAAACCGGTGCCAATCCCGATCACGGACCCCAGGTATCCCACGCCCACGCCAATCCCCCCAATGCGGCCCCTGTTTTCCTCGGTGCTGACTTCCGCCAGTAAAGAATCATAGAAGATCAGCCCGGCCTGGTAAAAATAGTTGGCGATGATAAAGAAGAACAAAGAGAGGGCCAGCCCGCCGGCGCCCAGCAAAAGGGTGAACAGCACGCACACGATCGTGCTGATCGTCAGAAAAGGCAGCCGTTTGGGGGCCTGGTCAGAGATAGCTCCCAGCACAGGGGCGCTGAAAAACATTAGCGCCATCGAGATCCCATTGGCATTGCCGTAGGACTGGTCAGTCCCGCCCATCACGTTGACCACCCAGAGGGAAAAATAGAGGCTGATGATATTCAGGCTAAAGATCGTATTGGCCAGGTCATACAACACCCAACTGGCAATACTCAAGCGGGAGATCGCCGCTGGATTTTCGAGGTGACCTTTGGATGCAAGCGCCATAGCAGCCTCCTGAGATGGGAGCGGGCGGTCACATAGGACCGCCCCTACGATGTGATGCCAATATCAAGCTTTGCTATCAGACCTGGAGAACACCGCTGTAAAATGCCAGCAGCACCACTACGCCCAGCACAATGCGGTACCAGGCAAAAAGCTTAAACGTATGAGTCTGGATGTAACTCAGAAAATATTGGATTACGAAGAAGGCCACCATAAAAGCGACGATAAAGCCCACCGCCAGGATTACCAGATCGCCGGAATGCAAATCACGGATACTTTTCGCCAGGTCATAGAGCGTGGCCGCCAACATCGTGGGAATAGAAAGGAAGAAGGAATATTCCACGGCGGTGCGGCGATCCAGGCCCAACAACATACCACCAACGATAGTGGCAGCCGAGCGCGAGGTTCCCGGAATCAGCGATACCGCCTGGGCCACACCGATGCCCAGCGCCGTGTTCGGTGGTACATTTTCCATCTGCTGAATGCGAAAGCGCAGCACCATATTCTCTACCACCAGGATCACCAACCCACCGACGAGCAACGCCGCGGCTACCGTTATGGGATTAAACAGGTACTGCTCAATCTGGTTATGGAAGAGCAAACCCAATATGGCCGCCGGTAAGAATGCCAGGAAAAGCCCCCCTACAAAGCGCCGCGCCTGGTTATCTACCGGCAAGCGCACGGCCAGTTGCCAAATTCGTTGGCGGTACAACCAGATCACTGCCAAAATCGCGCCAAGTTGGATAAAGACTTCAAAGGTTTTGGACACCGGACCGTTAAAATCCAGCAGGCTGCCAACCAGGATCAGGTGGCCGGTGGATGAGATGGGCAGAAATTCTGTAAATCCTTCCACAACACCGAGTATGATGGCTTTTATGATCTCGATCATAGATGTTTTTTCGGCCGGCCACGGCAACTGACCGCAGCTCTTTACCTATCCTTTTATGGTAACTGGACTCATATTTTTGGTAAAATACCGTAAATAATGGACTACATCACGCGCAGATTATTGATACGGGTTCGCCTATCCTCCCAAGTATGGCTTTAAAAGACCGGGGCGGCTGTTCCTTGCTGAGCCTGGGGGGCGGCTTTCAGGTTGAAATCCATCATAACCTTGACCGCGCCATCTTGCTTGGTCTCAGCCAGCTCAAAGGCGCGCCGCACAGCCATAAAGGGCAGCCGGTGGCTGACCAGGTGTGACACATCGATCCGCCCCTGGGCAATCATATCGAGTGCCAGGCGGAAGGAACGGTAGTTCGGCTCTGATTGGGTGTGGGCCGAGGTCACCGTGCGCAACTGTTTACGCAGAAACTTTTCATAGGCAAAGGGGAAGGTATTGCGTTTGGGCACGCCGAAGAGGGCCAATTCGGCGTGATCCCGCGCCAGGTCAGGACAGAGGTTAATGGTTTCTTCTTTACCTACCACCTCACACACCACGTCCGCCATCCTGCCACCGGTCAGTTCTGCCACCGCCGCCACCGGATCGGTGTGGTATACATTTACCGTGTGACTGGCTCCCATTTGGCGCGAGGTCGCCAGCCGGTGATCGACCACATCCAAACCGATAATCCGCTTTGCTCCCATGTGATAAAGCAGCGTCGTGAAGAGCAGCCCGGCCGGTCCCTGGCCCACCACCACCACGGTCTTATCCAGCACATTACTGAGCTTACGGCAGCACCAGATCACTGTGCCTAACTGCTGGGCCAATAAACCCTGCTCCATATTCAGGCTATCGGGGATCGGGATCAAGTAGCGGGGCTCCAGGGCCAGGTATTCTACCAGGGCATCTGCCCCTGGGGGGATAACCAGTACCCGGTCCCCGGTATGTACGTCCGTGCCAGAGGTGCTTTCCACCGTCGCCACACATTCGTGGCCCGATCGTCCTGGTTTATAGGGGTAGTTTTCAACGGGGCTATCATAGAGCTCGTGCAAATCACTGCCACAGACGGCTACCTTGTCGACACGCAATAAAACTTGCCCTGGCGCGAGCGGCGGCAGCGGCACCTCTACTATATCAATCTGCCCGGGAGCTACATATTGAGCGGCTTTCATCATCGGTTTTTCATCCTTCGTCTAAGATGGGGTCTACCTCGGCAGCGCAGATTATACAACCGAGGAAGAGCAATCCGCAAACTACATGGGATTTCGTAGTTGCTGCCTCCGGCTGCACGTTTTTGCCCCCTCGCGCGAGATGTGCGGCAAGCTGTCTATCTGGCAGCCGA
>SHYO01000015.1 GCA_009692745.1 Chloroflexota bacterium
GGCGCCATATATCCAGGCACGTCTGGCCTATGTGGCTGCCATGTTCAACATCCTGCTTGACTTGTTTCACAGGCTTCATCCTGAGGCCAATCCTTTTAAGATGAGCATCGCTGAGTTCTCACTCTAAAACTAGCACCATTGGTTAATAGGAGAGACGCCCAGGAAGATTAACACACCTTCATGATAACGCCATGCAGAGAATTTGAGCGTGAACGGGAGGCAAAATTTGCGTTAATATTGCGTTAAGAAAGGGGGGTTGAGATGGAGACAAAAAAAGAGAGAGTAACAATCTGCTGAGTTTATCCCGTCAGATAAACCCACCGTGGTTGCTGCCTAAGTGACCTTTCAATCTCTTAGACTAACACAACTGACCAGTTGAGTGTCCTGCAACTTGCGAGTAAATCAGGCCACTTTTTCTGATCGTTCCTGGGGTGGATTGCCTGAGCAATTCACCTGAGGAACTCACGGCAGTAATCCCGCCGCCCAGATTTATTACCAGATTGCCTGGCTCACTCTGCGGCTTTTCGAGATCACTCTTAGCCAAGTAATTAGATAAAAGCCGAAGCTCTTATCCTTTTAACCGGCCCCGGCGTCGGTAAGATCTCCGTCAAGATCCTCCTGTAACCGGTTTCAGATTGCTACTCTCTGCTATCCCCTCTTTTGAATTGCTTGCGCTTTTCTTTAGAGGTAAGCATATCATACACCATTTTCGCGGTGAAGTCAAGGGGGGGATAAAAACGAAAAACGCCAATGTATGGGGCGCTAAGACTTACGGATACTACCTGTTGAGCAGCGGCGTGATGAAGACCCAACTTGTAGAGTACAAAATTGGATAATTTTTAAGAATTCTTTAAGAATACACCTCAGCTTGACTTTTCACTGGCGCAGTATAAACTAAGGTTGCATACCATAATAATGGTTTCACACCACAATTTTATCCCGGCAAATATTCCCACAGAAGGTCAGCTATGCCCCTCAAGGACGCATTTAAAGAAGGATTAGATACCTCGGCCGCGGCCATGATCACGGAGCACGAGCGTCTCTCCAGCCTGTATCTCTACAACGCCCAGACGAGCCAGCAAAGCACTTCCAACTACCTGACCACTACCTCGTTTGGCTTTGCCGTCTTACTGGGCCTGGCGCAGTTGGGTTTGCAGATAACATCCCTGCTGTGGCCCAGCGCCGGTATGTTGGCTGGTCTGCTCCTCTTAGGCGTCATCGCATTCCGACGCCTTGTTGGGCGGCGCATCCGGGCCACCGAATTCCTCCGCGCTATTAATCGCACCCACAATTATTTTGTCCAGCTTAACCCTGAGCTAGAGACCTTCTATTGGTGGCCCCCCTATGACGATGTACCGCCGTATGGCAGTAAGATCGCGGCTTTGGGTGAACTGCGCGATGCTATCGCCGCCCTGAACAGTCTCTTTTTTGGCGCTCTGCTGAGTGTTATCTTTTATGTTTTGCTGGATGATTATCGCCTCGCGGCCATCCTGGGCATCATAGCTCTGATTGCCGCCTGGCTCTTGCACCGCAAATACGAAGAGGATATCTTCACCGCTGCCGGAAAATCCGCCATCAAAAATGAGATCTTCACCAGGAAAGCCGGGCTACACCACTTTTCAGATAGGCAGCGCGACGAGGGAGAACAGGCGTCTGAACCTTAAACTTCCACTTGCCTCTAACCCGTAGATAGGTATAATAGATTGAGCGGACTCTGATCCGCTTACGGCAAATCATCGCACAAACTGCTCCACCTAACACTGATGGGCCACCTGCATCCCCCACGTCTGCCCATCATATAACACCTGATACTGTCTGGGTAGCTACGCCAACAGCGCGCCTGGGGAGAAAAACTTAGCCGAATAAGCTGAACGATGACGAGCAACTGTCCCTAAAAGGAGGCAATGATGTTGAATCTGTCGACGGTGTTAGAGAACAGTGCCAAAGAGTACCCCGGTAACAAGGCGGTGATTTTCAACGATATCCACCTGAACTATGCCCAGGTCAACGGCGCCGCCAACCAGTTCGCCAATGTCCTCCGCGAGATGGGGGTGCAGCCCGGCGAAAAAGTCGCCCTCATGATCCCCAATATCCCGTATTTCCCGATCTGCTATTACGGCATCCTGAAAACTGGGGCAGTTGTGGTGCCAATGAATGTGCTCTTCAAGGGACCAGAAGTTGAATACCACCTGGAAGATTCAGAATCTGTGATGTTGGTGGTGTGGGAAGGTTTCGTCGAAGAGGCGCTCAAAGGCTTCCAGGTGGCCGAAACCTGCCACCGCATCATGGTCATCCAGGCCCCCGGCAGCCAGGCGGCCTACCCGGAGGAGGTGCATATCTACCAAAAGCTGATGACCCAATCCAAGCCGGTGACGGAGACCCATCCCACGATGCCCGACGACACGGCTGTGATCCTCTACACCTCAGGGACCACCGGCCGGCCGAAGGGCGCCGAGCTGACCCACTTTAATATGTTTTCTAACGCCGTTTACGCCGCGCGGGATCTGCTCGGGTTGCAACCTGGGGATATTGCCCTGGCGGTATTACCCCTCTTTCACTCTTTCGGCCAAACGTGTGTCATGAACGCCTGCTTCGGCATTGGCGCCGGTATCACCCTGCTACCGCGCTTTGAGCCTGACAAGGCCCTGGCGATTCTGGAACGGGATGGGGTCAATTATTTCGCCGGGGTACCCACAATGTACTGGTACCTGTTGAACTATCCCGAGGCGCACAAGTTTAACCTGGATAAGATCGCCAGCAACCTGCGCATCTGCGCTTCCGGCGGATCTGCTATGCCGGTGGAAACCATGCGCGCCTTCGAAGAGAAGTTTAAAGTACAAATTCTCGAGGGATACGGTCTATCGGAAACCTCCCCGGTAGCCTCCTTCAACGTCAGGTCCCGGCCGCGCAAGCCCGGTTCCATCGGTGTGCCTATCTGGGGCGTTGAAATGAAGATCGTGGACGATAATGACCACGATCTGCCCCAGGGCGAGTCCGGGGAAATCGTGATCCGCGGCCATAACGTCATGAAAGGGTACTACCGGCGCCAGGAAGCCACCGCTGAAACGATTAAGAATGGCTGGTTCCATTCTGGCGATATCGGCTATATGGACGAAGATAGCTATTTCTTTATCGTAGATCGTAAAAAGGATATGATTATCCGCGGCGGGTTCAACATCTATCCGCGGGAGGTCGAGGATGTGCTGATGGGTCACCCGGCCGTCTCGCTGGCGGCGGTGTTGGGCGTGCCCCACGAGGGTCTAGGGGAGGAAGTTAAAGCCTTTGTCGTGCTGAAAGCGGGGACACAGGCTACGGCCGAAGAATTGATCGCGTATAGCAAGGAGCGATTGGCGGCTTACAAGTATCCGCGTACCATCGAATTCCGCGACCAGTTGCCGCTCAACGCCACCGGTAAGATATTGAAGCGCGAGCTGCGCATGATATAACAAGTGAGCATGGGAACGGTATGGGGAATGAGGCGCTGGTTTTTGTAAACGGTAAAATTTACACTGTGGATGCCCACCAGCCCTGGGCTGGCGTCCTGGCGATGCGCCAGGGTACCATTGTCTATGTCGGGGATGATGTGGCCGCCGCACGGGAAGCGGCCGGAGTAGGCGCCGAGGTCATCGATTTGCGCGGCACCCTGGGGCTGCCGGGCTTCACCGATAGCCATATCCACCTGATCAATACGGCCCTGACCCTGGACCAGGTGAGCCTGGATGGCGTTCGCGGGGTGGAGCAGGCGCTGGAGCGCATAGCAGAGCGCGCCCGGCAGGCCCCCGCCGGTCAATGGCTCTTGGGCTGGGGGTGGGACCATAACGTCTGGGGCCGGTACCCCAACGCCGCCGAGCTCGACCACGTGGCACCCCATTGCCCGGTCTCCCTGACCCGCAAAGACGGGCACCTCTTATGGGTCAATTCCCTGGCGCTCCACCTGGCGCAGATCACCGACGAAACGCCAGACCCGCCAGGCGGGCATATTCAGCGCGATGCCAACGGCCATACTACCGGTATCTTGTTGGAGCGGGCGCGGGAGTTGGTCTTAAAGCAGATCCCGGAGCCGGATGCCGGGGTGCGCGAGGCGACCCTGAAACGCGCCTTTCCCCGCGCCCATGCCCTGGGATTGACCGGCGTACACGAGATGGGCTACCTGGGAGGTGCTCAGGCTTTGGCCGATTACCAGCGGCTATGGCAGCGGGGCGAATTGGGATTGCGGGTGCTATCCTCCATTCCGCGCCACAGCCTGGACGCGGCCTGCGCTGTGGGTCTGGCCACTGGATTCGGCGACGATTGGCTGCGCATCGGCGCGGTCAAGGTCTTTATGGATGGCACGCTAGGCTCCCAAACGGCAGACATGCTGGCCGACTTTGAAAAGCAACCCGGCAACCGGGGCATTATTATCACCGACGAAGAGGAGATGCGCCAGATCACCTGCCAGGCCGGGCAGGCTGGCATCGCTGTAGCCGTCCATGCCATCGGCGATGCTGCCAACCGCAAAGTGCTCAACGCTATCGAAGCCTACCAGGCAGGGGGCAGTTCCCGTCCCCTGCTGCACCGCATTGAACATGCCCAGTTACTGGATCCCGACGACCTGCCTCGCTTCGGCCGGCTGGGGATTGTGGCTTCGGTACAACCGATTCACGCCACCTCCGATATGCTCATCGCAGAGAGATATTGGGGCGCCCGCAGCAGTTGCGCCTACGCCTTTCGCAGCCTGAAGGAAACCGGCGCCCAACTGGCCTTCGGCTCGGACAGTCCGGTTGAGACCTGGGATGTGCTGCAAGGGATCTACGCCGCCGTGACACGCCGCCGGGCTGACGGTACCCCGGCGGGAGGCTGGCACCCCGAGCAGAGGTTAACGTTGGCCGAAGCCATTCATGGCTATACGATGGGCGCTGCCACTGTAGCCAGGGAATCGCAAAGCAAGGGCAGCTTAGCCGTGGGCAAAGTCGCCGATATGGTGGTGCTAGACCGGGACTTATTCAGCCTGCCGCCAGAGGAGATACTACAGGCGCGGGTGCGGCTGACGGTGCTGGACGGGGCTATCGTCTATGGTGGCTCCCAGGCCACCTGAGGAGGTCCCCCTCGGGGATAGCTGATCTGGGGGGGAGGCTTTTTGTGAATACACGTTGACAATTCGTCCTACGTATGATATCATTTCTTCAGTATAATCTCGACCAATGCCGTCCGAATCTTCGCGCCCATTAACCAAACTTCCTCTGAATGCGCGAATTTTCCGTGCTATGTCGTTTATAGCAATAACCGGCCAGCTTCTTGGACATTTTGATAGCCGGCCAGGTCGATGAAACGTTAATCATCTGCCCCAATAACGTGGCTCTGCAAGGTTTGTAGCAATCCAGGTGGGGAAACTCTCCCTGGCCTCGATGTTTATATAGATAAGATCGATGTAATGCCGAATACGCTAATAGGAGTGTATAGATAATGACTTTGACTCAGTTATCCTTTGAGAAGAATATTGCTAAGAACCAGCAGGAGTTTACTGAAGGCAAACTCATCCTTGAATCCCGCCCCACTTTTGCGTGGCTGGCATTCACTGGGCGCTGCAACCTAAATTGCGCCCATTGTGCCCGCCGGCTGCGCAGCTTTCGCGCTCTACCGGAAACCCCGGATCTGACCCCTGAGCTCTTTGGTAAGCTCAAGACACAACTTCTTCCCTGGCTGACTCGCTACCAGTTAGGGGGCAATAACCTGGGCGAGCAACTGTATGCCCCTAACTTTGACGAATACTTTGACGATATGCAGCAATATCCCGGCCGGCCTGTGATCCAGACCAGCGGCATGTTGCTCAATACAGAGCGTATCGAGGCCCTGGCGGCCTCAGGGGCGCAAATCAACCTATCGCTGGAGGGGGCGACACCCGGCACATATAACAGTGTACGGGGCCGGAATCTGGATGAGTTGATCGAATTTGCCCGCTATCTGGATGTTGAACGGAAGCGGTTGGATTCAAAGGCCACGATTAAGCTGACCTTTACTTCCTTTTATGACAACATTCGGGAATTGCCGGACCTGGTAACCATATGCAAGGATACCGGCGTAGATATGTTGGTGGTAACCCACCTGCTGCCCCTACACGAGGGCCAGCGCTACCAATCCCTGGTTTACCACCAGAGCATGGCCAACGAGATGTACGACAAATCCGAGCGTCTGGCTGCCGAGTTGGGGGTTAAGATTGCCACACCCCACCGGTTTAAGATCAAGCCGCTGCATAAATCCCCCGAACCCATGGAAGTAGGGCTATTCAATCCGAAAACGATCCCGGTCGGAAAAGAGCGCGGAGCTGCGAACGGGAATGGGTTGAAAGCCAGCGTGCCAGTGGCTGCTGGGGTCATGGCCAACAGCAATGAAGCGCCTGCCAACGACAACGGGATATCGGCTAACGGCAACGGGGCGACTGCCAACGGCAATGGAAATAAACAGGTTGGAAATGGCCACGCAAAATCGAACCAGATCAAGATTATCGGGCCGGGTCGATCAACCAGTAAATCTATGCCCATCTGTACCCATCCCTGGACCTCTGTTTCTATTGACGAGATGGGGGACGTACATCCATGCTGCGCCAGTGGTATGGTGATGGGTAATCTTAATGAGAATACCCTCGAAGAAATCTGGAACAATGGCCGCTACCAAAAGATGCGGGCGACGGTCAATACCCCTCATCCGGCCTTTACCGACTGCCGGTATTGTGTGCTACGCGGTGTGGACATGGAGAACGACTTTGGCGGGGATCTGCTCTGTGGAGAGCCCAAGGTTTTGCTGGCGCATATTGATGTAGCCAACGCGGGACTGGTCTTTGCCGTGATGAAGCGCGTGCAAAAGGCACTTTTGGCCCATCCAGTCGGAAAGCGCTTCTATCCTCTGGCACGGCGCATCCATCATCGGATCTTTAATTAGAATTTTCCAGATGGGGTATCAACATCCTTCTGACAGTTTATTCGTCCTGGATTTCCGGGGTCTCCTGGAAATCCAGGACATTTCTATGCTAGAAGCAGGCTGAAGCATTGATCTTTAATTCGTTTTCATTTTTAATCTTCTTTCCGATTGTCACAGTTCTATACTTCGTTTTGCCCCATCGCTATCGGTGGATTTTACTCCTGACCGCCAGTTGTATTTTCTATATGGCCTTCGTGCCCGCCTATATCCTGATTCTCTTTGTGTTGATTGGTATAGATTATGTGGCGGGTATCATTATTGAGGAATCTGAGGGCAGAAAACGGAAGCTCTACCTGATCTTAAGTTTGGTGTCGAATGTCGGGATGTTGTCCTTCTTTAAGTATTTTAATTTCGTCAACGAAAACCTGGCGGCTTTGTACCATACCTTATCCCTTTCCTACCCCGTCCACGATTTGGGTATCCTCCTACCCATCGGCCTATCTTTTCACACCTTCCAGTCTATGAGTTATACTATCGAAGTCTTCCGCGGCCGGCAGAAAGCAGAACGGCACTTGGGGATTTACGCGCTGTATGTGATGTTCTACCCCCAGCTCGTGGCAGGCCCCATTGAGCGCCCGGGGCACATGCTACACCAGTTTCGCGAAAAACATTCCTTTGACTATGACCGGGTCACTGACGGTCTGAAACTGATGCTTTGGGGATTCTTCAAAAAACTGGTTATCGCAGACCGGTTGGCGATTCTGACCAATCAAGTCTTTAATCACCCCACAGATTATACCGGCTGGCCTTTGATTATCGCGCTCTATGCCTTCGCCATCCAGGCGTTTTGCGATTTCTCCGGGTACTCCGATATCGCGATTGGAGCAGCCCAGGTGATGGGATTCAAGCTGATGGTGAATTTCCGGCAGCCATTCCTTTCCCAATCCATAGGGGAGTTCTGGTCACGCTGGCATATCTCCTTAACAAGTTGGTTTCGCGATTACATCTACATCCCTCTGGGAGGAAACCGCGTCCCTAAACTCCGGTGGGTGTTCAACATTATGATTGTCTTTATCATCAGCGGATTATGGCATGGGGCCGCCTGGACTTATATCCTCTTTGGCGCCATCCACGGCGCTCTGATCGTAGCCAACGATATGTTCCAGAACGTCCAGAAGCGTTTGGGGAAGCCGTTCCATTGGACCGTGCCTCCAACCCTGAGCAAATTAGCCGGCATTTTCTTCACCTTCAACATGTTTGTTTATAGCTTGATCTTTTTCAGGTCAAACACCATATCAGATGCTTTCTATTACTTAACCCACTTATTTACCGACCTGCGGCAGAAGCCAAATCTCAATTTAGGGCTGACTTCTATCGACATGGTTATCTTGCTTTTGGCTATCCTATTTCTGGAGACTGTCGAGATATTACAGCACCGCACTTCTGCCAGACAGTTTGTTGCCCAGAGGCGTCCCTGGATTCGCTGGGGGCTGTATTTTGCTGGGGTTCTCAGTTTAATTTTGTTCGGAGAGTATGCCACACAGCAGTTCATCTATTTCCAATTCTAAGATACGGGCGGTCGCACCCCCTGGCGAAAGGATTTACTGAGACTTATCATGGCTGAGAATATTAATATAGTTGAAACACCTGCGTCTGCGGTCATCGATCAACCTGGTGTAGTGGAGAGAGAGCAGGTGACTGAGCGCGCAAAGATTGATAGTGGTGTGATGAAGTTCTTTACGAACGTGCTGCTACTAGGGGTGACTACGGCCATCATTCTGCTAGGGATCTGGTTTGCCCCCAACACGCAACTGACCTACGTAGCAGCGTTGATTGACAAACATCGGCTGCTGGATACAACCCCCTCCCCGCGCATGATCTTTATCGGCGGCTCCAACCTGGCCTTTGGCTTAGATTCGGGTTTGGTGCAGCAAACCTTCGGCTATCATGTGATTAACATGGGACTGGAACATGACCTTGGGCTACGTTATATGCTGGGCGAAGTCAAATCCAGCCTCAGGCCCGGAGATGTAGCGGTGATCAGCCCGGAATACGGCCATTTTGTAGGCAACCTAAACGGAGATTTTTCGCTGCTGGAATTGCTCTATTATTACCCGCAAGCGCTTAAGTATTTTGATTCCCCGTCGCAATACCGGGCTCTGTTGTCACCTGTCCCCTTTCAAAGACGGGCTAAGGGGCTCTTCGTGGCCTATGTGCTGCGCCAGGATTACCAGGCGGAAGAGATTTACAAAATTTACAACCGCGATTCCTTTAATCAATATGGCGATTTAATCGGCCACATCGGCTGGCCATCGAAAATCTTTCCCACAGATCAACTCTTCCCCAAAAACAGCGCCCAAATCGACCCTGAGATTTTCCAGGTGCTACGAGACTTCAAAAAATTGGCGGACCAGCGCGGGGTAAAAGTTTTTATTTCCTTTCCGTGTGTAGCAGATACGGTAGTTACGAAATACAAAAGCGCTTTGCGGGATATGTATTATCGCACGAAAGCAGAGTCGAACATTACGGTATTGGATAGTCCCGACCTTTGTGCCCTGCCCTTAGACAATTACTATGATAACGTCTATCACTTAAATGGCAAAGGGCGGGAAAACCGCACCGAGTATTTGATAAAAACCCTCTCTCCGGTGCTGCAGCCAAAATAAAGCACGACAGTGCGGTTACAAACCGCATCTACGAAAGAGGGCTTGTAGGGCGATTTGCCGAAAATTGGCGCCTTAAAATGTAAAAACCATGACCCTAAGGGTTGCGCGTCATGCTCCAGATATCCAGGTCATTGCCGCAACCTGCCAGGGAGATGGAGTTAGCATTAAGCTCTCCACGTACCAGGTAGATGGTGCGCTCGTCAGCCGTCATACTGCCGCCCACAATCAGCGAGCGATTGGGATTCGCACCTGGCAATGGAAATTTCAGCGGTAGTGGCACAGTCCAATTCCCCGAATCCATGAAGAAACTATAGTAAAGCGTAGGCAAGTACCTGTGGGAAATCCGCGCTGACGAAGCGAATAGTAACGTGCGGTTGTCCTTCGCCAGGTGGGGTTGGTACGAGACCCCCAGAGGCGTCAAGGCATTATCGTTGACCGGGTACGGCAGCGGTAGAGGAGTCGACCAGCAGGTATCACAATGGGGATCATTGCGTTCACTCGCCATTAACACCCAACCGGTGTCATCCTGCATAGCAGAGCGGCCGAAGAAGAGCTTTTTACCATCGGGCGAGATGTCTACCGTATCTTCCTCCAGCGCGGTATTGATCTGTGACCCCAGGTTAACCGGCGCGCCCCACTCTCCATTGGGCTGCCGGTGCAATACGTAAATGTCCCTATTGGCCGGCACATTAATATTGTGCGCTCGGGTGATGTACATATCGTTCCCATCCGCCGTCATGATGATAGAGGTCTCGGGCCTGTCAGAGTTTACCGGAGCTCCCAGCCGTATCGGTACACTCCAGGCGCCGGTGATGGTACGATCTACGCGGAAAATATCGAAATCCGGGAATACCGGAGCATTGGGTACTGCAGGTGGGCCCTGGCCGGGGCAGGCAGTGTAGATGTAATACATGGAACTTCCATCCGGCCTCAGGTAAGGCACATCGGCCCAACCTCCCTGGTTCAAATGCATCCCATTAGCCAGAACGCGGGTAGGCGTGCTCCAGGTGGCATCGGTAAAGGTTGAGCAGGTCTTGCCCCACTGGGACGCGACATTGAGAATATCGCGCACATCAATCACACCATCGGGCGCCAGATCATAGATATCCTCGAAGCCGGCGCCATTTCGGGTGGCACCCCAATGTTGCAGCGTCTCAATAATATCCTGTATATCCATCTTACAGTCACAATTGACATCGCCGGGCATACAGGCAGATGGCGCCCGCACCAGGCCAAAGTTCATGCCTGCCAAAGTGATCCCTGGCAGCACTGTCAGGATGGTAGCCTGGTCCCATTGGCTGGTATTGCCCAGGAAGAGATTGTAATACCGGCCATCGGTGCTATTTGCCTTAAGCTTATATTGGCCGGGGGGCAAACCCACAAGGCTATAACTGCCATCTGCTGCCGCCGAAACGGAAGCAATGGGTGGGCCTACCGCCAGGATCTCGGCAGTGACAATCACCCGTGAAAGGCTCCCTGAGCCCGTCAGAGGAACCAGCCGGCCGGTAATTGCCCCGCCTTGCTGGAGCGCAAAATTAATCCCGCCCACCTCCGCGCCTAATGTCACAGTTACCGGCTGCGCCTGGTCCGGTGTTACGGAATGGGGCCAATACTGTAAGATATAATTGCGGACATCCGGCAAAACTGCCACCTGATACATGCCTTGCGGCACGCCATAGGCATGGTAGACCCCATTTTCATCGGTCTGGCCGGCGCCCTGCTGCTGTCCAGAAGCCGGATCTAATACGGCGACGACCACGTTAGAGATCGGTTGCCCGCTAACCGCATCCAGCACCAGCCCACTGACAGCTCCGCCGCGGCTCAAGCTGAAATTGATGTGCTGGATCTCCACGTATGATGGAATCTGTATGATGCTGGCACTGCCTCCCTCAGGTGTACCATCGAAAAATTGGGGGATATAATTGCGCCCGTCCGGCGGAGCAAAGGCACGATATCTGCCCGGTGCTACACCTAAAATCCGGTAATTCCCGTTGTTATCGGTTTGGGCGCCAATACGCCGGCCACCGTCCACCGGCAACAAATCGACCACCTGATTCGGTACCGGTGCGCCGCTTTCCTGCAGCACCACGCGCCCGGAAAGGGCACCTCCAGCACTCAATGGCACATTGATATTTTCCAGGCTGCCTCCGGCTGTCACCGTCAAAATAGCCGGGTCGCTCCCATTGCCATAATATCGGCCCTGGTACATCCGCTGATCACTGGGCACATAGAGCCGGTATTGGCCGGGAGATACGCCACTCAATTGGAAGCGGCCATCTGCGCCGGTGCGCCCCTCGATAAGCACTAACCCGGCGAGAGGCTGCAAGATGATCCCAAGTTGCGCCACAGGCGCCCCTGTCACCCCATCGGTAATCCGGCCACTGATGCTACCACCCTGGAACAGGGAGAAGTTGACCGGCGAGATTACCTGACCGGCGCTCAGCGTCAGAATTGTGGCTTGCGTACGGGAAATGGTATTCTGGTAATAGGTGCCTACATAGCCTCGACTATCAGGTTGGCTATAGACCAGGTACTGCCCGGCGGGCAATCCATGATAGACGTACCGGCCGACCGCGTCGCTCAAGATACCGAAAGTCCTGGCATGTTGATCATCGATGAAGTACAGAGGAATGGCAGCGATGGCGCTAGCGGTCTGCTGGTCCGTGACGCGCCCACCAATAGCTCCCCCCTGCTTCAGGCTAAAATCTATCCCGTCGAATTTTGCCCCTGAGCTGATATCAATAGGTACACTGCGGCTCTCTTCAATCACGCCGGGATAGTAGAGCGGCACATAATTGCGGCTATCGCTGGGCACATGCAAATCATACGTCCCGGGTGGCAGACCGTTGACCCGGTAGTGACCCTGGCTATCGGTGCGCGGTGCATACTGAGTAACCTCAGCGCCAGCTAACCCAGTGCCGGGCTGGCGTGGCACCACCGAAACGGTCATATCTGGCAGAGGTTGTGCGGTGTCGAAATCCTGCAAGGTACCGGAAATGCTGCCACCCAGCGTCAAGTTAAAGTCAACCCCCGGTACGGTCGGCCCGGCTGGGAGATGGACTTGGGCAGCGCTGGCAGGATCCTCCACCTGATTATAATACTGGGTGACATAATTCTCACCATCGGTGGGAATGGCAACCCGGTAGTTACCCGGCGCCACCCCGTGTAGCTGATATTGGCCGTTCGTTGCGGAAATGGCACTAAAGGCCAGCCGGTTATCATTCCAATCCTGGAAATAGACGGTGCGCCCGGCCAGGGGTTGGCCCGTGCTATTGGACTTTACCACACCACGCACACCGGCGCCCTGGATGAGGGATAACTGCAACCCCGTCAGCACCTGCCCGACAGTTATCGTGATAGGCGGCGCCGCAGAAAGCTGCGCCACATTCCCATTGTAGCGATCATAATAATTGCGCTCATCGCTGCGCACCCAGACACGATAGCGTCCAGCAGAGATATTCGCCAATTGGAATACCCCATTCTGATTTGTGACGGACAAACTAGCTTGCTGGCTCGTGTCATAATCCAGGGCCACGACCAACGTACCACTTACTGGCTGGCCAGTGGATTGGGCCACGACCAGGCCGACAATCCCGCCGCCACGCGTCATCTGGAAATCCAGGTTGGGTTGTTCTCGGCCCGCCTGCACCAGCAGCGTCACCGCTTGATCGGCAGTCAGCGAGTTATTGTAGAACTGGGGCAAGTATGCGCCGTCTGGGCTAAAGGCAACGAGTTTATAACTCCCCACGGCTACCCCGTTTATCCTGTAATGACCATTAGTATCCGTGGTCGCCAGAATAGATAGCCCACCGCTTACCGGCTGCGCCTGTACCACATGGTTCGCCAGCGGTTGGCCCATTTCCTTGTCGATGACTCGCCCAGAGAGGGCGCCTCCCTTGGGCAAGGCAAAATTCAGCGGCGAGATAAGACTCCCGGCTGTTACCGTTACTGGAGTGGTGTTGGTAGGATAAATCGTATTGGGGTAGAAAGTAGTCACATAATTCCGGCTGTCGCCCGCTACAAATAGCAGGTAGACGGATGTCGGCAGGCCCAAAATGCGATAATTTCCCTGGGCATCTGTCGTACCGGCGAAGGGGAACCTGGTCACCCAATCGAGGGCGCCAACCACCATGTTAGCCACCGGCGCGCCGGTGCCGGCATCTACTACTCGTCCAGCTATGGTACCTCCCGGCTCCAGGGAGAAATCTATGCCGTTGAGGTGTGCTCCTCCCGTAATAGTCAGCGGGGTGGCAGCAGCAGAATTGCTGGTCAGGTGGTAATATTGAGCGATATATCCGCGCGCGTCCGTTGGCGCCAGGAGTTTATACCCGCCAGGAGCCAATCCGCGCAACACGAAGCGGCCCGTGCTGTTACTCTGTGCAAATTGGACGAACTTACCGGTGCCAAATTCATAGGCAAAGATAACCACATCGGAAATCAGGGCACTATTATCAAGACGCGTCACCAGACCCTGCACGGCGCCACCGAGCGGCAGGTGAAAATCGATATTAGCGCTATGAGCACCGGCAGCAACGGTCACGGCCTGGGCATCTACCAAAGCCAGCTTATCGGGATAATAAAGGGCGGCATAGTCGAGGGTATTGGAATAGGGCCGGGCTTGCAAGAGGTAAGCTGCCGGTGGCAGATTAATGACCGTGTATCGTCCCTGGTCATCGGTGAGCGCCAGTCCCGCTACCTCGTTCGTATCATATTTGATGGCCATGATCAACATGCCAGACAAGGGAGTGCCTGTCTCTTGTACCGTTACCCGCCCGCTGATATCCCCCGGCAGTCCACCCTGCTCAAGCCCGCTGGCTGAGATGACCGGTATACCTGATTCCCCAAAGGTGAAAGCTGGCAATTGGGCCACAAAGATCACCAGGAAACCGGCGCAAAGGCCCAGGAATATGGCTACCGGCAACCGGCGGCCCTTGAATTTATGCGAGCTCTTCTCACGCATAAACACCAGGCCCGCAAAGGATCTGATACCGGGATAGCACAGCGCTGAAATTCGCCGTTCCGGTGGAGCATGCAAAAAATGGGAAAGCACCTTCCAACATACGTTCTCCGCCCTAACTGTGTTGAGACCTGATCCGGTTATCGGCAATCACCTCGTCAATATAGCCGTCCAGTGTCCGGCTCGGCCGGTATCCCAGCAAAGCGCGCGCCCTGGAGATATCGGCTACGGAGTAGCGCAACTCACCCGCTTGGGCGGGGGCATACTCCGGCTGCAGGTCTGGCCGCAGCCGCTGGCAGAGCAGCGATGCCACTTGATTCACCGTGGTACCAACACCGGTACCTATATTGATAGTCGCACCGGCCACCGGTGCGGATACGGCACTCACAGTACCGTCTGCTACATCTGCTACATGCACAAAATCGCGGGTTTGCTGGCCGTCGCCGAAGATCACCGGCGGTTCGCCGGCCAATAGGCGACGGATGAATATCGTAATCACCCCCACGTATGGGGTATAGGTCTGCCCCGGGCCGAAGGTGTTGAAATAGCGCAAGACCACAACTTCCAGATTCTTTAACCGCCCCATCAACTGGCAATACTGCTCTGAAGCCAGCTTTGAAATGCCATAAGGGGAAAGGGGCGCCTGGAGAAAGGACTCGTCGACCGGCGTAGGGTTTGGTGCATCGGCATAGACAGCCATAGAGGATATCAAGACCAGGCGCCGTACGTGCTGATCCAGGCAGGCGCGCAAGATTTGTAAAGTACCCATCAGGTTTACATCGGCATCGGCCACCATCTGTTCTACGGAGGCGCGGATACTGACGCGCGCGGCCAGATGGCACACCACATCCGCCCCTTTCACCACCTGGTCTACAGTGGCAGCGTCGCGGATATCGCCCACTACCAATTCGGCCCCTGCCGGGACCCTTTGGCGGGTGCCCATAGAGAGGTCATCCAAGACCGTCACCGGGCGCCCGACTGCGAGCAAACGCCTGGCAACATTAGCCCCGATAAAACCTGCGCCTCCGGTGACGACCACCCGTTCCGGCCTCATTACACTCCCCCCAGGGACGTTAGAATCCGTTCTGGCGTTACGATGGATTCCACAATGTTCTCACGGGTCTGCACCTGGGCGCCCGCCCAGATTAAGCTACGCTGGATGGAAATCGGGTAGAGCACCCGCACCCCGGCCCCGATGACCGAGCTCTCCACGGTGCAGCCCGGCGCCAGATCTGCCTGAGGACTAATCACCTTTGTCTGGCCGGAAGTTACCAGCATCCGCAAATTGCATTCCAGCAGATCGGCGGGAAAGGTCATATTCATATCCCACTCTACCACATTGGCGACTTGCACCCGGCAGCCGTCGTCTATATAGACCTGGATGGCATCGGTAATCTCATATTCATTCCGTAACATGGAGCGCGGGGTACGCCTGAGGGCATCGAAGAAGGCGGGTTTAAAGAGATAAACACCGCAGCCCTTCAAGTCATTGGGGGGATGGCGCGGCTTTTCGATTACCCGCACCACCTTACCAGTATCATCCAGCAAGACGGCGAAATTGCGCATGATATATTCGCGCATCGGCTCATGTTTCACAATCAGGACGCCATCGACCTCAGGCAGCGCCAGCATCTCCACAGCCGTCTGTAACCGGTTGAACTTGAGAAAGATGTCGCCCAAGAAGATCAACATCGGTTGGTCAACATGGCTTTCCAGGGTCAACAGTGCGTGGGCAATACCTTGGGGATGGCTCTGTTCAACATAGGTGATCTGCACACCCAGCGCGCGCCCATCTCCCAAGGCGCTCCGGATTTTATGTCCCAGGTGACCCACAACGATATAGACGCGGCGGATACCCACACTGGCCATGTCCAGGATTTGCCATTCCATGATGGATTTGTCCAACACCGGGAGCAGCGGCTTAGGCATTTCAACGCTGAGAGGTGCGATGCGTTTCCCCTGACCGGCGGCCAATATCACCCCTACCAGGGGTTGCGTTGTTACCACCAAAGTTAGTATCCTCCTATTACGCCTGTAACCGTTCCTGGGAATACCAATTTACCGTGGCTGTCAATCCCTCATGGAAGGATGCTTTGGCGCGGAAGCCGAAAAGTTGCTGCGCCCGGCTGACATCCAACAGGCGTCGCGGTTGTCCATTGGGTTTGGATGTATCGAAAATCATCTGCCCGCGGAAATCGGTCAACTCCGCAATTAAGTGGGCCAGATCGCGAATGGTGATCTCCTGACCGCTCCCCAAATTGACGGGGTCGGAGCTGTTATAATGCTCTGCTGCCAGCAAAATCCCCTCGGCAGCATCGGCAACATAGAGAAAATCCCGCGTAGGGGAGCCATCTCCCCATATCGTGATCTGGTCGTCCTGACGATCTCTAGCCTCCAGGCACTTGCGGATCAGGGCCGGAATGACGTGGCTGCTGCGCGGATCGAAATTATCCCGCGGGCCATAGAGGTTTGTGGGAAGCAAGAAAATGCTGTTAAAACCATACTGCTCCCGATAGGCTTGAGATTGGACCAGCAGCATCTTCTTGGCCAGGCCATAGGGCGCGTTGGTTTCCTCCGGATATCCGTTCCACAAATCCGCTTCAGAGAAGGGCACCGGAGTAATTTTGGGATAGGCGCAGATTGTGCCAATGGCCACGAACTTCTGCAGCTCTCTTTGCCTGCCAACTTCCATCAGTTGCACACCCATTACCAGGTTGTTGTAGAAAAATTCGGCCGGATGTTCCCGATTGGCGCCGATGCCACCCACCTGTGAAGCGAGGTGAATCACCATATCCGGGCGGGCATCGTCATACATCCGCTGAATAGCAGATAACTGGCGCAGGTCGTAATCCCGGCTGCGAGGCACAAAAACGCCTCGCGCCCCCCGCTCTTCCAGGCGTTGTACCACATACCGCCCCAGAAATCCGGCTCCCCCAGTTACCACAACCCGTTTGGAACGCCAAAATTCGCTCATGGGTTTCTACTCCTTGCAGGTAAGACATCAGGTGTGACAGCAGACACAACTTGGGGTACCCAAGGTGGCGCGGCTAAACGCGGCGGATTCAAGCGCTCAAGGCTGATCAATAAGCCCATTAACAGGTAATAGATCATACTCGTCTGCAATAGCCGAATCATGTAACTGGTTTGCTCTTCAATCATGAGAAAAGATATTAAAGCACAAAAAATTCCGGTAGCCAACCAAGAGAGCCACGGATTCGGCCCGTGAGTAGCCTTCCATCCGCGGTATAATACGTGAATAGTCAGCCACAGAAACATGCCGAACCCCAAGATGCCGGTTTCAGAAAGGATCAAGAGAAAATAGTTATGGACAGGAAACACGGATCGTGTACCATCAGGGACCCAGTCCAACAGATTCTGGGGGTCGTAGAAAGGCGCCATTTCCTGGAAGGTATTCAGACCGATACCCACAATTGGGTGATCAGCCAACATTTTCATAGCCACCTGGATCAGCTTCACCCGGATGTCCACGGGCCCGCTCCAGCCAAAAAAGCGAGCCCAAAGCTGTTCACGCATCAGGTAAGCCGGGACGATGGCAATCAATAGGGCAACTACGAGAACTATAGCGACGGTGCGTAACTTAAGCCGCTTACGCCGGATGGCGACCAACGTTAAGAGGACCATCGTGGCGGCCTCTTGCATGATCGCGCCGCGCCCAAGTCCCAGAGCGCTGCAGACGAAGGCGATCAATCCTAAAAGAGCATAGAATAGCCGCCAGCGAGGACGCGACTCGTAGAATGCCAGCGCCATTGGAATCGCGCCGATGAGCGCCAGGAAAGCGCCATAGGCGGTAGGGCCATCTCTAAGGCTACCGGAGACACGCCGGACCGTCACATCCGAAAAGGAATCTTCCGTATACACGGCTTTCAGTTCGCCAAAGAGGTTCAGACCAAACGTACGCTTCAGCACAAATTGAGCCAATCCCCAGGCACCCTGAATCACAATAGCGAGGCACAATGCCACTATCACGGCGCGCACTTCCTGTTGGTCACGCAGCCCGAAAGCAAAGAAATAGAAGAGCGCCAGGAGCACTACCATCCGGCTCACCTCCACCACCCCCAGCTTGAATTGGTCACCTACCATGATCGATAGAACGGCTACTGCAATAAAGCCGGCAAACAGGAGGACAGCCGGATTAAACAGGTTGCTGGCTAGCAGGCGCAACCTTTCGCGGTCGAAGAGGGCCAGCAGGTATAATCCCACCACGACCAAGTCAATCGAGCTGATGTAAAATCCTGCGGCACCATTCATATGGTATTCGACATAACTTCCCACCGATTTGGTCAGGACAGTCTGGATGCCGAATGCCGCCAGGAAAATCGCCAGCATAGCGGCGCGGCGCAGGCGGACTGCTACCAGGATCAGAGCTACCGCTCCGATCAAAGCCAGTCCGGCTTTGGTATCGACCAGGGTCGCGGCCATTACCACAAAGCCCGCCAGCAAACCCAGGGCAGCACCTAAGAGAAACTGCCACGGTGTGCGTTCCCACCAATGGGAAATCCACGGCATGCGGGACGGAAAATGCATTAGCCTTTACTCCGGTTAAGAGTACTCAATTCCAGAGAATCCTCGCCGATCTGGGCTGGGCTGCCGGCTATGGCAGGGCTTGCAGTTTTGATCGTTTTTCCATCGCGCAACGCGCTCTCATATCCCTTGCGAAAGTAATACGTCATGGCCTTCCAATAGAGCAGCCGTGCCAGTCTAGACCAGTGGGGTCTCTGCTCCAACCATTCGATAGCAGGCCGCAGCACGCGCGGCACCGTGGCGTCGTTGAGTAAAAGGCACCGGGCCACGTCGCGCGCCTGCCCGCGCAGCCACTCCGGCGATGACTTCGAGACCATAGGATTGGGCAGCGGATACCAGCGGTAGATCCGTGGGTCCGGCACACGTTGCATCAAGAAAGGCAGGCCCCGGCCCAGGAGATATTGGCGCTGGCACTCAGCGGCAAAAGTGGTGGGGTGATGGTGGTAACCCAAGGCGTCGGGTAGATAAAACAACTCCAGCCCGCCGCGCTGCAACCGGTATCCGATTTCGATATCCTCGTGAGCGCCAAAAGGCACTTCACTAAAGGCCCCCATGTCCAAAAGGAAGGACTTTTTGAGGGAGAGATTCATGGTCCAGCAAAAAGTATAATCCAGGCGCACATACTCCAGACCCGGTGATTTGTGCTGAGAGTACTCAGCCGAGTGCTGAGAGGACTCAGCTTTGCGGGCTATTTCCTGAGCCATCCAGTAAGGGAATGGCGCCCACCAGGCCATAAAAGGCGTGGTTTTGATAGCCGGATCCTGCTCCACATGCCCCAGGCCACCGATTTGAGGTTGAGGATATTTGCGATGCAGCGTAGCATGGGCAGTGATAAATTCCGGTGTCACAAAGACATCATCATTCAAGAAAACCACCACCTGTCCGGTGGCATGGCGCAAGCCCAAATTGCGATTGGAGCCTGGGCCGAAGGCATCGGTAGGCAGCAGTTTCTCCCCGGCAGAGGCATGCTGCCGTTTTTGGGTGGAAAGATCCGTGCCGGAGCCCTCCGGCCCACCCTGGCGAAAGGCTTTAAGCTGGAAAGGCGCCTGCCCGATGCGCGCCTGGACCGCCGCCGTGGTGCCATCGTTGCTGCCGCCGTCCACCACAATCACCTCGAATTCCTGGGCGGCAGCCGTCTGGCGAGACAGGTGATCCAAAACTCGCATCACATTATGTCGCCGGTTATAGGTAGCAATAATCACACTAATAAAAAGCTCTGCGGCCATAAATCTTCGTCCTCACTCCCAATGTCGCGTTCGATCCTTGCCGAGAGTACTCAGTTCTGAGTAACCTCACCAGCTATATACACAGTTCCGTGCTGAGAGTACTCACGGCTGAGGTTACTCAGCAGCCACCCGCCGGCTGGGCAAGAACATCCGCAACTCATCCAGGCGAATAACTCGCAGCACAAACAGGGCCAGGAGATAGACCACGCAGCCGCAAATTGTGCCCAATAACCAGCCGGAGAGGAGCTGGGATTTGCCGGCAATGAGGGCCACACCGGCCAGGAGCGCAGAAGCGAGACCGATGCGCGACAGAGTTCTCAGCCGTAATGCTACCCCGGTCTTACGCCGGATAATCTCATGCCCTACCAGGGCCGCGAATAGAGCCGTAATCAGAATGGCTACGGCGGAGCCGGTGATGCCCCAGATAGGAATGAGCCAGAAATTCAACGCTATATTTAATCCCGCTCCCACACTATCGGTGACGACTTGTAACCTTTGCCAATTAATGGCGATCAAAGTAGCCCCTACCACATTCCCAAAAAAAAATGCAACTGAAGTCCAGAGCATAATGCGCAAAGACATGGCCGCTCCAGCATAACTGGGACCGAAGAGCAATGTCACCAAATCCTCGGCAAACAAGGTCGTCACTACTGCCATGGGGATGATGACCATCATCAGCAGATCAAAGGATTTTTGATACAAGGCGATAAACTGGTAATGGGTGTGCTGATGGTAATATTGGGCCAGCAGCGGAAAGAGTGAACCCATGAACAGTCCCGATATCGCCAGGTTATACTCCAGGATTTGGTGCGTAGCCGAATATAAGCCCACTGCATTCGGCCCCAACATCTTGGCCAGCATCAGTAAATCGGCACGCAGGTAGATCATCAGCATGACAGCCGACATGGCTACCGGCAAGGCATCCAAGCCCATGCGCTTCATGGCGGCCTTGTCAAACTTCAGTCCCAGGCGTTGGGTGCGTTGCGCTACCCCCCAGTAAGCTACGGCCCCGATGAGACCGGCTGCCAGGCGGGCCAGGATCATCTCCCGTAAGCCGCCTCCCAGCAAGGCCACCAGCAGGATCAAGCCCGTATCCGCCAAGCGCATAACGGTCAGCACGATCACATCATAGTGCATGTTCAGGCGGGCGCGGAAAACCAGGGTAGGCGAGCTCAGAGCGCGAATAATCAAAGTGGCCGAGGCCAACACCGCCAGGCCGCGTAGCTCCGGCGGATAGTTCAGTACCAGCGGGAGAATACCTGTAAGCACGATACCCACCGCAGCGAAACCGAGGCGCAATACTGTGGCGGCTGTCAGCAGCTTATTTGTTTGGGCCGGATTGCGCGCCAGCTCTCTTACGGCGACGTCCCCCAGGCCAATATCGGCGGTGTAGTCGATCAGAGTAATGAGTGCAAAAATCGTGGCGAAATGGCCGTAGCTGGTTGGTCCTAAATATCGCGTGAGGATGACGGTGGCGATGACATTCAGCGCGAAGGTAATAATGCGCCCCAATCCCATGGCTGCCGTATTCCGGGCCGCCCGGCGGCCGACTCCTGGATCTGGTGGCGCCGCAGCAAATGTTTCGATATCAGGTGGATTGCTCATGCTTTAGGGCTTTTAGATCCTTTGCCCCGGCGCTCCTGGTCGCCACGCTCCTCGTAGTAGCGGTAAAGCGCATATTCTTTGCTAGTTGCCTGCTCAAATCGATTCAGGACTACCCCCACCACATTTCCCCCGGCACTCGCGAGGCGCTTAACCATCCGCCGGGCGTTGGCCTCACTAACTCGGCCCACTTGAATCACCAGCAAAATACCATCGACCTGGGAAAACAGCACCTGGCTATCGGAAACCGCCTCAATTGGCGGCACATCGATCAAGACCCAATCGTAAGCCTGGGCCGCCATATTCAGCAGTTGCTTTAACGTGGGATTGCGTAACAACTGCAAAGGAGAGGCTCGCCGCTGTCCGGCCGGAATAAAATCCAGGCCCGGCAGAATGTTATGCAATATCACCTGGTGTACAGGCGCATTTTCCCACACCTGACCTGGATTATCGCTTTCAGCCCCTTTGGCACTCTTGCCGTCCGCCAACCGCCCCCCCAGGTAATCCGAGAGACCTGCCCGGTTGGGCAGCCCTAAAGCGTCGTGCAGCGCGGGGCGGCGTAGGTCCGCATCTATCAACAGGACCCGATCTCCCACCTGGCAAGCCATCCTGGCAAAACCGGCCAGGGTGCTGGTTTTGCCTTCCTCCGGATAAGCACTCATGGCCATCAGGCTATACCCTTTGACGCCGGCACGGATATAGCTCAATTGGCTATGGAGCGTCGCCAAGGATTCCTCTACTACGGCTCTCTCCCGGTCCAGCCGTTCCATCTCCTGCAGCTCCCGCCGGTCCTGGTAAGTGCGCCAAATGGGTATATTCCGTAACATGGTATCTAATCCCGATCCAAGCCGCTGTGTCCAAGAGCGGACAGGTTGGGCTGAAACTTCACTCTCTGCTTGCATTAAAGTCTTCACAGGTTCCATTTCTTCTCTTCAGAACTCCCGCTATTAAAATACCGCATAGCTGCCGGACTGACGGATGGCATCGTCGCCAGGATAGGCAGGCCTAATCCCGACTCAACCTGGGATACCGTGCGCAGGCTGGTATCAAACCCGGTCAGGATGGAAGCCACAATCAACCCAATCAGCAACCCTACGCCTAACCCTATGGCGCCGTAAAGGCCCTTGATAGGCCCTTTAGGATAGGATGGAGGGACAGCGCGACTGGCTATACTAATCTCACCCACCTGGCGCGCTTCGCGGAAGAGGGCATCATTATACTCCGTGCGCATCTTGAGATAAGCATTTTGGGCCGCTGTGACACCCAATTCCAACCGCGTAGTCTGTGACATTTTGGTAGGAAATGCCTGCAAGCTATTCTGGGAGTTGGAAATCAGATTGACAAGCTCCAGCCGCTTAGCCTGCAAGCCCTTGAGATCCGATTCCAGTGCCAGAATATTTTTATCTACTTCCTGGTAGGTAGGATTGGGGTAAACTGTTACACTGGAAGAATCTCCCAGTTGTTGTTGAGAGACTGAATTGGTGGCTGTATTGCTTTGGGACTCTGTCCCCGTTAGATTTTTGGAGGTTGAAGCCTTACCGGAAGCATCATTCTCGGAACTGCTACGCTGGTTTGACGCATTCGCATTACTGCGCTGCTGGGCATCGCTGAGGGTTTGTTCGGCGGAACTCTGTTCTGAACTAATCTGCGCCAGAGTGGTACCTGAGGATTGCCCGGTAACCTTGCCCGAAGCGGAACCAGATGTCTGGCTCTGCACCGTCAGAGGCACTTTGGTCAGTTGATCCCGCGAGCTTTGCAGCTTCTCCGTGGAATTACGAATCTGCAGGTCCACTTCGCGCAAGAGATTCTGCGCCTGGCTCAAGCTTTGCAGATCAAGCCTGGCCTGGTCTGGTAGGGAGACGATCTGCTCCTTCTGCTGGAATTCTTTGAGATCCTTCTGAGCCTGATCCAAATCTGCCTGGGATCGATCCAGTTGCTCACTAACGTATTTGCGATAGATCGTGGCATCTCCACCGGCTATGTCCCGGCTCATCTCCAGAAATATATCGGCCGACGTGTTCGCCAGTACCGCTGCCAGCTCAGGATCCTGCCAACTGACGCCTAAGTTAATAAAATAGGAATCATTGACCGGGGCCGCATCAATACTCCCCTGCAATTTGCGGATGAGAAACTCACGCCGCGGCAGCTCGCTATGGTAGCCGTAGAGCACATAATCTTTCGCTACCGTGTACAGGTTTTTAAACCAATCCTTGGTCCGTTTGATCCAATTACCTTCATCCTCTTTTAATTGGTCCAGCTTGAGCTTATCCACTACTTGCTCGGCCAATGCCCGGCTTTTAATCGCCTGGGCATAGGTCTCACCATAGCTTTTGGAGGTGGGGAGGGTAAAAGGCACGTTTTGGGTGGGATCCAAGAGCGTAGCATTCCCACCAACCTTGAAACGGATGGGTGTTACAGCCACGTATTGCGGGCTGAGAATATAGGTCAATCCCACTGCCGTAATAGCAGCAATCAGGGTGGTTGCGATTATCAGCCACTTGAATCGCAACACGATCGACCAACCCTGACGAATTTCATCCATTTCTACGACGTCCTTTCTAAACCGCTCTCAATTTACTCTGTTCACCCAATCAACGATGGTTTGACTATCTGGCGCACGGGCGCAGTCACCACGCCCCTACCGGCCCAAAAGCGTGCGGTTAAAAACCGCACCTACAGAATTTCATTCAATATTAGTTTGGTAGTCCACTAGTTACTCTGCTGCTTCACTCTCGATAGCAAAATCGGCGTACTGGGCTAACTCGGCGGCCTTCTTGCCACTGAGGATGGCTTCATCGCTCCAGAAATACGCCCAACTGCCATACCGTCCAAAAGGGCGGATGCCCTTAGATAGCAAGAATTGATGGATCACCTTGATGGCACCAGGCCGATTATGGTCAAAGATAACATAAGCATAGGGCAAATTGACTGTATCGGCAACAACTACTTTGTCAGCGGGGCGTAAAATTTTTGCCCGCCGCAGATCCTCCTCAACCCGGTGGATGATTTCCTTGCGATCCGGCGGGTTGCCGGGGCGGTATGACACCTCTGCCTGGACGGAACTCGTATGGGCCGGCACTAAACCTGGCGCAAAATTGGAGGGAAAGCTGATGCGAAAGAACGCGAAATCCGATTCCGGGAAATGGATCCAATGACTCGGATTGATATCGGCGCGATCTATCCCCAGATTAACCACCATGATTGAATTCCAGCGCAACTGGCCAACGGCCTGCTGCACTTCCGCCGGCACATCATCCATCATTTTGATCAACTCCGGTAACGGCAGTGTGCTTAAGAGTTGGTCATAGGTGGTGCGCTCTTTCGTTTCCTGTCCCGGCTGGCCCACCGCGAATTCCACCTGGCGCTGTTCGGGGAATATGCGGTTTACCCGCTTTTCCAGGCGAATGTCCTTTAGTTGTCCGGCCAACCCATTGGCAATCCGGCCAAAACCGGCCTGCGCCGGGTAGCGGAAGATGGCATTCGAGCCAAAATGGGTCTTTTGCTCACGAAAAGCGCCCATGACCACATCCCGTACCCGGGGTTGGGGCACTCGATTTCCGGTCCACTCAAAGGACATCTCCCGCGGATGGACTCCCCAGAATTTCTGGCTGTAAGGAATCATAAAAGTCTCGGCGAAGCCATCGCCCATACTATTGCGAATCCAATCTTCGTAATTATGCTGCTCTCGCTGGCGCCCAGTATTAACCAAGAAACTGGAAACGCACCTGGCACGGACGCTCCAGGGCAGATTATAGGTATGGACCTGAAAAGGATATTTGCTATAGGCGCGGTAAGAATAGATGCGGGCGTCTCGTTCCACCTGCAGCATATCTACACCCAAGTTCTGCAGTAGATTCAGAACATAGGCGTTTTTAGTTTGTAGGACGTGAATGCCTTCATCAAAAACGAAGCCGTCGATATTTTTTGAACTTGAATGTCCACCAATGTAATTGTGCTGCTCATATACGGTTCCCCCGCCGTGATAGGCAGCGCTAAGACCTGCCAAGCCAGCTCCCAAGATAATCACGCAGCGCCTCCCTCCAGGGTCGCATTGTATCTAAACCTAACATCTCTAGCTTGAAATTCCGCACGACCTCCGAGCGAGGTCTGGGCGCAGGCAGTGGAAACTCTGCGCTCGACACAGGAATTACTTGCACTTTAGCGTCCAGGTAATCAACAATCTCCATGGCGATCTCGTACCGGCTGGCGCCTCCGGAGTTGACCAAGTCATAGATGCCATATTGCTCTGTTTCAATTAACCGACGCAAGACCTCCACAAAATCTTTACAGTAGGTTGGGTTGCCAAAAGTATCGTGAACCACCCGTAATTGGCTGCGCTCGCGGCACAAGCGGGCTATTACCCCGACAAACTTCTTGTCTTTGACGCCACCGCCCATCATCCATCCGGCCCGCACAATGAAATGGCGCAGCACGAAGGTCTGAACTGCTATCTCACCTTGCCATTTGGCATAAGCGTAGGTATTCACTGGAGCAGGAATATCATACTCAGTATAAGGCTCAGTTTTCTCACCGTCAAAAACTCCGGCAGTACTGATATAAACCATAACTGCATCCACGCTACGACATGCCAGAGCCACATTCTGCACCCCCATGGCATTTACCTGAAAAGCCATATCGGGCTGCTGCTGGCACAAATCTACATTCGTTTGGGCTGCCAGGTGTAACACCACCTGAGGCCGCAACTCCCGAATAAGTCGCGATACGGCCCGATGATCGGTCACATCCAAAGTCTGGCGGGTGGTTAACATCATCTCATCGGGGTGAAAAGTGGGGATAAGATAATCACCAATCATACCCCCGGCACCCGTAACTAGCATCATCAGGTTTTCCTCTCAATCTTCAATATAGACAAGCCATACCAGGTATGCCTTAAACCTACCGCTCAGCGCACGCTGTGCCAATCCTGACCAGAGAGCATCTCCTTCAACAACACTGTGATCTCTTTTAAGCGCAACAGGCTCTGATCGGCGCGCTGGTTTGTAGCGCCCTCTTTACGCCTCCTCCCTGCCAGGGTATAGCCCGCCCACCTGACACCAAATCCCAAGAGACCCATAGGTTGGAGCCAGAAAGCTGAGCGGGGGCCGTTATGCATATGGAAATAGGTACTCAAGCTGCGCCAGGCATTAGGAGCATGGGGCTGGACAACTTTGCGGGTTGTACCATTAGCATAATGCACAACGGTGGCTGTCGGATCGTATAGGACGATCCAACCCTCCTCTTTTAACAAGCGACAACATTCCGTATCTTCCAGAAAGGCAGGGTAGATGGTGGGCAGCAGACCGATATCGAAGAGTGCCTGGCGCCGCAGCAACATGCAGGCGCTGGAGATCCAGTCGACCTCGGTCACCTGCGAGAGCTCACCGGGTAGAAAAAGACCCTGGAAGAAGCGCTGGCGCGGGAAAATTTGGTTGGTGAAGAAAAGATAATTAAAAGCTGTGCGCAAGGTTGGGAATAAGCCGGCGGAGGATCGTTGCAGCACTTGGAACCGGTCAATGAGTCGCGGCCCGATGCACCCGACTTCGGGATGGGCCGCCAACAAGCATACCAATCGCTCCAGGGCGCCATCCAGTACGAGGGTATCTGTATTTAACAGGAGAATCTGCTCCCCTTTGGTCGCCAAGACACCCGCATTTGTACCGCGGGAAAATCCCAGGTTATCCTGCTGGGTTAAAAGCTTCACCTGCGGAAAAATCTTGGCGCAGGAGTCCGGACTGCCATCAATCGAGCCATTATCCACCACAATCACCTCAAAATCGAGATGGTGGGTATGCTGGTAAATCGATGCCAGGCAATCCAGCAGCATTTGCCGCGTGTTCCAATTAACAATTACAATTGAAAGCTGGCAGGTGTCCTGCCTCGCCCGCATACCGGTCGTTTGATCTTGGTTATCGATAATCGTATCAGGATACATGGCGCTGCTGCACAATCTCTTTCCAGGCGGACAAAGTTAATCGAGCTGTTTCTTCCCAAGAAAATCGGGCCGCCTGCACCGGACCACTCTGCCGGTAGCGCGATTGTAGCTCCCGATCGTGCATCAGCCGATCCAGAGCGGCCGCGATTTCAGCCGTATCTAAGGCATTCACCAGCAGTGCGCTATCTGCCACAACCTCGGGAATGGCACTTGCCGCAGAAGCAACTAGAGGTGTGCCACAAGCCAATGCCTCCGCCGCCGGCAAGCCGAAGCCTTCGTATAAAGAAGGATAGACTGCCAACTCGGCCGCATTATAAAAGAGCGGCAAATCGGCCGTAGGCACAAAATTTGTCAGGACGACCTGGTCTTCCAGGTGGCGTACTTTAATCTCATCCAGGAAGGTTACGCCCCGGTATTTAGCCCGTCCCACCATCACCAGGGAAATATCCAACCTACCCTTGGATTTTAGCATCACCAGGGCATCCAGCAGCCGGTATATATTTTTTCGTGGCTCAAGGCTACCCACGCACAACATAAAACGCTGCGGCAGTCGATACCGCTGGCTCAGCTCAGCGCGAGCTGCGGCTGGATCCATAGGATGGAAAAGACTGAAATCCACTCCTGGTTGCGTCACCAGGATACGCGATTCGGGCAGCCCGTATGTAGCGACAATCTCCCGCTTCATAGCATACGAAAGCGTTAAAATCTTGCCCGCCCGGCGCGCCGAGAATGGTATCATGTATTTTAGCCGTATCCGCATCAGTAATGGCAAAGATGCGGGATAGGCCAGATAAGACAAATCGTACCACATCAATGCGTAAGGATTGGGCGACCAGGGGGGGCCGACATGTATAGCGTGCAACACATCTACCGGATTTCGTAACATCTGCATGGGTAATCCGATTGGTATGCGGACCCAGGAGTTAGCCGGGCGTAACACATAAAACCGGTAATTTGGCGCCAAAGGCCCCAAAATCGCCTGGTCTTCAGCACAGCTAATATAGAGGTCGTATGAATTGTGTTGGTCCAGGCGAGACAGGTAGCGCACCAAGTTCACCAGATAGGTCTCACCGCCTCCATGACCTTTGCCAATATAGGTCAGATCTATACCTACCCGCATGCCTAATATGCCCCAACTCGCTTAAATGTAATAATTACTGTCTTAAGAACAATTTGCAGATCCAGCAGAAAGCTGCGGCATTCCACATATTCTACATCATAGGCCAAAGTCTGCTGAAATTTCAAGATCGCTCGCCCATTGGCCTGGGCCAGGCCGGTGATACCGGGCTTAACCTGGAATTTGCGCAGTTGCCAGGGTTCGTAATAGCGCAACATCTGCGGCAGATCAGGGCGCGGTCCTACAATCGCCATTTCACCTTTTAGTACATTGATGAAATTGGGCAATTCATCCAGGCTGGAACGCCGCATCCAACTACCCATCCGCGTTATGCGGGGATCCTCTATCAACTTAAAATACATATTGTTGATCTCTTCATCAGTATACTTATACGTGTATAGCTCAGGCCAACGTTGGCGTGCATCCACATACATGGTGCGGAATTTATAAAATGTAAAGGGTTTCATATTTTTGCCAACCCGAGTTTGGCGGAAGAGCACTGGTCCCGGGGAGTCAAGCTTAATCAATATAGCCAGGACAAGCATCACAGGGGCGGCTAATATGATCCCAACAATTGCCAGGATCCGGTCCCAAAGCTCCCACAGGCTGTTGGTCAGAGAGAGATTCTCGCCGGAAGTGTGGCCAGCTCCCCTGGCAGCCGGATCAACTTGGGGGGGCAAAGCCATAGTTTGTACCTCGTTTTTGTTAGACAAATGATTTTTATACATTATTGATATCGTTTCCTCTGAAACTGCAGGCTCCAAAGAACACCTCCTGATCCATGACACGTTGGCAAGCTGAGCATACTCAGCGAAGAATAGACGATACTTCGCGATGTGAGTTTCATCGTCTGATTAGCACAATAAGCCAGGGATTTAGTGGCGATGAGCGGAATAGTGAAAGCCAGGAAGCAGATAGGAGATTAAAATGCAGACCCATCATTTGTGCTGCTAACCGGCCTGCAACGCTATTAGATTTCTTAAGAAAACCCCAATATCCTGCCATGGGTAACAATTCTGTCGCCTTACAACCGGCCTGGCGGATAAATAAATCCTGGTGATCGGCATAGGAAAGTAGAAATGGTTCACGCGGCGAATGTAACCTCACCCAGGGCAATGGGCCGGCTATATGGAAAGGGTCTACCGGACATAATTTATTAGCAGTGGCATGGAGGATATAGCCGCCTGGCCTGGTAACACGCACCATTTCCTGGACAAATGCTAAACGCTGCGCATTATAGTCCAGAGCCACCTCCGCCGAATCCCCCACGGTCCCTACATGCGGAATTACACAACCGGCATAGACGAAATCAAAAAACTCATCGGGAAAAGGCAGCCGTTTGCCGTTGGCAATCGCCAACCGGTCAGGGCAGGAGCGCCGCTGCCAGATCCAGGTCCGGTTGCCACAATCGATGCCATAGGCATTGTGTCCAGCCGCGGTAAACATCTCTACATCTACACCTACACCACACCCATCTGAAAGAATGCGCAAAGGCAAGGCCCTCGAGCCGGGAAAAAGCCGGGTAATCAAGGGCAACGTATAGTGCTCCATGGTGAAGGCCGAAACCCGCTCTTCGTGCAAGTCCCGTTCTGGCTCGGATTCATCGTCGAAACGATCCTCAAGATCGGCCAACAGAACAGGAAAATTCGCATCGAAAGGATAGCGGCGGCTACAACGGCGGCACTGCAATTCCTCGCCTGCCAGTTTTAAGTCTGATCGGCAAACGGGGCAACGCCACACCTGCTCCAGGTGTTTCACCATAGGGGGAACGATGGTAATCACCTGCTGCTCAGTTTCCATGCTATCCTTCCCGGCTTTGCGAGGATGTACGTGACCCGGCTTTCCTGGGGTTCGAACGAATAGCATTGTGCGCCAGCAATACACCTGTACGCAATGTCAACCCCGCCAGAGCAGCATACCGCATTGGATGCCATCGGCTCTTGGCATGATGCTTACAATAATATTGGTAGACCCCTTGATGGAAGCCTATAATCGCCTGGGGGCGCTGTTTCATAATCGTTTGAGACTCAAAATGTACCACCCGGGCAGACGGCACGACATATATCTCCCAGCCATGCTCCTTCATCACCCGGCACCAATCTACATCGCCCCAATACATGAAGAAATCCTGATCCATCCCGCCGGTTTGGGCAATAGCTGTCTGGCGCACCAGCATACACGCAGCAGAGGTACTATCAACGGGATATGGTCCGGTGGCAGAAATATATTTGCTAATTAAATACCGCCGGGAAAAAGGATTTTGGGGGAAAACACGCGTCAGAAGGCTCTTGCGACCGAAAAAGGCTGCCGCAGGAGTGGGAAAGGCTTTTGAAGCCCCTTGCTCGGTCCCGTCAGCATATACCAACTTGGGTCCCACAACACCGGCCCGCGGATGACTCTTCATAAAATCCAGCAAGCACCGGATCACATCCGCATCCAACTCAGTGTCGCTATCCAACAAAAGGAAGAAATCGCCGCGAGCATATTGCAGGGCGGTATTAACACCCTTTGTCAACCCCATATTCGATTGCAGCGCTATCACCCTTACCGCCGGAAATTTTTTTGCAAGCAACCCCAAGGTGTTATCTGTAGATCCGTTATCGACTACGATAACCTCAACTTCAGAGTCCTCAAGGAACCCCAAATTACCGTACACCGTCTGTAAACACCCATCGATAAATGATTCTCTATTATATGTCACAATAGCAACAGTCAATATCATAGATATTCTCTTGAAATCAGCTCGTCGGGTGCAATACCCACATGGTACTTTTTTCCAACTTTAGTATAAATGAAATTAGATCTTTATTAAGATTGGTCTGGCGCTTAGTTGAGTACTTTTAAAAGTACCAAGGGAATTCTAAGAGGTTAATATTATCCCGCATTGATCTCTAAGTCAAGCAAAAATACCTCTTATAATTATAGACGATCTTGCCGATAATATTAGTACACCGGAACATACCTATACTATATCCATACTTTTTAGCTCTCGCAATGCCGTACTCTGCAGCAATCCCTCGCTCAGCGCCACCCTCTCGCTGCTTGACTTATGAAGTCGTCTGGCTAAAATCAATACTTTGTGCAGCAAAAAGCCTTCAGACATGCTTAGAACTACAAATCTGAGGATCCTTATTGAAAAACGAACCCTCCAGGCGGTCGCTCCTGGTAATCATTTTTATCGGTATTCTGGCAGTCTCATCAGCCTCCATCTTAATCCGGATGGCCCAACAGGAAGCTAACTCTCTGGTAATTGCCGCCTATCGCCTTACCATTGCCAGCCTGGTGCTGCTACCTATCTGCTTCATAAATTACCGGGCCGCACTACAGGCCTTAACGCGTCGCGATATGCTCCTGGCCGTTTTATCGGGCCTCTTCCTGGCTATCCATTTTGCAACCTGGATTACTTCCCTGGCCTATACCAGTATCGCCAGCTCGGTAGTCCTGGTATCCACCCACCCGTTTTGGGTGACTCTAGCAACCCTCCTGATCTTTCGCGAAGTGCCGGCGCGCCCCACCTTGACTGGTTTGATATTGGCCCTTGTTGGTGGTGCAATCGTGGGATTCGGGGATATAGGTATCGGAGCGAACGAGTGGCTAGGGGATATCCTGGCGCTACTGGGAGCCCTGGCGGCGGCAGGATACTTCTTAATTGGTCGCCACTTGCGCAGCAAGCTCTCTTTAATACCTTACATTACCCTGGTATATGGTACCTCGGCTATCCTGCTGATATCGTTTTGTCTGATTACCGGACAGCGCCTCTCAAGCTTCAGCCCAACAACATATCTCTGGTTGATCCTGCTCGGGATCGTGCCCCAACTGATCGGCCATTCCTCCTTTAATTACGCGCTACGCTATCTGTCGGCGACCTTCGTCGCTGTGACGGTGTTGGGTGAGCCGATCGGCTCCAGTATGCTGGCTTTCCTCATACTCAACGAGACGCCCACAGCCGCTAAACTCCTCGGCGGTGGCCTGATCCTGGCCGGCATCTTTTTGGCATCCCGCACGGAACAAGCTGTGCCGCCCCGCGGGAATCTGGTACCTGCTGAAGTAGCGAAACCCGTTTTCTCTCCTGACACAGGTATGGAGAGACCAGATTTCTAATTTTGTGCCATAGGAGAAACGGATGATTCAACACCTATTACTAGATCTTGACGAAACTCTCTACACACCGGATACGGGTGTTATGCATGCAATCCGCGACCGAATACGGAGTTTCATGATTCAAGAAGTCGGCATTGCTGAAGCCGAAGTAGATCAGGTGCGGCGCCGTTTCAACCGCGAATATGGCACGAGCTTACGCGGACTACAAGCTGAATGCGAAATCGACACACCGTACTTCCTACGTTATGTCCATGATGTGCCCGTGGAAAAACTGTTAAAGCCTAGCCCGGCTCTGCGCCAGATGCTAGAAACCCTACCGATGCACAAACATATATTTACCAATGCTTACACCGACTACGTAGTCCGCGTCTTAAATGCCCTGGACATCACCGAATATTTCGACAATATTTTTGATGTAATCTCTTTCGAATACCGCAGCAAGCCCGATCCTTATGCCTATGAGCTGGTGCTCCAAGTTCTACAGTGTACGGCAGCAGCATGTCTGGTAGCCGACGATTCACCGCCCAATGTACGGACCGCCAAAATGATGGGTATGATCCCTGTCTTGGTCGGTCCCCTGCCCCAAGAAGCGCAGGAATTTCAGTACGTCATTCCCGATATCCTGCACTTACCCGACATATTGACAACCCTGGAACAAACCTATAAAGGCGATAGCCTCAGATGAGATCTGCACCTATCTCTTTCGCAGGATTCCAAAAGATATCTGGCTGGTTGAGGTTTATCCTGGCCGGTATCGGATTTATAGTGGTATTTTCGCTTGCCACCTGGTTGGCTCCCCGCCTGTCGCTTCCCCCTGAACCCTGGGGGTTGCTTATCACAGCTTTACTTCTGGTCAGCACCAGTGGCATCTGGATCTACCAGGTGAAATTTTTACCAACAGGAGGTCCCGCCGGCCAAATCCCCTCATCTAGAACAGCTCTGATAGTGCTGCCTGTCATGGTGTTTATGGCAGTGATAAACTACCTCTTCGTCGCCATCCTTCCCGTACCCTGGATTTCGACCCTGCTGGTGATCCTCCTGGCCTGTAGCTTGGGTTTACTAATGGCCACATATCTCTTCTTTGACCCGGATATATTATTCCTCATCTGTGTCCTCTACATTCTAGTAGATATCTACTCGGTGTACCTGGGTCCGACAGGGGTGTTGGTTGCCAAGGGGGGCGTCGGGCTCAATCTCATGACGGTGCAGTATCCCATCTTCGGCAGCCGGGTGATCCAGCCGGTGACGGGCATGGCCGATTATGCCGTCTGGACGGCCTGCCTACTCTCCGCGCAGCGTTTCAATTTCAATTACACCAATTCTTTTTGGGGTCTTTTTCTAGGACTGGTTGGTAGCGCCCTGGTAAGCATCTTGTCTGCTACTGCCGTACCTGCCTTGCCATTGATGATGGCAGGATACCTGATTGCAAACCGGCGCCACATCAACCTGAAGCGACGCGATCTCTGGTTCGCTGGTTTTTTCGCCCTGGCAGTGGCCATCGCTGCTGGCACGGTAGTCCGGTTCTTGATTGAAAGATAAATTCGATACTTTTTATCGCTAATATAGGCGAATCTTACCTTGACAAACCACTGCAATTCCTGTAAGGTTACCTAATGTCAGGTTTTAACTCGTAGTAGCCTATATTCTTGACTACTTTGAACCATATTATTTGTTAAATATGCATGCAAGACCAAGCGACCTGGACCGGAGCGCGGTTTGGCAGAGTGCATTTCCTTGCCGGATCTCCTAGCCCTGGTTTTCGTTTGGAAAAAGAATCTACAAAGAACATGGCCAAACCGCGCTCTGTTCTATTGGAGATAAACCTTGTCAAACAGCGAAAGCACAGACCCAATACCTTTTAGTCCCCCCGGGGGAAGAGCAATCTTGTGGCGCTGCTTCAAGTACCTCCGCCCCTATTTGGGTATTACCCTTGGCTCTTATTTGTTGATGTTGGGCATTGATATACTTGTCCTAATCATCCCGCAAGTTATCGGCGCATCGGTGGACCAGGGAATTCACGGGCAAAACACGGCGTTCCTTGGCGTGGCAGTACTACAACTCCTTGGCCTGACGCTCGTGAGAGGTATCTTCATCTTCCTCCAGGGGAGATGGATAGAAATGGCCTCCCAGGGAGTTGCCTATGACATGCGCAATGAGATCTTCCGCAAGATTACCCACCTCTCCTTCTCTTACCACGACCGCACCGAAACCGGCCAGCTCCTTTCTCGGACCGTACAGGATGTAGAACGCATCCGTTTCCTCACGGGACGGTCTGTATTGCGCCTGATAGATGGTTTTATATTGCTGATCGGCACCGGTACCGCCATGTTTTGGATTAATCCCCGCCTGGCGCTGCTGGCATTGGTTACCATGCCCTTCCTCATTCACCGGGGCTACCACTTTAGCCGCCACTTCCGTCCGATCTCCATGGCTATCCAGCAACAGATGGCCGTCTTGACCACCCGGTTGGAACAAAACCTACGTGGCTCCCGGGCGGTGAAATCCTTTGCCCAGGAGAACATGGAGATCGAACGGTTCAATAAGGAAAATCAAACCTGGTACGATCTCTCGTCCACATCAGTCCGGATTCAGGCCGTGAACGTGCCCCTTATGAGCCTGATTTCAAATATCAGCACCGTTATTATCATCTGGTACGGCGGCCAACTGGTGATCAACAATCAACTCACGTTGGGCGAATTGGTGGCCTTCACCACCTACGTGGCTCAGCTTATCGCGCCGGTGCGCCAGATTGGCGTGATCATCCCGGCCATTTCCCAGGCCTCTGCCTCTGCCGAGCGGCTCTTCGATATTCTGGATGCTCAATCTGAGGTACAGAACGCGCCGGATGCCATTCCGCTGCCGCCGGTTCAGGGCCATGTCCGCTTCGAGCATGTCTCCTTCGGCTATGTTACCGAAGCCATTCGCGACGATCTCTATAATACCGAAAAGAGTCGACTACGGGTGAAAGAACGGGCAAATGGAGCTACACCTGACCGTATGATCTATATCGGCTCTGGAGATGATCATTTCCAGCCCAGCCGCCGGCGCCTGAATATATTAAAAGATATCGATTTTGAAGCCAAACCGGGAATGGTTGTCGCTCTATTAGGAACCACAGGCTCGGGAAAATCCTCGATTATCAACCTGATCCCACGCTTTTATGACATCAGCGAAGGCCGGATCCTGATCGATGGGCACGAGATACGGGATGTGACCATCGAATCTTTGCGCGCTCAGATCGGCATTGTGTTGCAAGAAACCAACCTCTTCGCCACTACGATTCGCGAGAATATTGCCTTCGGCCGCTCTAATGCGACTGAGGAAGAAATCATTGAGGCCGCCAAAGCCGCCCAGGCCCATGCCTTCATCGAGACAATGCCCCTGGGTTATGATACCTTGGTCGGTGAACGGGGTGTCACCCTTTCCGGTGGGCAAAAACAGCGTGTCGCTATCGCCCGTACCATCCTCAAAAATCCCCGTATCCTGATCCTGGACGACGCCACCTCGGCGGTGGATACGGAAACCGAGCACTTGATCCAACTGGCTCTGGAAAGGCTAATGCACGGCGGACCCAATTCCACCCGACCAACATCCTTTGTGGTAGCGCAACGCCTCAGTACTGTACGCAACGCCGACTTGATCCTGATAATGGAAAAAGGGCGGATCGTCGCCAGAGGTATGCATGATGAACTCATGAAGTCTAATCCCACCTATGCCGAGATTTACCGGTACCAACTGCGGCCGGAGGAGGACAGCGACAGAGCCACTCTCCACCTGACCGGGTCTGGGAGATCATAACCCATGGCTGCATCTGCTGTTACTCACAATGAAATGGATCAGAAGCGAGGGCAGGTATTCGATCAGCGCGTGCTCAGCCGGATGCTAGCATATCTGCGTCCGCACCGCCACCGCATGATATTAGCAATGCTCTTGATGCTCGTAGGCACCGGGCTTAACCTGGCCATCCCTTATCTTACCAAGATCGCGATCGACCAATATATTACCCAAAAGGATAGTCAGGGACTGAATCAGATCGCTATTTTACTAACGGCTGCCTTCGTGATACTGTATGGTGCCACCGCCGGACAACAATATATGCTTTCCTTAGTTGGCCAGCGGGTGTTGGCCACACTGCGCGACCAACTCTTCCGCCATTTGCAGGTGCTACCCCTGGGTTTCCATGATACCCATATTACGGGTGTAACTGTTTCACGGGTCATCAATGATGTGGGTGTGATCAATGACCTGATGTCCCAGGGTCTGGTCACGCTGTTGGGCGATACTTTGCTCCTGGTAGGCATTATCATCGTCATGCTCTCCATGAGCCCTCTCCTGGCCCTCCTGACCTTCAGCGTCATCCCCATCATGGTGATTTTGACGTTGCTCTACAACCGGAAAGCCAGGTATGCCTTTCGACAAACCCGTGCCAAGATTGCGGCCTTGGTCGGGAACCTGGCCGAGAGTATCTCTGGGATGCGCGTGATCCAGGCATTTTCGCAGGAAGAGTTGACGGAAAAACGGTTTGAAAAAGTGAACCGGGAAAATCGAGACGTAAATATTGATGCGATGACCCTGTCGTTTCTATTCCTGCCAGCCGTAGAATTTCTTGGTATGGTGGCTACCTGCATCGTATTGTGGATCGGCGGCAGCCTGGTGGCGAACCTGACCTTGACCTTGGGTGTAGTCGTCGCCTTCTTAGCTTATGTCACCCGCTTTTTCCAGCCTATCCAGGAGCTGAGCCAACTCTATACCACAATGCAAACTGCTATGGCCGGCGGAGAACGCGTCTTGGAACTATTGGATACTTATCCTGAAGTCGAAGATCGGCCTGATGCGGTGGAGATGCCCCCGATCCAGGGTCACGTAGAATTCCAGCATGTATCTTTCGCCTACCGGAACAATGTCAAAGTGCTACATGAGATCGACCTGACCATTCAAAAGGGGCAAACCGTAGCTTTAGTAGGACAGACAGGCGCCGGAAAAAGCTCTATTGCCAATCTCCTGGCTCGTTTCTACGACGTGACTGAGGGTCAGGTCCTCATCGATGGCATTGATGTCCGAACTATCAAACAACAATCTCTGCGGCGCCAGATGGGCCTGGTGCCCCAGGACCCCTTCCTTTTCACCGGTACTATTGCCGATAACATTCGCTTCGGCCATCCCGCCGCTCCGGATAGTGCTGTAGAGGAAGCCGCCCGTCTTGCCAATTGTCACGAATTTATCATAGAAACCCCCGACGGCTATAATACCCAAATCTTGGAGGGAGGCGTCAATCTGTCCAATGGGCAACGGCAGTTGATTTGTATCGCCAGAGCCGCCCTCATGGACCCACGGATCATTATCCTCGATGAGGCTACCGCCAGCGTAGATACTATGACTGAAGTGCTGATTCAGAAGGCTTTAAACCGGCTGCTATCGGGACGTACGGCTGTGATGATCGCCCATCGTCTAAGCACCATACGGAATGCTGATATGATCTGTGTGATGCTCCAGGGACGCATCGTGGAACGGGGTAGCCACGGGCAATTATTGGCGCAGGGGGGGATATACCACGACCTCTATGAACACCAGTTCGCCAAGGCGATGGCTGACCAAGGCGTTTCTTGATCAATGAGAGGATATAAACCAGGGACCAAAGCCCGACAAATGTAATCTGCCGGGCTTTTCCATTTCGTAACTCAAATTTGGAACGGTGCCGGAATCAATTTCCCCCCCAACCAATCCGGCACTTCAGCCACCGGTATGCGCACCTGTTCCATGGAATCACGGTCGCGGATAGTAACCTGTTGATCTGCCAGAGAATCCACATCCACCGTGATGCAAAAAGGTGTGCCAATCTCGTCTTGACGGCGGTAAAGGCGCCCGATACTGGCTGTATCGTCATACATCACCATAAACCTGCGACGCAGGATAACAGCTAGATGGCGCGCCATGTCCACCAATTCCGGGCGATTACGCAAAAGGGGTAGTATAGCGGCTTTGATAGGTGCCAGATCCCGGTGTAGTTTCAAAACCACCCGTTTCTCTTTGCGTACCACTTCCTCGGTATAGGCATCCAGCAAGAAGGCCAGGGTGGCACGGTCAGCTCCCGCGGAAGGTTCAATGACATAGGGTAATATATGCTGCTGCGTTTCCTCGTCAAAATAGGAAAGATCCTTTCCGCTGAACTGGCTGTGCTGGCGTAAGTCGAAATCCCGCCGGTTGGCAATGCCCTCTAACTCCGCCCAACCTTGTGGGAATAGGTATTCGATATCGAACGTATCTTTGGCATAGTGCGCCAATTCACCCGGCTCCTGTTGGCGCAAGCGGATGCGCTCCTGGGACAAGCCCAAAGTCCGATACCATCCCATGCGGACGTCCAACCAGTGACGGTGCCAATCCTCATCCATACCGGGCCTGACAAAATATTCCATCTCCATTTGCTCAAATTCGCGGCTGCGGAAGATGAAATGCCCTGGGGTCATCTCATTACGGAAAGCCTTGCCAATCTGAGCAATGCCGAAAGGGAGCTTCAGGCGCATGCTCTGTTGTACCGCCGCAAAATTCACAAAGATGCCTTGGGCCGTCTCAGGACGCAGATAAGTTTGCGCGGCAGCTTCCTCTACCGGTCCGACGAAGGTCTTAAACATTAAGTTGAATTGGCGCGCCTCGGTTAATTCGCCGCTACATTCAGGGCAGCGCTCCCCCTCAATCTGATCGGCCCGAAAGCGCCGTTTGCACTGCTTGCAATCTACCATCGGATCGGTAAAACCGGCGACGTGCCCCGATGCTTCCCACACCTGCGGATTCATTACGATGGCAGAATCCAATCCCACCACATCATCCCGCAATTGCACCACTGCCCGCCACCAAGCACGCTTGACGTTATTCTTCAACTCTACACCTAAGGGACCAAAATCCCAAAAGCCGCCGATGCCCCCATAAATTTCACTACTGGGAAATATGAAACCCCGGCGCTTGGCCAGGGATACAATTGTTTCCATCTGTACCATGATAACTGTCCATTCGCTGAAATAAAAATGACATTTCTCAATTTTCGGCCAATTTGGTGTAAACATCCGGCGACAGTCCCAAAAGCTCCAAGATGCGGGTTTGCAAGCCGGTTAAAGGTGGAATGTGGCGGATGGTTTGCCCAGGAAGAT
>SHYO01000196.1 GCA_009692745.1 Chloroflexota bacterium
GCAAACAACTTGTCAATGGGATACCGTTCGCGTAACATAGAAGGTGCCTCCGCGGTGGTTGCTGCTTCGACAACCATACTTTTACCAAAAAGGCGTTTCATTTGTCAATTGTTAAACAACCGGTGCCTTTTGCACCAGAAACTAGGCTATAGAGCATGATCGCTACACCGGCGACTGCCAGCGCCAGACCGCCAAAGCGGTTGGATTTATTCCACACCTCGCGACTGGCATAGGCGTAGCCGATGCGTACCCCAAAGAAGGGGTTGGGCCCGACGCGGGGCGCAAAGTAATAGGTAGCAGCTCCGGCAAGGACTAATAAGACGCCAATGCCCAAACCAAAGTAAATGGTAAACATCGTACCTCTCTCCAGATCAAAGACGGACACGGACGATACAGAGCAGTGACAAAATCCCCATGATCTTAAACCTGATTCCCGTTGACCGGGGTCTTGTGCTCGAAATTCTGGGCCAGGGCGGTTAAACCGCTCAGACCGCCCTGGTTCATGGATTCGACGGCAGAAGAGGGCACGATGACCAGGGCGCCCTTCTCCTTCAGCCCTTCAAAAAGCATGTTCATGGCCCGCAGATGTAGCGCGGTCGGGTTGTTGACGTAGGACAGGGAAGCTTCGGCGAAGCTGGCGGCAATCTGCATTTCAGATTCGCCCAGGATAACGCGCGCCTGGCGCTCCCGTTCGGCCTGCGCCTGCCGGCTCATGGCATCTTCCAGGGCGGCGGGGATAATGATGTCGCGGATTTCCACCGATTGGACGGTGACGCCCCAGGGAGTAGTGCGAGCATCGATGATCTTCTGCAATTCGGCATCGATGGCATCCCGCCCCACCAGGATATCCGCCAACATCATCTTGCCGATGACGTCCCGCAGCGCGGTTTGGGCGGACCAACTGATGGCATCGGTATAGTTTTGTACCTCCAGCGCCGCCTTCTCGGCATCCCATACCACCCAGAAGAGCACCGCGTCTACGTCTACCGGTACGGTATCCCTGGTGAGGGTGCGCTCGGCCTTGAAGGGCGTTACTATCACCCGGTGATCGATCCAGGAAGAAACGGCTTCCACAATGGGGATAATCCAGAACATGCCGGGCCCCGCCAGGCGGTCAAAATTACCCAGGCGCAGCACGGTGGCTTTCTCCCAGGGGTTGGCGATCTTCAATGCCATCAGCACGATGAGCGCCGGTATCATCAAGAGCAGCATCCAGATAGGGACCTGACCGTCGCCAAACTGGCCGGTTAGCGCGCTGGCAAAGACACCCAGGATGAGAAATAGTGTCGCCAGAGCAGCAGCCACCGGATTTGTTTCTTTATAGTTCCTCTTTGTCTTGAGCATGGATATTTCGAGTTTTGCCATCTTGACCCTCCTCGTTACCATTTGAATGTTGGATATGTCGCCAATTGGCCCACCGTTCTTCGAAGACTTCGCGAATTTCGGCGGCGCTGTATCCCAAACTGAGTGCCTTTAATAACATGCCATCGACCATATGCATCAAGCGCTCCAGGTGCAACCGGGCCAGTTGGGCTTGATCTGGACGCGCTGAGACATACGTGCCCCGTCCTTGCTGGGTTGATATGACGCCTTCGTGGTCCAATTCGGTGTAGGCCCGCGAGACGGTGTTCGGATTGATGCGCAAGTCCAGGGCCAGTTGCCGCACAGTCGGCAGTTGGTCCCCTGCTTTCAGGTGGCCGGTTGCCACCTGGTGTTTGATACTATCCGCGATCTGCACGTATATCGGCGCCGGATTCTCCGGATCAATGCGTACCTCCATATGCCATCCTTGCGCTTAGAGTACTTAGCTGCGCCATATTGTACTAATGTCACTAGTACAATTATATCAATATTTTGGGATTTGTCAATGCCCTTTTGGGCAGTTGAGAGGTTACGGGATTCAAGCCGTGGGAAAATTCCTGGTTTTGCAGGTCACCCAGTTGATCGAATATATCCTGGGATACCCTCAATCCAGCCCCTGTAAGCTTTGTTACCTTCTTCACAGCCTCGGCTTTTTTCCCTGTTGTAGCCAGCCCCAGAATCTCTTGCTCCTGGGTTTTTGGTAAAGTGATGGTCCTTGTACTCTGATCGTAAGGAAAGGGCGGATTAGGCTTTTCTCTGGTCAGAGCAAAAGCTATCTCCAGTAGCGCAAGAACAGCTTTTAATATAGGGGGTATTAGGCGTGCTAACATAGGCGATCTCTCAAGACAGTTTATTTCCGTATGTTCTGAACGGGAATCGGTACGAAGCAGAATGGAGGCACATATCGGCGCTTACTCACCCCAATGTTCCCCTCAATAGCTCCCCAAAACGCTGCCAGCTCCTCCTGCCAGTTCTCTGGCTTACGGTTCTCGTGGGTGTAGCACTCCCAGATGACGCCGTAGGTGGAGCCAAACTATGCCTGTCCCTGGCCTATCGGATTGAGCTGGACTTTGAGATCTCTAGCTTTGAGCACTTTCCCGGATCCGGCCTCTGGATTCAAGCCTACTAGGAAACTGGGTATGGGCCAGGGCTGGAGCTTATACATCCTATACTGCGTCAGCGCCAGGTTCACCTCCGCCTGTAACCCGTGGAAATGGTCCCGGCTGGGGCGCTCCTGACTTGCAGGCAGGCCAGCAATATAGAGCGGCGTGACGCCGCGGCGCAGTATCGGGACTACTTTCCATTCCACTGGAAAGCTTACCAGAATCTAGGAGGCGGCTGGATAGTCGATCCTGACAGCCTCTAAATTTTCCTTGATAGTGATCGGGTCTGGTTCTTTGGTCATCGCAATACTGCATGTCAAATGCCGCTGATGGCCGGGTGGGGCGTGATGGAGGTCTTGCCCATCGGTGCGAAACGTACGGTGCAAGACTGCGAATTCTACGCCATTTTGATCGGGATTCGAAATCTGTATTATGGCCGTTGCGCCACAATGATCGGCAGAAAGGGGCGAAGTTTCTCAAAATCTCCATCGAAGCTGAGGATTACCTCGTCAAGGTCGGCGCTTGTACCTTTAAAGATGAAATTGCCACGCCGGGTGAAAAGCCTATTATTGTTGTCGGTTATCTGTGGACCTGCATAGAATGCGTTTTCCGTGTAGCTATAGACTGATTCGGAGATATTACTACTTCCGGCAGGGAGAATGTGGTTGCCCTCAACCTTATACCGGCGATTGGCATCAGTATGGAGGATACCGCTAAAGATACTATTTCCCTTCAGAGAGAACACGACATGTGATTGATCATTGAAATTGCGGCCAGCATAAAGATCATTGTCGTTCAAAATGTAGAGAATGGATCCTAAATTGCCAAAATTGACACCGTCATATATAACAGCGTCAATAGGACCAAAAAAGAGGTTGGTAGGAATTGAGTTTGGCACTTCCCAACTGACCCCAATTGAAAGCAGAAGGAAAATAGGCAGGAGAGCGATTTGATGAAGTTTGGGCATGTTAACTCCACTAAACTGTGATTGCCTGATTGGCATAATTTCGCTGGCGATTACGCGCTTTTGTCAAGTCTGTGTACTGGCTCTACGTATAGAGACTCCAAAATTAGAGACTCCAAAATAGCACGATTGGATACGTCAAAAGAGGGGCCATTCTACGCTGGCTTTGCCCTACTCCAAGGGAGTGTGCCGCTCCCCCGCTCCCTGTCCTGCCTTGGAGAGTAAACGTATGAAGTGCTTCGCTAAATTCAGCTAAAGTGGCAGAGCCGATCCACACATGGCCCCAGCGGGTCTGCTCCTCGCCGGGGGTGATGTCACTCTACCAGAGGAAAAGGTTGTTGCAGGGCCGCTGCTGGTTGGAGCCAACGGCGTCGGCGTGGTGGGAGTCGTTGCAGGTGAGCAGCGGGCATTCATCCACCATGTTCCAGGTCGCAACTGCCAGAATAGTCAGTAGTAGAGAAGCGGATTTGCGCAGCTTGCCAAGGGGGCGCCGGAATTCCGGTTCCAACCCCTGAACAGGGAAATAGGTATGTTGGCTGATATCAGTATCAGGAAGCACGGATAGGGGTTAGAGCCCGTTGTTGTGCGAAGTCCTGGGCAAAGAGAAAGACCTTGACAATACGTCACTGGCGTTGATGACGGGATCCGGTGTGATGGAAGCTTGGGCCATCGGTTCAAGATGAATGGCACAGGATTTCATTGCCTTACTCCTCCTTAAACCGCAGGTGACCAGATTTGCCTAAAGTATCTTTCTCTAGCAAAATACGGTTGCAATATACCAAGCCAACAGGCCGCCAATAGGCCGCCAACAGGCCCCTCAGCCCACGCCAACGGTGAAATTGTATCTCAACGGAAGTTTGTGAGGAAGGTGATATGATAACCCCTAAGCCACAGCCCCCCAAATTGCGGGCGCAACGATTGCGCGATAAAATAGCTATTGTTACCGGGGCTTCCCGCGGCATTGGGGAAGCCACCGTGCTGGCTCTGGCGCGCGAGGGGGCTCACGTAGCCTTAGCAGCCCGGACGGCGCCGGACTTAGAACGCATAGCCGCTGAGGTCCACCTGGCAGGACGCGAGGCTCTACCGGTGGTAACAGACGTGACAGAGGCGGAACAGGTGCAGAATCTGGTGAACCAGACATTAGAGCGTTGGAAACGGGTAGATATTTTGGTGGCAAATGCCGGGTTATATGTGCGCCGGCCGGTGGCACAGGTGACCGTAGAGGATGTAGAGCAGGCGATGGCGGTCAATTTCTACGGCGCGCTACATGTCATACGCGCGGTATTGCCGGCCATGTTGGCCCAACGACGCGGCCATATTGTGCTGGTGACTTCCATGGACGGGAAAAAGGGCATCCCGCCGGATGCGCCGTACGTAGCTGCTAAATTCGCGCTAAGTGGGTTCGCCGACGTGGCCCGCCAGGAACTGCGACCTGCAGGCGTACATGTTACTACCGTGTTTCCCGGGCGGGTTGACACCGCGATGATTGCCGATTTGAAGGTGCCCTGGATTTCGGCAAAAATACCACCGCAACAGGTGGCGCACAGTATCGTAAAAGCACTCATTCACCCACAGCCGGAGGTTGTGGTGCCCAGGTTGGCGCTGGCATTGATTTATCTTAATACCCTGTCGCCGCACCTGGGGGATTGGTTCGTGCGCACGTTTCGCCTGGAGGGTTGGGAGTAAAATGGAATCCTTTTTGAGCAGAGCAGTACCAACCAAACCTTTGCACTCCTGGCTGCACCCCGTTTCGGTAGTATGGGTGCCCGGCCCATCGCTACCCATCCTGGAGGAAACTAAAGCGGGTATGGTACGGCAATTTCAAGCCTGGGGACACCGGGTGCAGCCACAACCTGACGCCGAGACGGATGTAATTCTCACAACCGCGCTTTTTGGTGAGCCCGTCCCCTGGCGCCAGGCCCCGATATTTGGGGCGCGCAAACGGTACGGTTTGAACCGTACCCCCGTTATTTATACCATGCTCCACGCGACTTCGGAACAGTTACAACAGGAACTGGCCTATTTGGCGGAACTACTTTCTCTTGACCCTCAGAAAGTAGCGCAGGAGGTCGATTTTCCCGGACTGGCGCCGCATGCCTGGCATGTGCTATATGAGCAGGGGATGCGCGGCGGCCCCATCCTGGCTCTACTGCGCCTGTTGCAGAGCCAGACGAAGAGTATCCGGGTGTTATTGGTGGTCGGAGAAGAACATCCGCTGGAGGTCTACCATTTTGACCTGGTAGGGGCCTTCCCCAAGAGCAAAGTTGATCCACCTGGTAGCACAGAGGGGTTTGAGAACTGTTGCGAAGATATCGTATTGAGGATTGTTACCTCTTTATGCACCAATGAGGTAACCCAACACGCGGTAGTAGGTGAGAAAATTGCCCGCAGCCAGTGGGAAGCATTAGACACTCCCAAAGCGATGGCTGAGGCTAGCCGGGAACTGGCGCTACGGAATTTCTTCACCGAGATGGTTCGCATCGAAGACTTGATACAGGTACCGGCGGTGGCGGATTCGGTGTCGAGCCAATATAGCGAAGGCTGCTTTGCCACGTGGGATCCCCATCTAGGCGCGCTGATTACCACGATCACGGGGAGCGCCCACCCGGTGGACAAACGTAAGATAACCGAGGATGACCTGGCGGTGATCGTGGGATTACAGCCCGGCGGCATTGGCGCGTTGGTGCGGCACGTGGAAGGGAAGCGGAATGCGCTACCATCATCAGAAGCGGTGGAGATGATAGAGATGGATAGTGAACTGCCGCAGATTTCCTTGGATGGGGCCAACGCCCTTAGCCAGGCGCCGGTAGTGCGCTCGAAGCTCCACGGCCACCGGGGGGTAGCGGCCTACAATCCGGCAAGGGTGGAGTACGTGCCGTTAGATCCGGCCTATTTCCACTATCTGGTCTCGTGCGCCACAGAAGCGCAGGCGAAGGGTGTGAAAGGAGCGTTTGCCCGGTCGGTGGCCCTACGTAATCCGGCTGACCCGCGGCAGGTGGTATTTACGGTTTTGCCGGGGCATGGGATGATTATGGTGGAGAAGTGGGTAGATGGAAAGGCGCCTTTTCAAATGTTGCTGGAGGCCATGGATGGCGGGGATATTCAGGTAGAGAGCCGGATTCCACAGGGACCGCTGGCGTTTGTGCCCGGCCCAGGGGATGTGATGGTGTTGCAGCCGGGTTGAGATACTGGCAATAAACGGAAATTTCTCGCCAGTTTTTGTATCTTGGTGCTAGTCGTGTATAATGAATTTTTATACGGGGGTGGTTAGCCTGACTAATCGTCTGATTTCTGGCCCTGGAGGATGGGAACCGGATGTGTGGAATTTGTGGATATCGCGCCATTGATGATCCGTTGCTGTTGGACCGGATGCTGTCATTGTTGGTACACCGCGGGCCGGACGATGAAGGCCGGTATGTCTCACCCCAGGATGACCGGCAGGCGCCGGTGGCGCTGGGAATGCGACGACTGAGCATTATCGATCTGCAGACGGGCCACCAACCGATCCACAATGAGGATGGCACACTCTGGATTGTATATAATGGCGAGATATATAATTTCCTGGAATTGAGAGCAGCCCTGGAGCAGCGCGGGCACCGGTTTTATACCCACACAGACACGGAGGCCATCATCCATGCTTATGAAGAGTATGGCACGGACTGTGTTAAATATCTAAATGGCATGTTTGCCTTTGCAATTTTGGATATGCGACTGGATCAGTTGTTCCTGGCGCGGGATCATTTTGGAATTAAACCCCTCTATTACCACTACCGCAACGGAATTTTTCTTTTTGCCTCAGAGATCAAACCCCTGTTAGAATGGCCAGAGTTGAAGGCGGTACCCGACGAGGGTGTTATTCAGGAATACCTGCTGACCGGGCGCCACGATCACCGGGAAGAGACGTTCTTCAAGGGTATCTGGCGGCTATTGCCGGCCCATACGATGGTAGTAGATAGTGTGGGTCTGCGGACGGAGCGCTACTGGGACATCAGGTGGCGGGGTGCCGATGGGCAAACGGTCGTGGGGAGCCAGAGGCTGCAAGCACAAAACGGGAATTCTCCTGGCAGCACGAAGATCTCCAATGGGACTGCGGGGGGGAGTAAGAATGGGCACCCGGCCCCGGGTCGCAGAGCGCCCTTAGAATTTCAGGATGTGACCGGGAGGCGTCCTCTTGCCCAGGCCGGGAGTCCCGCCGAGAATGGAGTGGCTGAGTTTGCCGGGCTCTTCCGCGACTCGGTACAGCGACGGCTGATCAGTGATGTGCCGTTGGGTTCCTGTCTGAGTGGCGGGTTGGATTCTTCGGCGGTGGTATGCACTATGGCGCAATTGTTGGAAAAAGGCGTGTCGGAAGGGGAATCTCTGGGGGAGCGCATCAAGACTTTTTCGGCGGTCTTCCCCGGGGAAAAGCTGGATGAGCAAGCGTATATCCAAACGGTACTCCAGGCCAGCGGCGCCGAGGCAAATTATGTGTACCCTACCAAGGAAGCATTCTTTACAGAGCTGGAACAACTGGTGTGGCACCAGGAAGAGCCGATGGTGAGCACCGGACCCTACGCCCAGTGGTGTGTAATGCGGGAGGTAGCGCAGAAGGTGACGGTGGTGATTGACGGCCAGGGGAGCGACGAGCTAATGGCCGGATATACACCCTACTTCTTCATCTATTTCCGGCAGTTGTGGCAAGAGCGCAAATTGCGTAGCCTGGTGATGGAATT
>SHYO01000197.1 GCA_009692745.1 Chloroflexota bacterium
GCGCGGCATCTCCGGCAAAGAAGTCGCTACCTGGTAGAAAATGTGTACGATAATGTCGTCTGTAGTCATGAGATTTCTCCTTTTTGGTTTCGCCACCATAAGGGTATCTCATGACTACCTTTTTCTCAACTAGCACCAATGGTTAATATAGAGTGAGCATAAATTACGGCACAGGGATTGCGCGGCTGGATCGATTTTTTGATTGCCGACGCTGCAGACAATTTGCCGATTTGACCGGAAATGGATATAACTTCATCTAGCGGATGTTTAACATCCGCATCATCCACTGTATATCGTCGAGCTGACAAAGGACAGAAGGAGATTATGATTTTTAAGCGCCTTCAGTTGAGCCTGATCCATATAGCCATTGCCATGACGCTGGTACCGATCAACAGCACGCTGAATCGGGTCATGATTAAAGAGTTGAGTATTTCGGCCACAATTGTAGCCATTCTAGTGTCATTACCATACATCCTTTCTCCCATCCAGGTAGCCATCGGCTCGTACGCGGACCGCCACCCGTGGTGGGGGCGGCGGCGCACACCATATATCTTGCTAGGGCTATTCCTCTGTGTAGGAGGTGCTGCCCTGGCGCCCGTGGCCGCATTTTTGATGGCGCAAAGCGGTTGGCCGGGGATACTGCTAGGATTGCTGGCCTTTGGAGCGTGGGGCATGGGGTTCAATTTTGCTACCGTTTCCTATCTATCGCTGGCATCGGAGTTGTCGGGAGAGAAAGGCCGAGCCCGCACGATATCCATCATGTGGTTCCTCATGATTACCAGTGTCATTGTGACCGCCATCGCCGTCAGCAGGATGGTCAACCCTTATTCGCCTGAGGCCCTCATCCGAGCTTTTCAATGGGTTTGCGGCGTGGCATTGGCGCTCGGGATCATCGGGCTGATCCGGCTGGAGGCCCCCTTTGTCCCGACCGGTGAGGCCATCGCGCCACGGTATTCCTGGTCTGTCCTGGCCCAGGCGATATTAGGCAACCGGCAGGCTAAACTCTTCTTCGGGTATTTGATTATTCTGCTGGCGGCGATTCTGGGACAGGATGTGCTGTTAGAGCCATTTGCTGGGGAAGCTTTTGGCATGCCGGTGGACGCTACTACGCGCATCACTTCGGTGTGGGGAGTTTGCGTACTAGTTACCCTGCTTTTGGCGGGGATGCTGGAAAGCCGCTTCGGGAAGCGGCGCGTCGCAACATGGGGAGCCGTAGGAGCGCTGGTGGGTTTTGCGATTATTACCCTCAGCGGAGCCATGCGTAACAGCGGGGTCTTTTATTCCGGGGTAATCTTATTGGGGTTGGGTACCGGACTTGTCACGGTGGCCAATCTATCCCTGATGCTGGATATGACTACGATCAGCGGCGTGGGCCTGTTTATTGGGGCCTGGGGGATGGCAGACGCCCTGGCGCGGCTGACAGGATCTGTATTGGGCGGGGTGATCCGGGATTTGGTTACCCAAGTATCTCAGAATGCGGTGGCGGGATACCTGGTAGTTTTCGGACTAGAAGCTGTATTTCTGTTCATTTCGCTCTTCTTGCTGCAACAAATTGATGTTCAGGCGTTTCGCAGTCAAGCAGATAAACCTACCCTCACGGAGAGAGCGGCGTTGGTGGGAGAGGTCGAGGGAGGGTGAGCTGAGTACTCTCAGCATTAGCTGTACTTAGCAAGGAGCTCCATGTCCACAATTCGTCAACTTTATGCTTACTTAAACGAACGCACCGACGAGATGGTGGAGATGATTACCCAATTGGCGGCGGTGGAATCGCCTTCAAGCGATGGTGCGGCGGTGAACCGGTGTGTTGACCTGTTGGCAAACATTCTGGCGCGACAGGGCGCAAGCCTGACTCGGCTGAGGGCCGGGAACAGCGGGGATAACCTGGTGGCCTGTTTTGGCGGTGGTCCGGGCCAGGTACTGCTGCTCGGCCATGCTGACACTGTCTGGGCCAGCGGGACCCTGGCAAAGATGCCGGTCCGGCAAGAAGGGGACCGGCTCTACGGACCGGGGGTATACGACATGAAGGGTGGGCTGGTGATGGGGATTTATGCCATCAAGGCCTTGCAAGCCCTGGGACAGAAACCGCCGATGTCAATTGAGTTTCTAATTACCTCGGATGAAGAGATTGGCAGCCCGAACTCGCGGGAGCTAATTGAAGACCGGGCCAAGGAGAGTAAAGCTGCTATCGTGCTGGAACCGGCAGCCATGCCCCTGGCAGCTATTAAGACTTCGCGCAAGGGGTTAGGGGCATTTCAGCTCAAGATCCGGGGAAGGGCAGCCCATGCCGGAGTGGAACCGGAAAAGGGCATCAGTGCCCTGGAAGAATTGGCCCACCAGATTATGTATCTGCATAGCCTGACAGATTACCAGGTAGGGACGACTGTGAATGTAGGCGTGGCCCACGGGGGCACGCGCAGCAACGTGGTGGCGGCGGAAGCTGGAGCCGAAATTGATCTGCGGGTGGCGACGAAGGAAGAGGGGGAGCGCCTGACGAACCTGATTCTCCATTTGCAGCCACATCTGCAGGGCATCGAGCTGGAAGTGAGCGGCGGGCTGAACCGTCCCCCCTTCGAACGCACTAAGGGTGTGGTGCAACTATACCAGCAGGCGAAGACCCTGGCGGCAGAAATCGGGGTAGAGCTGGCCGAGATGGGTACCGGGGGCGGGTCGGATGGAAATTTCACTATGGCCGTAGGAACGGCGACGCTGGACGGCGCCGGCCCGGTTGGGGAAGGGGCCCACGCGGTGCACGAACACCTGCTGATTCCGCACCTGGCCCAACGGGCAGCCATTGTAGCAGGGATGATACGCCAGTTAGGAAATTGACAACCGTTTAAATCCCGTAGGTGCGTGCCCATCGGGAAAGCGTGCGGTTAAGCGCAGTGAAGTACACTGCACGCACCTACTGATTTCTGCTCAAACCGGAGTTTTGCGCATAGAAAGGGCGATGCGACCCCGGTTCGGGTCAATGCTTAGCACGCGCACCTCGATTATGTCCCCCACACCGACAACCTCCAGCGGGTTGCGTACATACTGGCCGGACATCTCGGAAACATGCACCAGGCCATCCTGCTTGACGCCGATATCGACAAAGGCCCCGAAATCGACCACATTCCGCACCGTGCCCTGAAGTACCATGCCGGGCAAAAGATCCTCCATGCGCAGCACATCGCGGCGCAGGATAACGGGAGGAATCTCATCACGGGGATCACGCCCCGGTCTCTCCAGGTTTTCCAGCATATCGCGCAGGGTAGGGATGCCAACTTCCAACGTTTCGGCCAGTTCCTGCCAGTCCTTGTTCGTCTGAAGCTGGGAGCGTAGCACCACCAATCGGCCCGGCATATTGCCTTCGCGCCCTAAGAGTCCCATAACATCCATTAACTTACGCGCAGCGGCATAAGATTCAGGGTGAATGGCGGTGTTGTCCATCGGCTCCTGGCCACCGGGGATGCGCAAGAAGCCGGCAGCTTGCTGGAAGGTTTTAGGGCCTAGACCCGGCACCTTCAACAAACCAGCGCGGGTGGCGAAGGGGCCGTGCTCCTCCCGGTAAGCGACGATGGCTTCGGCGACACGGGAGGTAAGCCCGGCAATATAACTGAGCAAGGCGGCCGAGGCGGTATTCAAGTCGACCCCTACGCGATTAACGACAGACTCAACGGTAGCCGTCAGGGAATCATCCAGATCTTTCTGATCAACGTCGTGTTGATAGAGACCTACACCGATTGATTTAGGGTCAATTTTGACCAATTCTGCCAGGGGATCCTGCAAGCGGCGGGCAATAGAAATAGCGCCGCGCATGGAGACATCCAGGTTGGGAAACTCTTTGCGGGCCAATGGTGACGCCGAGTAGACAGAAGCGCCGGCCTCGCTGACGATGGTATATCCAGAACCCGGCACCTGCCCACAAACTTCAGCCGCGAGGAGCTCGGTTTCGCGGGAAGCGGTGCCATTGCCAATGGCAATCACCTCTACTTCGCCCAATCTTAGAGGCTCTAAGAGCAGATTGACAGCTTCCTGCCAGCGCTTTTGGGGCTCATGGGGATAGATAGTCGTGCCCCCTTTAAATTTTCCGGTACCATCCACTACAGCTATCTTGCAACCGGTGCGAAAACCAGGGTCGATACCCATGATGCGTTTGCCTCGCAAGGGGGGTTGCATCAGCAGGTTGCGCATATTGGCGGTGAAAATGCGGATAGCGTGGGCGCCGGCAACCTCGCTGAGGCTGTGGCGTACTTCGCGCTCGATGGATGGGAAGAGTAAACGTTGGGCGCTATCCTGCGAGGCCAGTTGCAGATGCGGCGCAAATGGCGAAAGGGAATTGGTGGGATAATATGGGAGCATAGCTCCAATGAGTTGAGAGTCGCCCAACGCTATAGAAACTCGCAAGACATCTTCCTTTTCGCCACGGTTGAGGGCCAGCAGGCGATGGGGCGGGATGCGCTTGACAGGTTCGTTGAAATCATAGTAATCGCGATATTTGCCCTGGGGATCCTTTTCCGCTGCCACCAGAGAAACTGACAGAGAGCCCTGGTCGTGGGTGAGCTGCCGGACACCCTGGCGCACGCGGGCATCTTCCGCGACAATCTCGGCCACGATGTCCCGCGCTCCAGCCAGGGCGGCCTCGACATCGGGGACCTCCGCACCGACATAACCGGCCGCGATGCGGTCGAGGCTGAGAGACGGCCGCGCCTGGGAAAGGATCATCTGGGCTAGCGGTTCTAACCCGCGCTCACGAGCAATGGTCGCCCTGGTGCGCCGTTTGGGTTTATACGGTAAATAAAGATCTTCCACTTCCTGCAGGGTTACGGCAACGCTAATCTGAGCTGCCAGTTCTTGGGTGAGCTTGCCCTGCTCCTCAATAGTATTGAGAACGACAGTTTTACGTTCTTGCAGATTGCGCAAGTAAGCCAGGCGGCTTTCTATGGTGCGCAGTTGTTCTTCGTCTAAAGCACCGGTAACCTCTTTGCGATACCGGGCGATGAAGGGAATCGTATTCCCATCATCCAACAGAGCGACGGTGCGAGCCACCTGAGATTGATGGATATTGACCTCGCGGGAGAGAGCCGCAATGATTGGTGTTGTGGTTTCCGAGTGCATAGTTAATCCGTTTCCTCTAGTTTTTTATGATTTCTTCTCAAAGTTACCTCACCGGCGCTCAATTCATGGGTAGAGCCGTCGGCCAGCGCCAATAACAGGTGACCTGCCGGTGTGACATCGACCGCCCGTCCGTGCCAGTGCCGGTCACCGGCGCTGGCGGTCACTTCTTGGCCCAAGGGCCACAGACCGGCGCGCCAGATGGGGTAAGGGGATTGACCCTTAAGCCAGGCGGTATAATAGGTCCCCAGGCATCGCAGGAACGCGGCCAGCAGAGCGCCGCGATCTACCGGGGCGTTTAAGGCCATCATCAGGCTGGTGGCAGTGTGTTGTATCTGTGGAATAACACGGGTATCCAGGTTGACATTGATACCGATACCGGCTACCAGAAATTCCAGGCGCCCACCAGACAGGTCGGATTCGGCCAGGATACCGGCCAGTTTGCGCCCCTGGAGGAGCAGATCGTTAGGCCATTTCAATAGCGGCTCCAACCCCGTGATATTCCGGATGGCATCGCGAGCAGCCAGGGCACAACACATCGTAGCCTGGCCAGTCTGTTCCGGCGGGACCTGGGGACGTAACAATACGGACAGCAGCAAACATGTCCCGGGAGGAGCAAGCCAGGTGCGACCCAATCGCCCTTTGCCAGCGGTTTGTGTATCTGCCACGGCGACCAGCCCGGGGCCGGCGCCTTGCCGGGCGAGGTGCTTCAGGTAGTCATTCGTCGAGCCGATTTCCGGAAAATATCGGATTTCCGGGTCGATACCCTGGCCGGCGAGGGACTGGCTAATCGATTGGATAATGGCAGGATTTAGATCAGACATGCCCCATTATACCACAAATGTTCTAAATTTTCCTGGTTACCATTATAACTTCATGTGAGGAGTCACACCAGTTGAAGGCTTGACAGGCCGGTTGACCTTACCTACAATCGAGGAGCATTTTGATTTTTCTGTGGAGAGGAGTTTTTTATGGAGGATCTCTGGGCACCCTGGCGGATGCCCTATTTGAAGGGTACTATAAACGAGCCAGAGGGCTGTATTTTTTGTAGTAAGGCGCGATCCGAAGCAGACCGGGAAAATTATGTGGTACTACGGGGCAAGTCAAACTTTGCGCTGTTAAACCTCTATCCCTATGCCAACGGCCATTTCATGGTAGCGCCATACGCCCATACCGGAAATCTAGTAGAGTTAGATAGCGCTACAGTAGGGGAAATGATGGAGATAGTGCAGAAGCTGATAAGCGTATTGCGCCAGACCATGAACCCCGCCGGTTTCAACTTGGGGATGAATATAGGCAGAGCGGCTGGAGCAGGCATAGTCGACCATGTACATATGCACCTGGTACCACGTTGGAACGGGGATACTAATTTTATGACCGTCACGGGCCACGTACGGGTGATTCCGGAGATGCTGGACAAGACGTATGGTACGGTGATGGTTGCCTTGCGAGAACAGAATGAATTTTAGCAGATAAATCAAGAAACGACAAAGGTTGTGCAGCCGGACAATTTGTAAAATACCCGGCGGGGAAGATGCAAATTTATCTGCTTAAACGAGGATGCCCGCATGATATTGGTAAAAGGCAGATAATTTTGGTAAAATGGCGGTAGATCAACCCGATCAACCAATAACCAGGAAAATCACTTCATGTCCAATAATCCCAAAATTACGCAACTCCGCAGGTTACGCCAACAGGCTAAAATGGGCGGCGGGGAGGAACGCATCGCCCGGCAACACGAGAGGGGTAAGCTGACCGCCCGCGAACGCCTGGATCTGCTGCTCGATGAGAATAGCTTTCAAGAGATTGGCGCCTTCGTCACCCATCATAGTCCGGAATCACTGGGAAACAACTCCTACTACCTTGGCGATGGTGTGGTTACCGGCTATGGCACCATCGCAGGACGATTGGTCTATGTTTATTCCCAGGATTTTACGGTCATCGGCGGTTCTTTGGGGAGAGCCCACGCCGATAAAATCGTCAAATTGCTGGACCTGGCCATGAAGAACGGAGCGCCCATTATCGGTCTGAATGACGGGGCAGGCGCACGCATCCAGGAAGGTGTGGTTAGTTTGGGAGGATACGCTGATATCTTTTTGCGCAATACCCTGGCATCGGGGGTCATCCCGCAAATATCGGCGATCATGGGGCCGTGCGCAGGTGGGGCTGTATACTCACCGGCCCTGACGGATTTTGTGGTGATGGTCGAGGATACCAGCCATATGTTCGTCACCGGCCCGGAGGTGGTGAAGACGGTAACCCACGAGGATGTGACCTTCGAGGAGTTGGGCGGGGCCATGGTCCATAACAGCAAAAGTGGCGTGGCACATTTTATGGCGCCGAGCGAGGAGGCCTGTCTGCTGCTAATTCAGAGCCTGCTTTCTTACTTGCCGCAAAATAATTTGGACGATGCCCCGCTATTGCCCCCCTCAGATGATCCCTTGCGCATGGATGAGTCGCTGGATGCTATCATCCCCGATATACCGAATAAGCCCTATAGTATGAAGGAAATCGTGCATACTGTAGTAGATAATGGGAATTTCCTGGAGGTTCATGAGCATTACGCGCCTAATATGATCGTTGGCTTCGCGCGGCTGAATGGCAAGGCCGTGGGAATTGTGGGACAGGAGCCGGCCGTGCTGGCAGGCGTACTGGATATCGACTCGTCCAATAAGGCGGCGCGGTTCGTGCGGTTTTGCGACTGCTTTAACATTCCGATTGTCACCTTTGAGGACGTGCCCGGATTTCTACCGGGATTGGCCCAGGAGCACGGCGGGATTATCCGGCACGGCGCAAAACTATTATATGCCTATTGTGAAGCCAC
>SHYO01000198.1 GCA_009692745.1 Chloroflexota bacterium
TATCGTGGGTCCTGGACGACCATAGGCCAGCCTGGCATCAAGCCAGGGAGCCTCACGGGCATCTCCTCGACTCCGGACCAAGCCCTATGCATTCAATTTGGGCTAGACCATTGTGTGGTTTTGGCAGTCATCAACTATATGACAGGTTAGAAGAGTGAACCCCAATAATACCCCTCCAGGTAATTCTCGAAAACTAGCTTTGACAGACCTCGCCCAGCATTGTGCGCTCGAAACGGAACTGTATTACCGGGGGCAGCCCTACGACCCCCAATTTTGCTTTGAGATGTTCCGGCGAGCATTTATCGAAGCGGATCAGCACGCTTGGGATCGCATCTACACTCAATACCAATTACAGGCTGTGCGATGGGTCCAGCGTGATCCTTTATTTCCCTTCAGCAGCCAGGAGGCGCAAGACTTCGTCAACCTGGCCTTCGCCAAAATGTGGACCGCGTTGACGCCCGGAAAATTCGCCCGGCTGCCCGATCTCAAGTCGGCCTTAGCCTACCTGAGAATCTGCATCAAAAGTGTGATTCTGGATGACAGGCGTATTCGGAAATGGGTGGAGTTAGGATATCTGGACGAGGTGGACCCAGACCAGGGTGGAACAGACTCCGGTAATACCCCTGAAGATCACACACTTCAGGCCATAGAACGTGAAAAATTATGGCGCCTGGTCGAACAACAACTCCACAATGAAAATGAACGCCTGGTGATCGTGGCAATCTTCGTCTATGGAATGAAAGCCCAAGAAATATACAAGCAATTTCCTAATCGCTTTAGTAATGTGGCAGAGATTCATCGTGTCAGGCAGAATGTCCTGGACCGTCTGCGCCGGAATCTCAAGTTCCGAGACTCGATTCGCTGAGATGCTGTAAAAATGAAAGGGGTTGCGTTTATATGATCGAGAATCACCTTACTGCAAAGAAGGAGATTAAATCGGCTTGCAAAGCGAGGTTTCAATGAACTGTATCTTCCCACCGGAGCTTAATGAAGCACAAATTCTTGCTTATCTGAATGGTGCGACCGATAAACAGGTCATTCATCACTTAGAACGTTGTCCATACTGTCGTGAAAAGATGGAAGCGTTAGATACCTTGGGCAAGCAGTTAGCTGGTCGCTTTTATCGCGTGACCTGTCCGGCGCCGCTTGATCTTGGAGAATATCTCCTTGGTATGATGTCTGATGCGCGCGCGCAGGAAATCGCCAAACATATTGTTGAGTGTCCCCACTGTGCTGTTGAATTTAAGGAACTGCGGGACGCCTCCCGCCAGGAATTCCCCTCTCGTGAAGAGAAACCCATCGGAGACACCCTCAAGGGTCTTTGGCATAATCTGGCGGACGTCCTCACTGGTCGCCTGGTAACAGGACCTACCTTGGGGATGGTAGGGGTTCGTGGCAGCGGCCGTAGACCCCTTATCATTGAGGTGGAGGATTTCCATATTGTACTGGATGTGCAAATGGCAGCAGAGGGACGCGTTACAATTGGGGGGCAAATCGCCAGTCAGGATTTGGATATGTGGACAGGGGCCCATGTGGAGTTATGGCAGGCAGGCGACAATAGACGGGCGACAATAGACGATTTGGGAACCTTTCAGTTTGAGGGTGCTCTTGTCCCGGGACCGGCTGAGCTCTTGATCATTTCACCCAAGGGAAAAGCCATAACTGTGCCTAATATGGAGCTTGTAGTGTGACCGGATAGCGCGACTGAGGAATACTAATGAATCTCACCGTAGAGCAATTTCTGCAGGACGAGGTGCCGCCGGAATTAATGGAAATCCGGCTGGAACAGGATTTTGCCGAAGAAGTAGTGAACCGCCTCAAACGGGAAGCCGACCGCTACTGGTATACCGATCCACAGCATTCGTTAAAACTGGCGCACAGGATTATGGATATCGGGCGACGGCGTGAGGACCGGACCCAGGTCGCATTGGGGCTGCTGGCGCTTGGCAATGGTTTCCGGCTTATGGGGCGCTGGACGGAGGCGCGGGATTCCTTGGAACAGGCAGGCCGAATGTTTCAGGAGAGTCAGTATGACTTCGGTTGGGCGCGGACGCAAATTAGCCGGTTGGATGTAGCGCTCAGGTTAGGGCAGGTAGCCGATGTCCTGGCGAATGCGCCCCAGGCGCGGGCCATTTTCACGGATTGCGGTGACAGTGAAATGTTGATCCGGCTTAATTTACAGGAAGGATGGGTGCATAATTACCTGGGAGATCACCAGCGAGCGCTGCAGTTGTACTACGATGGTGTGGCGACCGCCCATCAGTCAGGAGAAATGGGGCAGAATTACCTCGTTTTGTTGTATACGAATATGGGACTGGCTAACGATTATCTCGGTGATTTTCACCAGGCGCTGGCTTATTATGAAGCCGCCCGGGAGTTGGCTGCCAGGCCAGATAAAACATTCCTCGTCGAAACGGTAAAAGCCAATATGGCTGCCATTGCCAGTATCCAGGGGCGTTACCGGTATGCCTTGAAGCTATTGCAAGAGGTGATTGAGAGCTTAAAGGGAAAATATCCTTTTCGGGCCATGTATGTAAAGTACGATGTGGTGGAGTGCTATTTATATCTCAACCGCTATACAGAGGCGCTGGCGCTGGCGCAGGAAGTGGCCGGCGCCTACCGGCAGGCGAAGGACATGTATGGTTTGGCGCAGATCTCGTTGCACCTGGCGTTAGCGCAAGCAGGTTGCGGCAATTTCGCTGGGGCTAAAATGGCGATGAGGGAGGCGGAACAAATTTTCCTGGCGCTGGATGCCCCGGCCTGGGTAGCGACTACCCGGCTGCGCCAGGGGCAGGTGGCCCTGAAACAAGGCCAGATGGCGACAGCATATGAGAGCGGGAAGAAGGCGGCGGCCCAATATGCGGCCGGCGGGCAGCAGGCCAAATATGCCGCGGCTATGCTGCTGCAAGGCCAGGCGCTTTTGGGCCTGGAAAACCCCAGGGCCGCCGCCTCGGCGGCGAGAGAAGCGCTCCATATCGCACAGAAGCGGGACGTACCCTCCCTACGGTACGGGGCGCATCTGCTCCTGGGAAAGGCGGCGGAAGCGGAGCAGGATCTAACTCGGGCTGCCCGCCGGTACCAGGCGGCGGCAGCCACCATTGACCGCGTGCAGGCGGATCTGACCATCACGCTGAGATCGGATTTCCTGGAGGATAAGGAGGAAGCTTTAAAGAAGCTAATTGGGTTATTGCTGCGGGAAGGGAAGAGCGCCGCAGCTTTCGAGGCGCTGGAACGGGCGAAGTCGCAGGTTTTGTTCGGTTATCTCCAGAACCGGGAAGCCTCACGCTGGCCCCAGGATGACGCGCGCAACCGGGGATTGATCGAGAGCTTGAACCGCTTAAGAGTGGAGCACCAGCGATTTTACCGGTTGGCGCACCCGATTAATCTTGAAGAGGCGCGCGGCGCCCTATCTCCGGCCGAGGCCCTGGCCGAAACGCAGGTGCGGGAACAGCAGATGCGCCGGTTGGTGGAGGAACTTTATCTGCGCAGCGGGGAGGATAGGATCATGCGCCAGCATCTAACCGCAGCGCTAGGGGAGATCCAGCGCACGGCCGGCGCCGAGGCGCTGCTGATCGAGTATTATCACGATGAGGAAGGGCAATGGTGGGCTTTCTGTCTGGATGGGCATAGCGTCAAGGTGCAGCGGCTGCCTCTCACCGTTGATGGGCTCGACCGGTTGTTGGGGAAACTCCAGGTAAATTTCACGGCGGCCCTGAGCCGGGGGCCCCAGAGCCCAATGGCGCGGAACCTCACCCACCCAGCTCGGCTCATCCTGCAAAAGTTGTATGCCGGGCTGATCGAACCTCTGGCGCTCGGCCGGTTTGGACGCAGCCGGTTGATGATTGTGCCATACGGCCTGTTGCATTACCTGCCCTTTCATTTGCTGCACGATGGCGCCGGGTATCTGGTCGAACGGTATGAAGTGGTGATCTTACCGGCCGCCGGTCTGGCGCCGAGACGCGGGCCACGGCGCGAACCCGGAGCGTTGGTACTGGCCCATTCCTGGGAAGGTAGTTTGCCGTACAGCCTGCAGGAAGCGAAGATGGTGCAGCGGATGTTCGGTGGGCCGATGTATGCAGAAGAGGAAAGTACTCGCGCCAGGCTGGAGAGGCAGCCAACCCAGATTTTGCACATCGCGGCCCACGGCGAGTGCCGCCTCGACCAGCCGGACTTATCTTATGTGCAATTGGCGGACGGGCAGCTCTATACCGACGACTTGCTGCAGTTAGATTTAAGCTATGAGCTGGTGACCGTCAGCGCCTGCGAGACAGGGCGGGCGAAGATTGCCGCCCGCGATGAGCTGATCGGCTTGGGACGGGGCTTTTTGTATGCCGGGGCGGGCGCCTTGCTGCTGAGCCTGTGGCAAGTGGCCGATGCTTCGGCCTTCCGCTTTATGGAGAGAGTGTACCGGACTTTGCAATCGGGTGGGACGAAGGCAGCAGCGGTGCGAGAGGCGCAGTGCTCTATGCTGGGGGAGGATACCGGCTTGCACCCGGCGTATTGGGGTGCATTCCAATTGGTGGGCAATGCCGACCCTTTATCACCTGGTGCGCCCAGCCAGGATGGGCAGGAAGACTCGATAGGGAAGCCAATACCTGTCAGCTCTGCTCAGGTTGAGGCTGTGCAGATTTATTAAATAGTGAGTGAATAGAGACCATATCCCATAGGAGGGCTTCTGATGGAAAACAATCCTCGGTTCGAAGTACGATATTTCCAGCCAAACCAATTAGTCTATCTGGTACGCCACCCGGGCGCCGACACTCTGGATGAGAACTATATCCAAGACTTGATCCATTGGAGTAACAATCAATTTCCGGATATCTTTAGTATCAAAGGAGTGATGGTTAAATACGAGACCGGGATGCCGAAGTATAGTTTTTCAACACGAGGCATACCATCGAACAAGCAACCGGTTGACACACCTGGCGGTAGAATTCGACCCAAGGTCCGTGGCCCTCAAGATCCATTTACGATCTTTGCTGCCAATGTTGAAGGTGCTGATCAACAAGTTCTAGCCAGGATGGCGCATCTGTTGGATACTAAAAAGACGGAAAGAATTAAGGAAATCCCAACTTTGGAAGCTGTATCGCTCAACTGGCTGGGCAACGGAAGCGCAGAGGGACCTCCGACCGGCGGACCCGGTGGTCCGCCAGAGTTCTATGGTGTGGCGATGGTAGAACAACCTTATTTCTTCAATCTTCCAGCAGGCTTAGTCCCGAGGTTGTCGACTAATATAGATCTAAGAGGAAAGGATGTACATGTCGCAATTCTGGATTCGCTTTTTTCTGATGCGGATAAGACCAGGGCGTTGACATCTTGGCCAGGGAATCCTCTGGTTTCGGAATTGCTCAGTACAGCGAACATCCTTGAGGTTTATCCTTACAGTGCCCAAACGGAGGCGCGCCTTCGTAATGATATGATTCAGAATTTGCCGCACAAGATGAGCAGCCACGGTCTCTTCAGTGCAGGTATTATTCATGCGATCGCGCCGAGCGCGAAGCTGCACCTGATTCAAATCTTAAATGAAAAATGTGTAGGCGATTTGCTAAGCCTGGTGGATGGGTTCTCGAGATTAGTGGAGTTGATGCTGAATAACCCCACCTGGAAATGGGTGGTTAATGCCAGCTTCCTGCTGGATTTCCCTATTGGGTACCTGGAGTTGTTGGGTATACCGAATTTATGGCCTATTGAGCTTCTCCTAAGCCTGGTCGGTGAAAGTGAGTTTATAAGTTGGTTTGACCTGCAAGGGTTAATAAGCAAGCTACTCGGCGATTTTGTGTATTTACGGGGATCAATGGTAATCGCAGCCGCCGGAAATGACGGTTTACCCGGGCAGGCTGCCCGGCCCGGACCACACTATCCGGCGGCAGCTGATTCCGTGCTGGGGGTCGGGGCGATGGCTCAAAATCCTTCAACGCCAGGGAATCCCATTAACCCCGCCGCTTATTCCAACATCGCTGATACCCCTCCCTTTGAAGGCTTGACAACGCTCGGCGGAGAGGTAGGCGCGGGCATTCTCGGCATCTATATCGACGATTTTCCGAATGGAGTCCAGAACCCGGATGGTTGGTGCAGGTGGTTTGGTACATCCTTCTCCACTGCGGTAGCAAGCGGTATGACGGCGGCAAGACTGAGTGAATTAGGACCTTTAGCGACAACAGAACAGGCGATTAATGATTTGTTTCAAGAAAAAGCTGGAAACACTCCTGATAGTGAGGTTGCAATTAAGGTGGAGCAGGTAGTGAAGAGTATGAGGAATTAAGAACCCAGTTTAAATTACCCAGAGGAGTCTATAAAAGGAGCCCCCGGCAGAAATGCCGGGGGTTTTCATTTTTGGGGGGGATGGATGCTGGAAAAATGCCATTACCTCCGTTTATAGGGTAACAATCAAAACGAACAGTAAAAAAGTGGAAAGGAGATGAAGACTGGACCCTATGCATGATTATCCGTGGTCAAGAGTCAGAAATTGGTTTACTGATGGCCGGTCATTAGAGGTTCAACAGAAAAAGGGAGATGGATTGATGAAACAGCTCGGACGCTTAGTATTCCTGGTGGTTATTTTATTGGCTTTGGGTGCGTTGCCGGTGGCGGCTGCGGACCCGCCTGGGGGAATCGATGTGCGCATCTACAATGGAACCCAGGTGAACCAGCTAGATCACCTGCTCTATGTGTTGAAGGATAATGAAGTCTATGCAGGAAAGAGCAGCAACGATCCGGCGAAAGTAATTCTATCACTGGAAGAGAACACGATCTTTAACAGCCGGACACATACCAACGATCATCGTATATTCAAGCTCGTTGGTGATCACATATTGCCCCCGGAAAGCGCCAATTTTGCGGATAGCCTATACTCTTTCGCGGGCGACAATTTCTACCGGGGTTCCCAGACGAACGATGAGTGTATGCGAATCTTCACCCGCCGCGGTGATAAGATCTACCGGGGCACGAGCAACGAACTTGCCGATGTCGTCATGAGCTTTGAGGGGGACTTTAACCAGCTACAACCCTTCCTGGTGATTTTGGCCGATAGTCGCCCTTAACCTGGAAGGCTGGCTGGATCGGGGGTGATGGTTTATCCGGTTGGTTTTACTCCGGTTTATGTGTTTGGCCCTTGTTGTGCGAGAAACTATCAAGCGAGTGGAGGAAGAGACCAGGAGGTCAAGTTGTTACCAAATATGATGTTTATTGAAGAGCAATTAGCCCGTCAACAGCAGAAGGAGATCGCACAAGCTGCCAAACAGGCCTGGATGTTCCAGCCGGATCCGGCAGATCGGGAAAGGCCCGAGGTTGAGTCGATGGTATGGCAGAATCTTCTTCGGCTTATTGTTGTTGGGTTACTGAAGTCACTGATTCGTAGTATCCCCCCTCAATAAGCAGGCTGGAAGGCCAAACCCAACATTACGTTAAGATCCAGTAATGTTGGGTTTGGGCATTATAGGACGAAGTTAGCAAAACGGACAATTGCGCTCATGCAGAATACTGTAACTCTACTGATACGCATGCGAAGGAAGGTTACTCATGGGGATTATCGCCTATCTTACTACCGGAATTGATCTTTTAGCCCTGGCGGCCTCATTGTGGCTGGGGTGCTACATAGTCACCCGCAACGTCCGTAGTCACCGGGGGTTTACCGATAAGGAATTGGAACTGCTGGAAGATCTAGCTGATCAAATTGCTTCCATGATTCACGCCTCTCTGTTGCAAGCCAAGAATTCTGAGGTCATCTCTGTATCACATGGTATGGCTGAGGTAGATTATGTCTCTCTAGTATTACAGCGCAAGGTTGAATGAAGCAGGTGCGAGTAACATAAAAAGGAAAGGCATGGTATCTTTCTCCAACCACAACCAAGTGAGAAGGAGAAGAGGAATACCATGCCCAGCATCATTATATCCGAAACCTGTCCTGCGCCCGA
>SHYO01000199.1 GCA_009692745.1 Chloroflexota bacterium
TGCACCAATACATCCCGCCGGCTCTGATAAATCTGGTTGCGCCCGGCAAGCCAGGATTGGTCCCCCAGCAAAGCAGCCGCCCCGGCATACTGGATTGGATTGAAGATCCCGGTATCTACGTTGCTCTTAACACGGGTCAGGGCTTCGATGGCTACATCATTCCCGACAGCCATACCGATCCGGAAACCGGCCATATTATAGGTTTTGCTTAAAGAGTTGATTTCGATGGCGACATCCATAGCGCCGGCTACCTGGAGCACACTGGGAGCCACATATCCATCGAAGGTCAGATCGCAATAAGGATTATCACTAATCAATATCAGATCATGCTGGCGGCAGAACGCAACAGCCTTCTCGTAAAAATCCAAATCCACGGTAGCGCCGGTAGGATTATTGGGATAATTGAGCCAGAGAACCTTCGCCTTGGTGAGCACCTGCGCTGGGATCGCATCGAGATCCGGTTCAAAATTATGATCTTCGCGCAAACGGACAGGATAAGGGGTACCACCCGCCAGGTGTGTCCCCATCGTATAGGTAGGATACCCTGGATCCGGCACCAATGAAATGTCGCCGGGATCTATATAGGCCAGTGCTGAGTTCGCAAGACCTTCTTTCGAGCCAATCAGTGGAATTACCTCGGTATCCGGATTGAGCTTCACGTCGAAACGCCGGGCGTAGTAGGTGGCTACCGCCTTACGGAATTGTGGCATACCCGTATAACTGGGGTAGCGATGGTTGGCAGGCACATCGGCCTGCTCATGGAGAATATTTACAATCCACTCAGGAGCAGGCAGGTCTGGGCTACCTATACCTAAATTGATAACTTCAATGCCTTGCGCCTGCTTGGCGGCGATGCGTTTGGCAACACCGGCGAAGACATACGGGGGAACATTATCCAGACGATTAGCGATGCGCAAATCAGCCTCCTCAATATACAAGTGATTACTGTTGCGGGAATTGGGTGCGCAAAGGAGGTGGAATTTCCAGGTTCTCTGCAATGCACCATTCTATCAATTCACTCGACAGTCTTATAAGGCATAAGTTTACTCAGAGAGAGGTTGTCCGTCAAGCCACAGGCAATCCTGCAGAAATCTGCAAAAAGATTCCGTTAGAATTCTACCTGCGTCATGCTTTGTCTCATTAATACGTTGACTCTATTAGATTCGTGTGTTACACTGCATTCAAGAATGGGCCAATCGGTTTGACCCTGCAATTTGTCGCGCATTACCGGATTATCGACGAAAAATAATAGTTACTTTCCCAGCATGACAAACCTATTTGCGATCAACCAGACCCTCGGTCTGAAGAAAACGCCCAGCTTTAAGGAGGTAAATAACCGTGGCCTACTATGAAATCGAAGGTGGAGCTCCATTGCGCGGCCATATTCGGGCAAGCGGCGCCAAAAATGCCATTACGAAGGAATTGGTAGCTTCGCTCCTCACCAGCGAAGAATGTGTTTTCGAAAATGTGCCCCGTATGGGAGAGACCCAGGTAACGCTCGATATGCTCGAATCCTTGGGTTCTCAGTATACCTGGGAAGATGAAAATACGGTCCGTATCCAAACCCCGCAATTGACCGCTACTGAGGTGCCTTTGGCGTTTTCAGGTATAAATCGGGTCCCCATCTTACTATTGGGGCCTATGTTGCACCGGGCGGGTGAGGCCGCCATACCTATGCTGGGTGGGTGCAATATCGGCCCGCGGCCGGTAGATTTCCATATCGAGGCATTGACGCGCCTGGGAGCTGAAGTGCAGACAGAGGAAGCGCGCTTTGTAGCGCGCGCCAGCGAGTTGCATGGCACGGTAATCGATTTACCGTTTCCCAGTGTAGGGGCAACGGAGAATGTCCTGCTCAGCTCAAGTATGGCCAAAGGGACGACAGTCATCCATAACGCCGCCATTGAGCCAGAAGTCATCGATTTAATTGTGGTTTTGCAGAAGATGGGTGCTATTATCTCGGTCGACGTGGATCGCACCATCATTATTGAGGGCGTAGACCATTTGACCGGGTTACGTCACAGGACACTCACCGATCGCATCGAAGTGGCTTCCTTCGCGATTGCGGCCATCCTCACCGGTGGGGATGTTTTCATCTCCGGGGCACAGCAGATCAATATGATGACCTTCCTGAATAAGCTGCGGCAGGCCGGTGGTGGTTTTGAGGTCAATCACGAAGGTATCCGCTTTTACAATACAGGCAAAAGTCTGCAGCCCATGGCCTTGGAAACAGATGTGCATCCGGGGTTCATGACGGATTGGCAGCAACCCTTCCTGATTCTGATGACCCAAGCAGATGGGCTGTCGGTCTTACACGAGACGGTCTATGAAAAGCGATTTGGATATGTCAATGAATTAAAACGTATGGGGGCCCAGGTAGAGCTTTACCGCCAATGCCTGGGAGGAAAAACCTGCCGCTTCGTTCACCGAAATTTCTACCATAGTGCGGTCATCAAAGGCCCTACCCCCTTGAAAGCGGCGGATATTACGATTCCCGACCTGCGGGCAGGTTTCACCTACTTGATTGCGGCCTGCATTGCCGATGGCGTTTCAAAAATCGACGGCATCCGCTACATAAAACGCGGTTATGCCCAGATTCGAGAAAAATTCGAGGAACTGGGAGCGCAAATCCGCGAGGTAGACACGGCGCCAGAGACGGAACTGGAGGCGCTGCCGGCGTAGCACAACCGGAATCATCGAGGCGTGGGGGAAACTCTCCACGCCTTTTTTAATACCCTCATTCGACTTTGGTAGAGGGCAGATGCACATCCGCCAGGCGGCTGGTTGATCGTAGCACAAGCGCTATGGCGCCAAATATGGGTGCCTCCGTTCCCAGGGCGGAAGGCGCCAGCCGGGGTGGCGCCGGAACGGTGCCTTCGATGCGGGCTTCGACCAATGGAATAAGCAACGACACATAAGGAGACAGCTCACCACCGAGGATAACCAATTCCGGATTGAGGATACAAGCGAGGTTGGCAATGGCAATGGCCAGGTAATCCGCGGTGGCGTGCAGGACTTCATTAGCGACAGGGTCATCCTGGAGCGCAGCGTCAAAAATATGCTGTAGAGATACGTGATCCAATTCACCACCCGCCAGGTCCATTACTTTGGAGGACCGGCCTGATGCTACAAAGCCCTGCAAACGCCGGACGATAGCGGGGATAGCAGCCTCGCTCTCCAAGGCCCCAAATTCTGTGTATGTGCGCGACAGTTGGATGCGTTCCGTCAAAATGTAGCCAATTTCCCCAGCCGCTTTACACCACCCCGTAAAAAGCTCTCCGTTGAGGATCAGACCAGCCCGGATACAGTCACCAACAGCGATAATCACCTGATTTTTGATTCCCTGACCGGCGCCGCGCCAATATTCTCCCAGGGCTGCCAGATTTATATCATTGGCGCTGAAAGCCGGAATGTGGAAACGATCTGTTACCAGATCGTTTATAGAAAGATCGCTCCAGTTCGGAGCAGGCGCCGATAGGATCGTCCTTGGGTTGGCCGGTAGTGCAGCAGGCATGGCAAGGCCAATGCCGCGCACCGCTTGTCCAGCAGGGCGGGGAATCGTGAGGAATTGCTCAATAAGGTCAAGTAGAGCGGCAACCGCTGCATCGCCGCTCGATACGGCCACGGTACGGCGTTCCAGAATTTCGCCCTCTAAATCGGCTAATACGCCGCGTACCTGGGTCGATCCCAAACAAATACCGATTATCAAGCTATTATACCGGTTAAACTCCAGCAAAATGGGTGGACGGCCTCCGGTTGAATCTCCAGTTTCAGCCTCAAAGATCAACCCTTCGGCCATGAGTTGATTAACGATACGGGTAATAGTGGGGGGACTTAATTGTAGCGCGCGCGCCACGCCCGTGCGGGATACCGGACCGTGATCACGAATAAAATCCAGGACTGCGACCTCATTGAGACGGCGGATAAGCGGGGTATTAGCCAGGCTTTTCACACGCTTTTGGGAATTCCCTCTGTATTATCCTGTTCGGCCGCATTTTGCTCTTCATCTTCTTCTTTGCGGCCAAATAAAGCTCCGGCAACGATGATGATCAGCGAAATTAACATCAGGCCAATGAAAATAATCTCATCGTAAGGCCCTACCACGCCGTGCAGTAAATAAGAGGTAAGAATCATCTTTGTTAAATAATTCCTTCACACCGGTATAATACTACCGCAAACTTTAAATAGTGGCAGATTTAAACCGGTCGTTTTACCATCACATCTCCTAAATAGCACTTTAAATTATAGGATCTATGGAAAGTATGGTCAAACAGGTATCGTGTTTTGAAAAAATCTTACCCGTTATTGCGGGGCACTCTCCCCCGCATTATTAGGATGCAGGGTATCAGGGGGCAGGAACCGCGGGACAGGTGGGCGCAAAATGCGCCGCTTTTGAGAAAATTCTCCTGAACTATTTGAAGGATCAGAAAGAGAAGAAGCGGCAGTATGCGTAGGGGAACTACTATTCCTGGAAACTATGGGAAGCCGGATCCGATAGCGGGCATCCAGAGCGATGACCGAATCCAGGAATGTCCAAATCCCCAGGGAGCCATCATATTTATTTTGAGACCAGAAGCGCAGCCGGATGCGCCGGCCCTTATAGGCGCTCAAATCTAATATGGCCGAATTCCACCCTAAATCATTGTATTCTGTGGCAAAAAATTCATTGGCGTAACCATCTTCATAGAGTTGCTGCAGAAATTGGCCATTTACATCTAATACATCGACGCGGAAGTCGCTCCAGGCCCGGATATCATTCGTGATAATGCGGTAACAGAGGTGTACTTCAGGCCGGAGGCTACTAGCCGGGATAGTTACATCCTGGATAATGAAAGCCCCCCCAGCAGGCTGGGGTTGGCCAGATATGATAGGCGTCCCTAAGCGTACGCTATAATCTCCCTGGCAGGTATATGTCTGTTGTTGCGAATTAGACTTGACAACATAGGTTGGTTGGTTCCCGCCAACGGTCCAGCCATCTATTTCACTGTTGGGCCGGATGGTGGCCTCAAAGCAGCCGTTGTAGAGCCAGCCACCACAATTTTCTGCTGCCTGAATCATTCCTGAATGCCGGGCCCATCCCAAGCCGATAGCAATTGCCAGGACTACTGCCCACAGCCATTGCCTTTTACCGGTACGTCGCATATGAAGGCGCCTCCGAAAGGAGTTACATCTCAAAGATAGCCTAAAGAGCTACCCCGTCAGAGAATCGAACCTCATATTGTAGCGGGCTGGCGCTGCCTGTCAAACAGGTAGAAATCGACACATATAAGTTTCCCTGCGGATACCTGAAAGATTCCATCGCGTTATGGCTTGGGCGTGGAGGTAACTACCACTAGCCCCCGGGTGGGCGTGGTAACAATCAGCCCACTGGTAGGCGTGACGATTATAAGCCCACTCGTGGGCGTAGCTATAAAGATGGGAGCGCCGGTGGCCGTGGCAACGTTTAGCGTGCCTGGTTGCACCGGTGTCGCGGTCGACGCGGGAGGTGAGGTAGTGACTGGCTGCGAGGTCGCAGTAGGCGCAGGTGGCGGCAGAGGCGCCTGAGAAATGGGAGGAACGGTCGGAAAAACGGTCGGAGAGGGGGGAGGTACCGCACGATTTGTAGGAGAAACGGTTGGTATGGTGGGAGACGGGCGCGACAGCGTAGGAGAGGGCGATGGCGCTGATGTCCACGTCGGGCTACGGGAGGGGGATGCTGTACTAACCGGGTAATATCCTTCGTACTTGGGCGGCTCTCTCCCCGGTGTGGTCAAAGGTGATTGAGGTGGGGAAGGCGTAACAAGTGGAGCGGTGGTCACCGGCAGGGTATTGGCTTCCTTGTAAGAATTTTGCTCGGTACGGATTCCCGGGGTCGCGGTGGGAAAGGGTTGATTGGGAATGACGGCCGGGGTAGGGGCGGTAATCAGTGGGAGAGGAGGCAAATCACCATCTATGGCCAAAGCCGATCCGATCCTGATCCACTCACCCGCCTGGCTACCGGTAAAGGCAGTTAAAAAGCCGACAACAATCAACATGATTGTCAAAAGGCTGGTGGCAGCCCGTTGCATGCGGCCAGGGTGCAGCAGAAACCCGATGCCCAACCGCCGCTGCGGGCGCAATAGACCTGAGGTAAATTCACGTCTGCGGCTTTTATTTGGCCGTACGATGATCAGCGCCCGGCTGGCTTCACGGCCGTTGCCGGCGCGGAAACCGGAAACCGGTTGGGATGCTTGGCGCGGCTGGCGTATGAGATTTTCTTCAGCCTGCGATAGAAGGTGGCCTGCATCAAGGTATGCGCGATCTTTGGCCACAATTTGCTGAAAATATGCTACCGCAGCGGCCCATTCGTTGGCCTCGAAGGCCGAAAGACCCTGCTCATACAGCATGGTCAAAGCCTCGCTGGCAGTCACCTGCTGTTGGTTCGGGAAGCTAAAGAGACGACCAGTAGCAACGTTGGCATACAGGGTAGGTACCCCCCATTCGGCGGATTTGTGCCGCGCATATTCAATGGCCTTGCGGCCTTCCGACATGGCGCTATCAATGGAATGTCCCTGTCCGATGGTGGCATAGAATTCTTGGATAAAGAGCGCCTGCCCATCATCTGTCAGTTCGTAGCGCATAGCAACAGCCGCAGGCAATCCTGATTGTACCAGCGCAGCGGCCACATACTCATGCGGCGCCTCAGCCTCACTCAGTTTGTCTCCCGCATAGGCGCCCTGGCTGGGGGTGAGAAAGGCCAGGCGCAGCGAGAAGCTCTGTTGCAATAGGCTGCACAAATAACCACCCGACACGAGACGGCCCCGCCCCTGATCATCGCAAAAAACCAGAGCCCCTCGCTGGCCATCCCAATCGCCGTGGCCGATAAAATGAAAGAGGTGATACCCGCCCTGGCGCATATAAATTTCCAGGTGATCAGGTGTCGCCTGGGAAATTACCGTTATGTCGAGAACCCCGGCTTCTGTCAGATGCTTCAGGGATTTTCGCAGCCGCAGTTCCTCGGCCTCTCGATCTATTGGCGGGTAATCGTTCGGGCTGGCCATCACCAATAACATGCGCAACGGCCGGGTGACCAGCACCGGCTCCAAGGGCTTGGGCACGGTAATAAAACGCATTAATGAGGTGCGGGTAGACAATGTGAGGAAACAACGTTCCTGCGGATGGTATAGATATTCCCAGGGCAAAACTTCTAGTTCGGGACTTTCCAGCGTTAAACGGATCCGCAATCCCTTGCCCTGAGAGACCGCCTGGCGCATCGTGGCGTCAAAACATTCACCGATCTTGTCGGCAAAGACCGCCCTAAAGAGCTTACGGCCAAAGAGTGCCACTTCACGTAGCGCAGGCTCGATAGGTTTTTGCGACTCCGGGCGGGAACGGTGTAGAGCCAGGCTCAGAGCAGTGCGTGCCCTATCGATCTCGGCATGGGTAAAAGGCAAGACCAACTGGCCTTCAGCCGTACCCCAGGCGGAACGGGTAACTTTTACAGCATATCCCGCTGCCTTTTTAGTCTGGCCGTCAGGCAGCGTCCCAATGGTCAATTCAAAATCTAGATAGTCGAGTCTGCGCATATTCTCACCTTCAGGACAACCTGCAGAATTCACCGGGGTATGACACGGATGAAAATGAGCAGGCTGCGATTATTTGCGGGAATACTTTCACAAATATTAACGAAGAATCACATTATCTCATACGGTTTCTAACACTTTAACCGTAACAAATTTGGGATTTATTAATCTTCGGCTGCTTGCAGCCTTATGAGTTGATAGCGTATTGCCTCACATAAGAATCTTACCCTGAGGGATTCGTTGCCTCATTAGAATATCTTACTATGACTGTCTGGCAGATGCGGTGTTGCAAAGATTCAATCTCCCTCAGCAAAGTTACTGGGTTAAGATCAGGATACAGGGCACGCAA
>SHYO01000016.1 GCA_009692745.1 Chloroflexota bacterium
AATGCCATAGGGGTGGATCTGGGCATGCAAGTAGCCGTATTATCGATAGTGTCAGTGGCGGGCTTCTTTGGTAGTAAGTGGTCTATGCGGGGGCCGGGACGGAGAGTAGATGGGGGGGGTACCTTAAGTGAACATCAGGAAAGCGGAGAACTAGACGGTAGAAAGCGCCTGGTTTATATATGCACTGGCCTATTATTAATTTATCTGGCCTGGCAAATACTCTATGTGATCCTCATGGCTATGGGCCAGCCACTTACGGTCTGGGACGCCTGGTCGAGTTGGGGGATGAAGGCGCGGACAATTTTTCTGGAGGGGCATATTACGCAGGCTACCTATGGGGATCCCAGCCGGGCCAGTACTTTACCCTACTATCCGCTCTTCATCTCTCTGATAGAAGCCTGGCTTTATAGATGGCTCGGTGCGCCGGATGACCGCTGGGTGGGGATAATTTATCTGTTGTTTTACCTGGCGCTGGGAGGCGTTTGCTATTCGGCTGGGCGGCGCTACGCTGGTGCGGGGCGCCTCTTTAGCCTAAGCTTGGCGATCACAGTTATGGCCATTCCTACAATGACAGGATTGGCAGCTTTCAGCTTTACCGATTTGCCCCTGGCGGTGGTTATGACAGTAGCGGCTGTCTACCTGGTGGCCTGGCTGGAACAAGCGCAGTACCCTGCGCCTGAAGTGCAGTACTCTGCACCGGGGACTCTGGTGCTGGCGGCGTTAGCTGCCGGTTGGCTACCGTCGATAAAGCGTGAGGGCATGGTTCTGGTAGCGCTCCTATGCCTGGCAATGGTAATCGTATGTGGCTGGAAGCGCCAGAACTTGGACCGGGTGGGACTGGGAATTGGAGCACTGGTATTGGCGACCGTTCTGTTGTCCGGTCCCTGGTGGTTTTTTATCAGCACGGTAGGAAAGGTGAACTCTGATTTCCTACAGCCCAACCTGGAAATACTACCGAGCTTGGTGGGCCGGCTGCCCATTATTGGCCTAATGGTGCTGAATATTCTGCTCAGCCGGGACTGGGCGTACATCTGGCCTCTGGTGGGATTGTGCGCTATTTGTCTTTGGTTTACCGGGAGGCTAAGATCCGGACCGCCACGCTGGGGGACTGGCTTAATATTGCTGGTCGCTTATATGTACCTGGGCCTGATGGGCCTGAGTTATATTTTTTCAGTATATACGCCATATCAAGCGCATGTTGCCAGTTCCTTCTACCGGCTGGCAGCCCAGGTGGTACCTCTGCCGGTATTATGGCTTGGATATCATCGCTCATGGTAAGCTTTCTGGATCTGGAAGCATACCTGGGTGGTGAATATCTCCATCCTGGCAGCCGGGCGGCGACGGAGATCTTGCTTCGATATCTCCAGATAAGGCCCGGTGAGTACGTCTTAGAGATAGGTTGTGGTACCGGGGCCACCGCCGCGCTCGTTTCCCGGCGGATAGGAACGTGCGTGATAGGGATGGACTTATCACCTGTCATGTTGGCGGCCAGTCGGGTACGGCAAACGGTTCACTTGGTCCAGGCAAATGGAAACCACCGGCTGCCTTTTCAAGACCAGGTTTTTGACGTGCTTTACGCCGAGTCAGTGGTAGCTTTGCTGGATGCCCCTGGTCTGATACACGAGGCAGTACGGGTACTACGCCCAGGTGGCCGGTTGGCGTTTATCGAGAGAATCTGGAAGCCCTCTGTCACACCGGCATTGGCTAAAGAGATTAACACACTCTCGATAAGGTTGTTCGGCATTCCCGCCGCCACCGATCGCATCTATGATGTCAAGAGCTGGCTGGATATCTTGCGCAGTGCCGGTCTGGTGGATGTGCAGGCTGTGGCTGTGGATGCCATTCTACCAGCCAGCCCCGACAAGGTGAGTACTCTCCCGCGAGTACTCTCGCGCCTGTGTCTTCGCGCGAGGCGCGCATGGCGCTACGTGTGCCATCCTGCTCTGCTGGGCCGGTCTCTGTACTATAAGAATATAATCCGGCAGACAACTACCTACTGGTCTTACCTCGAAAGCTATTTCTTCTTCGGCCAAAAGGCCGGCGGTTGACGGTTGCTCGCACCTATGCGCCTCGCTCTTATTACTCCCGGGTTTAGCGCCGACGAACAGGATTGGTGTATCCCTGTTCTGTTGGACCTGGTGCGCGAGCTGGCGCGGCAGCATGAGGTTCACGTTTTCACCCTGAGGTATCCGCAGCGCCAGGGAACGTATCAGATCTACGGGGCAACAGTGCATGCGCTGGGCGGGGGGCAGGCAGGTGGAGTTAGGAGAATACCTCTGCTAACCAGGGCGCTGGCCGAAATCATCCGCCAGGCCGGACCCCACGCCTTCGATTTGCTGCACGGGTTGTGGGCCGATGAGCCGGGATTTCTGGCGGTGTTGGCCGGACGTCTGCTCAACGTACCGGCTATCGTCTCCCTCTTAGGCGGTGAGCTGGTGGGCTATCCCGAGATTAGCTACGGTGGCGAGTTAAGCCGGGTAAACCGGTGGATGGCGCGCTGGTGCCTGCCACGAGCGGCCTGTGTGACCGCCGGTTCAACCTCCCTGTGCCGGCTGGCCGATGCTTACCTGGCGGCTCGATGTCCCTCCCGGACAGGTTCTGTGCAGTGGCTACCACTGGGTGTGGATACAAGGATATTCCATCCTGCAGCAGGGCCGGCGAAATTTGCCACCGCTAGCGTTCTGACGCCAGTACCCGGCAATATGGCGGCAGGAGAGATTAAGCTGCTGCATGTGGCATCCCTGGTCGAGGTGAAAGACCAGGTGACGCTGATACGAGCTTTTGCCCAAGCCCGGGAAAGGTTAGTCGCGCCGGATGTACACCTGCACATCGTCGGTGCAGGACCGCTGCGGGAATTCCTGTCGCAGCTTGTGCTGGATCTCGGTATAGGAGAGCATGTGACTTTTCACGGCTCTGTGTCTCATGAAAATCTGCCGGCGTACTACCGCGCTGCCGATCTATGCGTCATAAGCTCGCGCTTTGAGAGCCAGGGGATGGTGCTACTCGAAGCGGCTGCCTGCGGCCGGGGTACCGTTGGTACTGCGGTGGGTCTCTTGCCCGACCTGGCGCCCGCTACGGTCGCCGTGCCGATAGGCGATCCGGCCGCTCTGGCTGCAGCGCTAGTGCAGGTGCTCGCACACCCAAAGGTATGCGCCGCGATGGGGCAGATGGGCCTGAAGATGGTTCAATCCCGTTTTACGTTAGAACACCAGGTGGCGGAGCTAGCTGCTTTATACCGCAAGATGCGAGTACACTAAGAGAGACCTCTGAGATCACTCGTTCTGCTAAAGAAGAGCCAATACGCTATGCCGGGCTGTGCTTGGTGGGAATCAGGTGAACGCCGGAGGCTTTAAAGGTGAGAAATACTGGCTGTCCGGGTTGCAACGCCAGGTCTGCCATTGAGCGCCGGGTAATCAGAACCCGCATGGGGATATCTCTATTGGGTGTACCACAATCCACCGTAACCCTTACCAGGGGACCGTGGATCTCCAGGCGGGTAATATGTCCGCTGAGGCTATTGCGGGCGCTGGAGAGAGGCTCGCGCGGGGGATTATGCTCAGTCCCTGAGCCGGAATCTGCTGGGGTCTTAGCCAGAGGGACAGAGCTCGTGGAAGCGGAGGTCGTGCTCTGTCCCTGAGCCGTGAGAGTGATATCTTCTGCCTGGATGCAAACTAACACAGATGTGCCTGTAGGGAGGTCGGAAACAGCCTCGATCATCGGAGTGAATGGCGTCAGAACATTAGGTGAGTACTCTCGTCCGGCATTGGCGGACGGCCAATTGCCGGAGCCGGTCTCAGCGCCGAGTATACTCAGAGTGTAACTATTGCTTGCCCTGTCCTGGGTTATCTGGATATGGGCTATCCCTTCCTCCTGGTTTTGAATCCGGCCCGGCAATATGTTTTCAATGCCGAGGAAGGCAGCCACTGCGGCATTGGCAGGTGCGGCGAAGACCTGGGCCGGGTGGCCCATCTGTGCTAAATGTCCGGCCAGCATCACACCTACCCTGTCTCCCAAAGTCAGGGCTTCATTGCGATCGTGCGTCACAAATAAGGTCGTCTGGCCTGTTTCATGCAGGATAAGCGCCAGGCTATCGACGATTTCAGCTCTGGTGGGCGGGTCCAGGGCGGAAAAAGGCTCATCTAACAATAAGACTTCTGGTTGTAGGGCAAAGGCCCGCGCCAGACTGGTACGTTGGGCTTCCCCCCCGGAAAGGTGGCGGGCTTGTACCTTTGCCAGGTGGGCAACGCCGAAGCGCTGTAGCCAATTCTTAGCGCGCTGCCGGCTCTCTGCTGTAGGTACGTGACGCAGATTCAGGCCAACCTGCACATTTTCTGCCACTGTCATATCCAGGAGCAACGGTTCCTGGAAAACCATAGCCATCCTGCGCCGGATCGCTACCAGATCCTGCCCTCTGGCTGTGGCTTCGATCCCTGCAATCCGGATGGTACCCCGCACCGGCTTCTGCAGCAGGGCCAGCGTCTGCAACAAAGTGCTTTTGCCAGCGCCATTGGGTCCCATAATGGCCAGGAGTTCCCCTTTATGTATGGCCAGGTAGGGAACGTCCAGCACAGTGCGGCTCCCTCGACGTACTTGCAGATCTTTTATTTCGAGTAGCGGCGGCTCATCAATTTCCATGAGGGTTGCTAATTCCACTATCCCGGTGCAGGTTCATTACCGGGGACGGTCACGTTGTTGAATATAGGTCAGGACGATGTTTACCAAAAGCATCAGGAGCAGCAAGATCAGGCTCAAGGCGATAGCCAGGGCAAAGTTTCCCTTGCTCGTCTCCATCACTGTGGCCGTGGTCAAGACGCGGGTCTCTCCCAGGAGATTGCCGCCAACCATCAACGAGGCTCCAACCTCAGAAATAACCCCGCCAAAGCCGGCCATAGCAGCGGCCAATAAAGGCAAGCGGGCTTCCCTGATGAGGAGCCACAGTCCCTGCCAACGGTTAGCTCCCAAAGCCTGAATTTGCAGGCGTAACTTGGGATTGAGTGCCTGCACCGCCGCTAAGGACAATCCTGCGACAATGGGGGCAGCAATGATAATCTGGGCAATCACCATGGCCTGGGGCGTATAAAGCAGGTGCAGATCGCCTAGTGGCCCATTGCGCCATAAAAATATGGTCACGAACAGACCAACCACCACGGGCGGAAGACCCATACCGGTGTTGATCAGGGTGATCAAGATGCGTCGCCCCGGGAAGCGGGTCAATGCCATCCCTGCTCCTACGGGGATCCCTACTACTAAACTGATCAGCGTGGCAAGCCCTGAGATTTTGAGCGAGAGCCAGGTGATCCGCCATAACTCCGGGTCACGGGTAACGAGCAACCGCCAGGCTTCCCGGATACCATCTAAAATCAGGTCCATGAAATTGGGTTAATTATCATCCGGCTTGCCGGCATCCGGGAAGAATAGAGCTTGTCCATACTTATCCTTGCCGAACTCACTGATGACCTTCTGGGTCTCAGGTGCTACCATGAAGTCGGCAAAGGCTGTGCCCCCTACGGCATTAATCTTGGTTGACTTAGCCGGGTTAACTTCAATTACATGGTAGATATTTAGCAGCAGTGGATCGCCTTCTACCAGCAATTGTGAGGCAAGGTGTGCCTTATTGGCCAGGTAGGTGGCTCGATCACTAATAGTGTAGCTATTTTTCTCGGAGGCTACATTTAAGGTGGCGCCCATGCCCTGGCCGGTTTCCAGGTACCAGGATTGACCCTTGGGGGTAATATTTATCATTTTCCACAGCTTGAGCTCAAGCTGGTTGGTGCCAGAATTATCGCCACGGCTGGCGAAGGTGGCTTTGCTGGAGGCGATCTGTGTCATGGCTTTCGCAGCCTCTTTCACATCTTTGATCTTTGCCGGGTCTGCCGCCGGACCCAAGATAATAAAATCATTATGCATTACCAGGCGCCGCCGCGTCCCATTGTTCCCTTGCATAAATGTCTTTTCCGAGTCCGGAGCATGGACCAGCAAAACGTCTGCCTCGCCCTTTTCGCCCATGCTGAGAGCCTGGCCGGTGCCTACAGCAATAGTCTTGACTTTGTAGCCGGTTTGCTTCTCGAAGAGGGGTGCCAGAACATCCAATAGTCCAGAATCCTGGGTACTGGTTGTGGTGGCTACAATGATTTCAGGGTTTGCAGGAGCGTTGGGCTTGGTAGCAACTGCAAAGGCTATCGTTGGTGCGGTAGTAGGTGTAATGGTAGGTGTCTTGGTAGGGGCGATAGTGGATGCCGGTGCTGTGGTAGCTGTAGCGGGGGCGGCAGTGGAGCTTTGGGGACTGCAGCCGCTGATGAATAAGACCATCAGTACAACCAGGATTCCCTGCTGTGCCTGGCACAGCGTCGTGCCGTGGGTACGCAACAGATGGCGATAGGGTCGCATCGTGACATTCTTCCTTTCCCTGCTGGGTACAGCTAGAAGGCGGTAAATCGACGCCAAGCTGTATGGCAGGGCAGGGATGACTGCTGTGGACGATTTAGCTATCGATAATACGCACATTTCCGATTTGCCGGGTATCATATCCGCCTAATGTGGCTACTGTCTGGGAAAATTCTGCACTTTGCAACAGAGGGACCAGGGTTGCGAAGCGAACCTGATTTTCACCGGTATCTACCCAGGCTAACTCATAGATTTCGTCGGTTACAGGGATGAAATCCAGGTGCCACACTGACGCCGCAGCCCGGACGCCCAATCCTACGTCTGCTTGTCCGGTGGTGATGGCGTTTGCCACGGCCAGATGGGTGGTATGAATCTGGTCGTAACCGGCAACCTGGTGCGGGTCAATGCCGTTCGTGTGGAACAGGTGGTCTAATAGCAGGCGGGTGCCTGACCCCAACTGGCGATTGGCGATACGGATATTAGTCCGGGTAAAATCCATGATATGGGTGATGTGTTGGGGATTTCCGGCCGCTACGATAAATCCGACCTGTCGCCGGGCCAAAGTGACCAGGCAAACACGCCGGCCGGGAAATAGGCGACGGATTGTGGGCCGATTGTACTCTCCTGTCTCTATATCCATCAGGTGGCAACCGGCTAGGTGGGCTGTGTCCTGGGCCAGGGCCATAAGACCTGCCAGGCTGCCGACAAAGCGCGTTTCCAGGTGTATTGGCGGGCGGGTTGAGCGTAAGTGGTGGGCCAGCAATTCCACTACTAGATCATGGCTGCCGGAAAATACGAGGTCGGATTTTGCTTCCGTTTCCGGAGGTGTAGTACCCTGTTGGGCTAACTCCCGCCAGCGAGCCAGGGCCATGACAAAAGCGGCCTCGATTTCTCCGGGTGGATAGCCATTACCCACCATTTCTAAGAGAATACTTTCCACCCGGTTAACCAGCCGGGCCTGGCGCAGCAGAGATCCAGTTTCCTGAAACACTGCGTTATCTACCGCGATGGAAAGGTTTTCCGTCTGGCGTACTTGTGTACCTTTGCCTGACCGGGTAATCAGCAAACCATCTTGCTGCAACAGACTATAGGCGCGGGCGACAGTACCGGGTGTGCAGGCCAGCATGCCGGCCATAGTTCTGACAGTAGGCAAAGAGGAACCGGGGGACAATTCGCGACGAACGATCTGGTCGCGAATTGCAATCGCAATGCGTTGGTACAGAGGAATAGAGGTATCTTTTGAGATTGCCAGGATGAAAGCTGCCAATAGATATATCCTTGTACCGTTTGTATGGATACAAGTATACACGATTGACAGAGCTTGTCAATTGGGGCGCGGCAGCCGGGGGCTAATCCGGAATCTTGATCTTTTCTAACCCATCAGGAGCAGGTGGCCACTCCAGTCCCATACCTTCCATTGTTTGGCGGATAATGGTTGAGACCAATAGATTCCGATACCAATTGTGATTTGCGGGAATGACGTACCAGGGAGCCCAGGTAGTACTGCATTTTGACAGGGCAGCTTCGTAGGCCAGCATATAATCATCCCAGAGAGCCCGCTCTTTGAGATCCTGCGGGTTAAATTTCCAGTGCTTGGTGGGATCATCAATCCGATCCTGCAGGCGCTTCTTCTGTTCATCTTTTGAAATGTACAAGAAGAACTTTAATATGGTGACACCGCTATCGGCTACTAGCCTTTCGAAATCGTTGATAGAGGTATAGCGCTGCTGCCAAACTGCGGCCGGCACCAGGTTATGGACCCGCACTACTAAGACGTCTTCATAGTGGGAACGGTTGAAGATCGTGACCATGCCCAGCCTGGGTGTTTTTTGATGTATCCGCCAAAGAAAATCGTGGGCCAATTCTTCTGCCGTAGGCGCCTTAAACCCTACGACACTGCACCCTTGCGGGTTAAAGGCGTTCATAACGTGGGCAATCGTGCTATCTTTGCCGCCTGCATCCATGGCCTGAAGAATAATCAACAGGGCGTGTTTTCCCTGGGCGTAGAGTTTCTCTTGTAGCTCCAGCAGCTTCTTGGTATTCTTCTTAAGGTCGTCTTCTACGTCATCTTTTCCGGTAAAATTCCCATCGTCTGCCGGATCGTAGGATTTTAGAAAGACTGCGGTACCGGGAGGAACCCGGTAGTGTACCGTATCGAGCATATCAGTGCCACCCTTGTTCTGAGACCAGGTTTCCCACCAACCAGTAGTGGAAAGGCCGTCCCTGGTACGCTTGTAGCGCCGCGTAAACCGTGTACAACAATCCGGCTACCGGCAGCGCCAGGGCCAAAATCGTCAAGATCAACGTGAATGGCAAAAGCACCAGGCCAATTACCAAAATCAGCAACCCTATCGTAATTGGCCAGGCGATAGCCAGCATCACACCCAGGATGCCTACTGTTATCAACACCAGGACCTGGAAGATGAGAGATTGTAAAGCCTGGTTGGCCACATAGGTGGATTTGTGGCGGTACATCAACCAGATGACCATGGCCACCAATGGTCCCGCCAGTCCGGCGGTGGGGATGCTCAGTAAGGCGCTCCCGTGGGCTAGGGCCGCCATCCTGCGTTCATCACGTACGGGTAGAGCCGGATAGGGAACCGTAGCTGGGATTTGTAACTCCCCCAGCGGCCTGGTTCCAGCCCCGGTAGGGTAATTTTGCTCGTTCACAATACCTCTCCTTAGGTTTATACCAATAATTGCTCTCTGTCTTTACACTCTATTATACGCCCCAAAGGGTTAAACGTTGCAATCTATCCCTGCCCAGGGTATAATGCCGGGGCAGTGTTAACTCACATCGAATTTGTGGGCAAGTTGCATGTGAATGTGGTAGATACAGCCAGGAACTCAAAATACCAGGTACAACTGCCGGCCTTTGCCGGTCCTCTGGATTTATTGTTACATTTAATTCAAAAACGGGAATTGGAGATAACGGCTATCTCTTTGGCCGAAGTAACCGACCAATTTCTGGCCTACCTGTCCACCGTGGAGCAGCGCGACCCTGGGCAGATTTCTGAGTTCGTAGCAGTAGCCACGTTGTTGTTGGTGATCAAATCCCGCTCCATCTTGCCCAAACCGGTAACGCAACCTGGTGAGGTGGAAGAGGAATTAGACCCCGCGGAGGCGCTGGCGCAGCAACTGCGAGAATATCAAAAATTCAAAGCCGCAGCTCAATCGTTAAAGGAGCGTGAAGATCAGGGGCTCAGGGCTTATGCACGTCTCGTTCCGCTGGATATTCTCGTCGCAGCACCTCCTGGCCAGGGGAATGTGGCGGATTTGCTGCGGGCTGTGCGCAAAGCGCTACAGACAAAACCCCCTGTCGAGCCGGAGATGGCGCCCTTGCGCCCTCACGTGGTATCGATCCATACGCGCATCGATGACATAGAACAAGAGTTGCATCTACGATCCCGGCTACCTTTTGAAGAGCTGTTGGCGCGTGCGCCGACTCGTGTCGATGTCATAGTCTGGTTCATGGCAGTTTTGGAACTTATCAAACGACGTTCCGTCATAGTAGAACAGACTGATTTGTTTGGCCCCATCTGGCTTGTCCGGGTTGAAAAACCGGCAGGAGGTGGGGGGATCACCTCTGAAATTCATAAAACAGATGCCGAAGCGTAGCTCGGCATGGCGGGAATGAGGTATCAGAACTTGCAAATGGTTAGATTGGTTAGAGGATGCGCAGTGTGCCAGGTGCTATCCCGTCGCAACCTGAAGCATATTTGGCGGGGACTATTACTTTTACTACTTGGATCTTGCCTTTTCACCTTAGTGGGATGTAATGCACGCGGCAGCGCGCTTTCCCGAGTATCTGTCCGGCCTACTTGGATATCACCCAATGGAGATGGTGTGGAGGATGTAGCCGAAATCAAGTATTCTATCGGCCGGGTCTCCAACTTAACCATCCGCCTGACAAGCCAGGACGGCAAGACCTATACCTTCCGCGATGAGCGGCGCCGATCTGAGGGAGACTATACCGCCTTTTTTGGCGGCAACATTGACGGCCAGGTTTTGCCTGACGGGCAGTATAAGTTGATCCTGGTGGCGCAGCCGGTAGACGGGGGACCAGCAGGGCAGTTTGAAACTACACTCAACATCAAAGACGCCCGCACGCAACGCCCTGAATTGCAGAACTTTTCGGTCTATCCCAGCCACTTCTCTCCCAACCAGGATGGCATTGAGGACCGTGTGACGATTAGCTACTACCTCACCTTACCGGCCGCGGTGCGGGTATGGCTTGAAAATGACAAAGGCAAATTTGTGACTGCCCTGAATGAGAAGAAAAAGCTGGCGCTGCCGGGCCAACCCGGATTGCACCAGTATGACTATGACGCCGGGGTAGATGCCAATGCTCCTCCGCCTGCTGATGGGACCTATACTGTCGTGGTGGAGGCGGTGGACGACGTGGGCAATGTGGTGCGCGCCACCAGCCCGCTGGTGATCGAAGAGGGGGGTGTGCCACGGGCCGAGATTGTCGGCACAGCCGCATGGGTACCGACCGTAGTGCAATTAGGGGGCACTCTGGTTGTCACGATGACCGTCGCTAATATAGGTACGGTACCGATACGCACGACGGGTCCAGCTCCCGGCACCACGTTTACCACCAGCCAGAATTTTAATTCGCTTGGTTTTCCGGAGGAGCCAGGTGTGATGCGGGTGGGTGTGGATTTTGAGGGCAATCCCAGCAGCCGGCCCTATCCTTTCCGCTGGAGCCTGGGCAATGCTGAGGATTTAGTCGTGCGGGAGTACAATGGCAGAAAGCTTACCTATTTTCCGGTGGGGAAGCGCACCACGATTGTGGGCCGGATCACTATTATGGATAAGCCTTTTCTCTTAACACCTTACTTCTGGGTGGGGTTAATCCATGAATCGGTCCGTATCGTCAACGATCACGTATCGCCACGGGCGATCTCCATCCAGTATTAACTAACCACTATTTATGCATCTAGGGATCATCGTTGTCAGTTATAATACCCGCCGCTTGTTAGGAGATTGTTTGCGGGCTCTGCAGAAAGGTTGCCAATACCTGGAGCAGGCTGGGCGCACGGCTGAAATCTATGTGGTGGATAACGCTTCCCCGGATGGTAGCGCCGCCTATGTCCAGGCGGAATTCCCCGCAGTGCATTTGACGGCCAGTAGCCAGAATTTGGGTTTTGCGGCTGCTAATAACCTGGTATTGCGGCAGTGGCACTGGGATAGGTTGCAAGCTGCCGGTCCCGATGTCGTGGTCCTGGTTAATCCTGATACCGAGGTGCATCCCGCGGCCCTAAATCTAATGTTAGAATTCCTGTTAACCCATCCCAGGGTTGGAGTAGCAGCGGCCCAATTGCGCTATGGCGATGATCGCTTTCAGCATGGGGCCTTTTGCTTTCCAGATGCGTGGCAAGTCTACTTCGATCTTTTTCCCAATCCACTGCCGCCCCTGCCGATCTTGGGGGCGGGGCGCGGCAGACGTGTGCTGCAATCGAGGTTGAATGGTCGATATGCGCGCGAGCTATACCGGGCAGGTATGCCCTTTCAGGTAGATCACCCCTTAGGAGCCTGCTTGATGGTCCGGCGGCAGGCAGTGTTGGAAACCGGCTTATTGGATAACGCTTTCTGGATTTATGGCGAGGAAATAGATTGGTGTTGGCGCATGCAACGGGCCGGCTGGCCCGCTTACTGTGTCCCGCGCGCTCTAGTGGTTCACCATGAAGGCCAGAGCACGCGCCAATTCAAATCCCCCATGTTTGTGCAGTTATGGCAGTCACGCTTGCAGCTCTTCCGCAAACACCGGCCGGGAGTTTCTCTGGTTATCATCCGGAGTATCTTATACCTGGGTCTGGCTGCGGCAGAAAGGCGGGCGCGTCGTATGTGGCAGACTGGTGAGATACTGGACCAGGAGTACCAGGCGCGCTTAGATGCCTACCGCCAGGTAAGGAAGATCTGGGGGGCATAGGTATCTTATGTCAGGCCTGACCGTCATAATCTTAACTTATAACGAGGAACGTCACCTGCCAGATTGCCTGCGTAGCGTAGCCTTCGCCGATGAAGTAATCGTGCTGGATTCCTGTAGTACTGACAGGACAGTGGAGGTGGCGCAGCAGACCGGCGTCCGGGTGGTACAACATGCTTTCCGCGATTATGCAGATCAGCGCAATTTTGGCCTGACGCTGCCATCCCATCCCTGGCTGCTCTATGTAGATGCCGATGAACGGGCCAGCGCGGCCCTGGTTCAGGAAGTGCGGCAGGCGATTAGCCAGGATGGTGTCAAGGGTTGGTGGCTGCCGCGCCAGAATATCTTATTTGGGCACTGGATTCGCCACACTGGTTGGTATCCGGATTATCAATTCCGGCTATTTCAACCACACTTAGCGCATTATAGAGTTGACAGGCCGGTCCATGAGCTGGTACAGGTAGAAGGCGCATCCGGCTATTTGGAATCGCCCCTGGTTCACTATAATTACGACACGGTAGGGGAATTCTGGGAAAAACAAAAGTATTACAGCCAGTTTGACGCCCAGAGCTTATTCAATCAGAATATACCTGTATATGCGCGCCATATTCTGACACAATCATTACGAGAGTTCTACCGGCGCTATGTGAGTCTGAAAGGATATGCTGATGGGCGCTATGGACTATTACTGAGTATGCTCATGGCCTATTTCGAAGGTTTAAAGTATGCGCGGGTATGGCGGTTACAACGGAAGCCAGGGGCACAACGGTAGGCATCCTGCAAAGAATTTGCGTCAGGCAAAGATGGTAAGGGTTATAATAATAGATTGCCTGTGTTTTGCTAGTGGAGAATGAGAATGATACTCAAAAAAAGGATCCATGTTCTTGCTCTTCTGGTGTCCCTGATCATGGCTATAATGATCGGCAGTGGTAGTCAGAATGGGGCTGCTGCTGCTCGACCTTCAACCAGCTTTGATACGGCGGCAGTCCTGCGCTTGGACAATCCACCGAGTGTGATTGTGGCAGGGAGTAGTTATACCTTGACCCTCTCTATCGATAATGTCACAAACTTGGGTGGCTTTCAGACCCGTATATTATTTAATCCCGCATACCTGGCGGTAGAGGGGGGACAATTGGCGTCCTGGTTGGGTAGCACCAACCGCGTTACCTTTGCCCTGGGGCCGGTAATAGATAACGTGGCTGGATATGTAGAGTTTGGCGGAGCCAGCGGCGATCCTCATAAAACTCCAGGTCCCAGCGGCAGCGGGCCACTTTATTATGTGCGTGTCCGGGCCAAAGCGGCTGGCCAAGTACCTCTGACTTTCTCGAATACCTTACTGGCTGACATCCAGGCAAACCCTCTCCCCGTGACGGTCCAATCGGCCAATCTCACGATTATTGCTCCACTGGGGAGCATTTATCTACCGTTCGTCGTCAGAAACCAACGGTAACCCCCACCATCCAGGGAAGCGATTTTAATTATTTTTCGTCAAGCCATTGGTGGTTGTCGTACTATTCGCGTCTTCGTCTGGCTGAGAATAGTTATAGTATGGTTAATTGACATAAAAATCATTGACAGTTCAAGGTGTAGCCTTTATAATATTTCTAGTTCCTGTATGAGAGGTGGTTTTGGCTGCACCTTACCAAGTAAATACGTCAGAAGGTTTCTGATATCATGCTCAACCTGGTTGAGCTGCTATCATCTCACCTTAGTGGCTTTTATTTCGTCAGCTTTCGTCTTGGGCCTGGCTGTGGTGCCGGTCAAAGCCCAGGGTGGACCTCCTCAAGTCAGTATATTTCCGGCCCAGCAAGCTGTAGCGATCGGTACAGAGTTTAGTGTTACAGTGGTGGTGACAGGTGCGACCGATTTGGGCGGCTATCAATCTGACATATGGTATGATCCCGCAGTGCTGGAATTCACCCGTTTCGAAAATGGGCCATTTTTGTCATCCACAGGCCGCAGTGCCATGCCTGTTGGTCCTCGGGTTGGGCCGGAAAGCGGCCGGGTGGCTCTTGGTGGCTTTGGCCTGGACTCAGGGCAGCCCGCCACGGGAGATGGCATCTTGGCTAGGCTTTTCTTTCGCGCCCGTTCTGCCGGTACGAGCGAGTTAACATTGCGTAACACCCAATTGGTAGATGTGAAGGCGCAAGCTAAATCTCCCAGCCTCCAAAGTGGCAGAGTCATGGTGGCCGGCGCGGGTAGTGTCATCCAATCCTCCAGCCCTACATCCTTCGCTATGATCTCTACGATTGCGATGCTGACGCCTGCCGCAGACCAGAGGGACACAGAGAAGGCCCAGCCGGCAACTGGCACAACAAACGGCGCCTGGATAACAGGAGGCGGGGTATTGTTGGTAATAACCATTCTGGTGCTCGCCTGGATGCTGCGTAAGGAGAAAGCTTGATGGAGCGATATAGTGCATTGGGAGGTTCGCAAAAGGGCCCCAGATGGTATAGCCGGATGATAAGTGCGATTTTAAATCGGATCTTAAAGACGTGGAATCTACTCCCGCCATTCCTTCTCTGGTCGATGATGGTCATTATTGTGGCCCTATTGGCTAAAACAACGCCGTCCCCGGCTATTGCTGAAAGTTTACCTGCCCGTACGTGGTGGAATTTGCAGTCTGTGCAGACGGCAAATTCCACAGCAACCGCAACAAATAGGCCCGGAACGGTCTCTACACTAACAAGTACAGTTACAGCGGCCACATCTACTCTCACTCCGGGCACGGCTCAGACTCCCCCCAGCGCACCGCCTGCCGCCACAGCTACTGCCAGGCCTGTCACCACCAATCCGGCTGGAGGTCAGGGAGGGGGCGCCCAGGCCACTGCTTCGATGACACCTCTGGCGATTCCTGCCGGGGCAACTTTGACTATGACACCCACCCGGCGCAGCCCAGCCGCGCCGCAGCCGGAAAGCACGCAAGTAGCTGGTACAGCGACCACCGTACGGCTGGAGGTCGCCACGGCCACTTCTGGGGGGTATCTAGCTCCCCTACCCGCTCAAGGATACCCGGCTCCGGTTAGTACGAGTCCGGCCAAAGCATACCCGGTGGATACTGCACTCGTTACGGCAGCGCCGCCGGAAGATAATACCTTAGATACATCACAACTGCTCCTACCTGTTGGTGGGGGTATTCTAATTCTAGTGCTTATATATGGATTTTTAAGGAGTAGGAGAAGGCCTTAAGTCGTTGCCTCTCTCCTGCACCTGCCAAAGGGCAGAAGAGGGGAAAAGACTTCATGGAATCTCAATCTGAGAGACTAAACGGTCTCTTGCGCAATACTTTCTTGCTGTTGGGGTTGGTAGTGTTGCTCTCTCTAGCGGTGCTCGTTTTATCATCGCGCCGCGATAGCCAGGACCGGAGGGTGACTGGCGCCGCGTATAGCTCTTTTGTCACGCTCTTATTTCCGGCTACCGAGCCTGCGACAGCTACGCTCACACCCACCCATCCACCTGAGCCTACGGAGACCCACCTACCCGAGTCTACAGCTACCTGGACGAGGACACCTGAGGCGACGGAAACCGAGCATTCCTCTCCCACTCGCACAGCTACGCAGCATTCGGAGTCTACAGCTACCTGGACGAGGACACCTGAGGCGACGGAAACCGAGCACCCATCTCCCACTCGCACAGCTACGCAGCATACGGAGTCTACAGCTACCTGGACGAGGACACCTGAGGCCACAGAAACCGAACATTCCTCTCCCACCCGCACGGCTACGCAGCATACGGAGTCTACGGCTACGTCGACGAGGACGCCTGAGGCCACAGAAACCGAACATTCCTCTCCCACCCGCACGGCTACGGAGCAGACAGAGTCTACAGCTACCTGGACGAGGACGCCTGAGGCCACAGAAACCCAGCATTCCTCTCCCACCCGCACCGCCAGCCGTACGCCTGGACCTATACCATCGGTAACAACTACTGCTACCCGCGTTCCTGAACATTCGGCCACTCCGACTGCTACTAGGCCGCCCGTTCAATCTACACCAATATCTACGTTACTGCCTACCTGGACATTGACACCTGCCGCCTCCGACACAGCCACTGCGACTCTGGAGCCAACCAGGACGACGCGGCCTGAGGAAACGGCCACTTTCACCGCTACCCCCTTATCGACCGCCACCCAGGAACCGCATCCCGATCTAGGGGACCTGGCAGTTTTCGGGGATGATATCTGGACCATTCCGGCCAGTCCGCGCCAGGGGGAGGCTGTAGGGATAGGGGTCAATGTACATAACATTGGTTACAAGATAGCGCACAATGTCGCGGTCCATATATACGCCGGCAACCCTTCCGGTGGACATCTGATTGGATCGGGAAATTTTCAGATTTCTCAAATCGAGCCGCGCAACCAACGGACTCTCTGGACAGGGGCTGTGTGGGATACTACCGGACAAAAAGACCCCATAGATATATGGGTTGTTGTGGACCCGGACCACGAGCACGGGGATGCCAATTATAATAATAACACAGCACACCGCCACATCGTTGTTCAGCCGCTAACGACAGATCAAGAACCTCCTGAAGGCACCATCCTGGCCGGTGGCAATACCGGCCAAACCGGAGACCGGCATATCACACTCCATCTCGATGCTCATGACAACCCTGGTGGGAGTGGTGTTAGCGCCATGGTTATCGTAGAATACCGGTTCGATGCCCAGGATGGGATCTGGCGCCAGGGACAATCCAGTGGCTGGGTAGGGTATGCCAATACGTATGCATGGGAATTGTTGCCTGGTAACGGCGTGAAATATTTGATGGTCTGGTTTGCTGATAATGCGGGCAATATCTCCCCGGAACCGGCTAAGACCAGTATCAATTACCTACCCCCCGAGGCAAACCTCGCGCAGAACGAAATGCAGCTATTCCGCGTTAATCTGAGCCAGGGAACCCGCGTCACTATTACACTGCAGACGATAACAGGGGATGCGGACCTTTTTGTTTGGCAACCGGGTAGCCAAAATGTACCGGACTACTACAGTATCAATTCCGGCCAGGAACCAGATGAGATCAGCTTTGTGGCTGCGGAGAATGGTATTTATCAGTTCCAGGTATTTGGCTATCAGGTATCCGTCTTCAATCTCCGATTCAGTACTGGAGAGGCAGCAAGCAGCAGCCCGGCTTGGTTGGGGAGGGACCTGCGGCGCAGCATATTGGACAGTAGTCCCTGGCTCAGATCATTCATGCAGCTATCTGGCCTGGTGGAGCAAAAAGTGCTACCGGGCGCGCCGACCACATTATCGGCGCCGCCGGACCATACAGCCGTGCCGGATAGGCTTCATACCGTCTACCTGCCCTGGAGCAATCGGGTTAAGTAGCCGGCCGCCGGAGAATCGGCTACATTTCCGCGATGGAGAGAAGAGGCAGACAGCCTGCGGTTTGCCTCTTCTCTGGGGGTATGCTATACATGAGTCATGACGCCCTTCCAGATTCCCTTGCGCCGGCGAGATGGGGTTGGTCTTGCTTTGTACGGCCTGCTCGCGTTGTCGCTCATCGGGCTGATGGTGGCCTTTGTGCAAGTCTACCATCAGGATACCAGAGGCATTACTTTTGCTTCATCGCTTCCGTTCGGTTCCAGTAACAGCGCACTGCCTTCTCCCCAGTTAGACCAGACCCCACCAGAACTAGGTGTAGATCTATCTTTGGCGTGGCGGGCCGATCCTGCCGGTATTCGCCAGGCTGGCCTTACCTGGGTGCGTCTGCCGGTCGCCTGGGACCAGATACAACCTGTACAGAACGAATATCGCTGGGAACCCCTGGATCGGTCAGTGGGCGAGATTATTTCCGGAACGCACCATCTGGCGCCGGTATTGATTATCCAAGGGTGGCCTACCTGGCTAGGGCCCTCACCTACGGCAGCCGGGCACTTTAGCCAAACCTTGTCTTCCTATGAACAATTTGTGGCCGCCCTGGCACACCGGTACCAGGGGCAGGTGGCAACTTACCAGATAGGCGAAACCCCTAACCTGGCTGAAACCTGGCAGGGGCCTCCGGATCCGGCCCGGTATCTGCTTTTGCTCCAGGTAGCTGCCCAGCAGATTAAAGCCGTGGCGCCGCAAAATCTTATCTTGAGCGCAGCTCTAGCTCCCACTGTGGAAACCAGTCCCCGTGCCTTAAACGACGTGCTGTTTTTACAACAGTTTTATGCTGCCGGTGCGCGGGGCAGCTTCGATGTCCTGGCTATCCAGGCGTTAGGCTTTTGGAGCGGTCCTGACGATAGGAGGGTGGGGGCGGATATTTTAAATCTATCTCGCGTCATCTTGCTGCGGGAGGTAATGGTGAAAGCGGGAGATGGCGCTCGCCCGGTGTGGGCCACAAGTTTTGGCTGGGGAGCCTTGCCCGCCGATTATACGGGAGCACCACCTCCCTGGGGCAATGATAGCCCGGCAAAGCAGACAACGCGGACCCTGGCCGGATTGCAGCGTGTACGTGTCGAGTGGCCCTGGCTGGGGGTCGTTTTCTTGGGCTCCTGGCTTTCCCCGGCTGTTTCAGATCCCCTGGCCGGATTTGCCTTGCACGATATGCAGGGACAACCGCGGCTGGCACTACAAATGCCGGCAGATCTGCAGCTAGCTAATCAAGTCGGAGGTATAGCTTCGCCCCTGCCTACCCTGTTGCTGGCCGAAGGGTTGCTGGCTCTAGCTCTGCTGGTAGTTGGTGGGCAAACGCTTCGGCTGCTGCGCCGGGTAGATCTGCCCGGTCTCTCGCAGGTATACTCTCAGGCTTTTCTGGCTTTGCCTGCCTGGCAACAAAGTCTGATGGCTGCCGGGCTGGTCTTGGTTTTAGCTTTCTCGCCCTGGTGGTGGCTCACGGGAGTGCTTTGGCTGGTGCTGGTTGTCATTTTCACCTGGCAACCGGTTCTGGGCTTGCAGGCGGTGATTATCACTGCGCCTTTTTATCTCCACCCCAAAATAATCCTGGGTTGGCAATTTGCCCTGGCGGAGCTCATGTTGCTGGCCTCGCTATTCCCTTTGTTATCGTCTTGGTGGCAGAAACGCCGGGCAAGCGTTGGGATATTATTCAATAGTCGGCACCTGGCCGTATTGGGCTTGGTAGTTCTGGGGTTGCTGGCCAGCGTACTGGCGCAATATAAAGGGGTGGCATTCCGGGAATGGCGTACAGTTCTGCTGGAGCCTGTGCTCTTCTATGCCGGGGTGCGGTGGTGCCTGAAGGATCATGACCGCTCTTGGGTCCTGGTGGATGCTTTGGTGGTGGCGGGGCTGTTGGTAGCGGGGGTAGGTTTATTTTCCTTTCTCTTCCTGGGTGATGTCATCAGGGCTGAGGGTGTATTGCGTCTGCGCAGCGTATACGGCTCACCCAACAATACGGCATTATTCTTGGAGCGGGTTTTGCCTTTTACGATTATATTCCTGGCAGGGCCGCAGGGATGGCGCCGTCAGAACGGGCGCCGGAAGTTCTACCTGGCAGCCGGGGTTGTTATCTTGATAGCTTTATTCCTGACCCTCTCCCGCGGCGCACTCCTGTTAGGTTTACCGGCGGCCTTACTGGTCATGGGTTGGATGCGTAGCCGGAAAGCGCTGCTGGCGGCGCTGGCCGGTTGTTTGGTGATAGTGCTGGCTTTGTTGCCTCTGGCAGGGACAGCCCGCCTTTCCTCGTTACTGAATCCATTGGCCGGTACGGGAGGGGTGCGCCTGGCGTTATGGCGCTCTTGCTTGGAAATGATCAGAGATCATCCTGTGATCGGGGTGGGTCCGGATAACTTTCTGCCCTTTTACCGTGACCGATATATAAAACCCGAGGCGCAGCAGGAACCCAATCTCTCCCATCCTCACAACTGGTTTCTGGATTTCTGGTTGCGGCTGGGGATGCTTGGTCCCTGGCTCTTTATCATACTGGCCGGGGTTACCCTGTATCGCTGTAAAGGCTTGGTAGGTGAGCCTGATCCACTGAAGCGCTTGATGGCAATGGCGGTGGCCGGGGCTATAGCTGCCATCCTGGCGCACGGTCTAATCGATAATAGCTTTTTCATTCCAGACCTGGCTTATACATTCTTACTTCTCGTGGCCCTGGTATAGGCGTCAGAGCGTGATTTTGGTACCGAAACATGCGGGGTGGGCTGCTGGCGCCGGCGCCAACGCCACCCTGCCGGGTAACCGGCCATCTTGGCCAAATCCCCAGCAATACGGATGACCGGCACCCAACCTATGGCTTTTACCTGTTCAGTGAGGGGCAGCTTGGCCAGGTAGGGCCATAGCCGCCGGTAAGGTTTAGCCATCATGGCTACTACTCCGGCTGCCAGAGCCCCCCAAATCCAGCGATACTTCAATCGCAAACCTAACCAAAAAAGTAGTGGCCCGGCTAACAGGTAGGTTGCATATCGTATCAGATGGCGCATGGGAAAGAGGTTGGCCTTACCGTCGCCCCGAGCGTAGCGGTAATATTGCCGCATAAATTGTCTCAGATACTGGCGCGGACGGAAGTAGGCAATGGCGCGGGGCGCAAAGACAAAGCGGGCCCCTATCTGGCGTAAGCGCATGTCGAAAACCAGATCCTCGCAATAATCCAACCATTCCGGATATCCTCCTGTACTTTGCCAGAAGCTGCGCCGGAAGGCCACCGAACGGCTGGAGGGTAAGAATTTCTCAGGATTAATATCCTCCGCCACCGGCAAAGTCGTGACACCTAAGGCGATTTCAAAGGTGGATTGCGGGTCAGGTAGGAAAAAGCCGCTGACCACATCCGGCGCATGCGCCGGTACCAGAGCCTCGAAAAAGGGGCGTATCAATTCGTCCAGCCAACGGGGGGTGAGGCGTACACCTGCATCGGTGGCTGCGATAATCTCCCCTTGGGCGGCCAATATAGCAGTATTTCGCCCCTGGGAGATATTGGCTCCCATCCGCAGAATAATCTTAAGAGGCAACTTTTTCGTAGCAGCAAATGCGTGAAGCATCTCTATTGTGCCGTCGTTCGATCCGCCATCGACGATAATCACCTCATCCGGCCGGCGGGTTTGGATGGTGAGGGATTCTAAGAGGCGGAGGATAGTATCAGCTTCATTGTAGACGGTAGCAATTACCGTTACGCGGAGTATGGATGTTCGCGGGTTGATATTTCGCCAAAATCCTGAAATCTGTTCCATGGGCACCTGGCACTAGATATATAACATCGAAAGGTTAGATAATTCAGAGACCTATTGTAGTTAGCCGGGAAGACCTGGTCAACTGTGGGTTATTCCAGACTCTATTTCTCCCTCCCTGTTGCCACGGTATAGTAAAGGAGGAGAATTTTGCTAACACCAAGTCTAGTAGGGTCCGGCTGATCCAATACCATACCACCCTGGTAAATAGGGATAAAGAGAGATTTGTGCCGTCCTATATCTTAACTTTTCTTTAGCATGAAATCATCATTGCAATAGTATTCCGATTTTGTGATGGTTCAACCTAATATTTGTTTTCGGACCAACAGTTGTAATTTTAGCAAGAATGGTTGCAAATAATTGGATTTGCGTCAAATTTGACAATTTTTTAATGTTTTTATCAGCAAAATAATGAATGTTAAGCTTGGCATAAGCTAACTTAAAAAATGGGCATTTGCTAAGAAATTTTAATAAATGGGACTTGATAATCTTCCCAGGATTTGATACAATAGCTCCACACTTATAATGTGTTGGCTCGCCTATGAAAATCCGGAAAATGGTTAAGGCGCTAATGGAATTATCTATAAATATGAATGTCATTGATACCATCGGTGCAAATCAAATCTGGGAGGCTGCTCTTGGCGAACTACAGTTGAAAATGACGCGGGCCACATTCGATACCTGGTTTCGCCAGACCTATGTGGTGGATTGCCAACAGGACACCTTTATCATCGGTACGCCGACCACCTATGCCAAAGAATGGTTGGAGAATCGGCATGCGCCGATGATTAAGCGTACTGTAAGCAGTCTGGTAGGCAGGTCTATTGAAATGGCTTTCCTGGTACGGCCACGCCAAATCGCTGTTCGCCAGATCGATTCCCAATTGCCCTTGCAGGCTGCGCCGCTCCAGCCGGAAGTCAAATCTGAGCCTAAATTTTCCATACCTCGCCAGGTTAGCCAGCCGCTCAACAGTCGTTATACTTTCGAAAGTTTCATTGTGGGGGCGGGCAATCGCCTGGCACATGCAGCCGCGATGGCTGTAGCTGAACGACCCTCCCATGCCTACAATCCTTTTTTTATTTATGGGGGCGTTGGTCTCGGCAAGACGCATCTGTTAAATGCCATTGGCCATACCCCGTCGCGCCGCGGATTGACGGTTGTTTACGTCACCTCCGAGACCTTTACCAATGAAATGATTAATGCCATCCGCACGCAAACGACGGAGGATTTTCGGAACCGGTATCGGAATGTGGATGTTTTGCTGATAGATGACATTCAGTTTATTGCTGGTAAGGACAGTACTCAGGAAGAATTTTTCCACACATTTAATGCCTTGCATACGGCTAATAAGCAGATCGTAATCTCCAGCGACCGGCCGCCACGGGCCATTGGCGTGCTGGATGAGCGGCTGCGTTCCCGTTTTGAGTGGGGACTGATTGCGGATGTGCAAGCGCCAGATTTGGAGACTCGCATTGCGATCCTGCAGGCCAAGGCGGCAGAACAGAAAGCAGCGGTACCCCAGGATGTATTGGAATATATTGCTCGTAAAGTGCAGAGCAATATTCGCGAGCTGGAAGGAGCGTTGACGCGCACCTTTGCGCTATCCCAACTGCTGCTTCAGCCGTTGACGGTAGAAATGGCCCAATCTGCCCTGCAAGATATCGTAGGACGGCAGAAGAATCTCTCGCTGGAAGATATTATCGACGCGGTAGCCGTCTTTTATGGACTCAGCCACGAAGAGATGACCGGTCGCAGCCGTGCCCAAAGAGTAAGTATGCCCCGACAGGTAGCGATGTACATCATGCGAGAGGAGACATCCGCCTCTCTGCCCGATATCGGTGGGGCATTAGGGGGGCGCGATCATACAACCATCATTCACGGCGTGGAGAAGATTCACAGCCAGGTCGAAATCGATGATAAGCTGCGTAAGGAAATTTTACAGATCCGGGAGCAACTCTACGCCCGGCGCCGCCACGTGGCCTGAAACATGGATAAGACAGAGGATGAAAACACGGATTTCATCCTCTGATTTCTACTTCCCTGCTCGTCACCCATACCTTTATTCTCCGTTCTTCGTCCACTCATCTAGGGTAATTTAAGCCGCTGTCAGTGTTATGTATGCTAATTGCATTTACATGCCTATCTGTTGTAAACTTTGACGCAGAGTAGCTCGTATAGTGTCCGTTCTTCCTAAGAGAAAAATATGAGATTCTCCTGGCCTGGCCGGCAGAATAATAAATCTCTGTGTAAGACTACCCACTTGGGAAACAATATTCCCCTGGGGTACATCGGTAGAATTATTTCCGCCCGCCGTTCCCTTTTGTTCTCCCGTGTATCAATTTTTACCACAGCGGGCTGCTTGCTGCTCGTTCTCAGTTTGGCTCTCCTGTTGCGCTTTGCCCAACCTGCGCGCGCCAACCTATTGACTGTCTGCCCTGCCGATTGCGATTACACGCGCATCACCTCTGCCTTGACCGACGCTATGGCCGGGGATGTAATCTCCGTTTCTGCCGGGGTCTACCTTGAGGGGCTTATTTTCATGAAAGCTGGCGTCCATTTGCTAGGCGCCGGCTCGGATGTTACCACGATCGATGGCGGCGGTAACCCGGTGCTCTGGATTTTGGGGAATGATAAAGATCAGAATACCATTATTGAGGGATTTACCATCACCGGTGGCAATGCCTTTGCTGGCATAGGGGGAGGCATCCTGATTGCCGACGGTGCCCAGCCGGTGATTCGTAACAACCGAGTTATCAGTAACACTACCAATGCTGGGGGCGGCATTGGCGTGATACAGAGCGCTGCTCCTTTGCTCATGAACAACGAGATAAGTGGTAACACGGCGAACAGCGGCGGGGGAATTTACATCGATAGCTCCTCCCCGCTACTCTCTGGCAACGTAATTAGTGGAAACCTGGCAACCGCTTCCTCATCTGCTGATGGAGGGGGCATTTTCATTGGGGGGCAGGCTTCTAACGGTGCCCAATTGCTGAACAATATCATCCTGGCAAACCATGCTGATAAATCCGGCGGCGGGATAGCTGTTTCTGGCGCCGCGCCTTTGCTGCAAGGGAACTCACTTCTCAACAATAGCGCCGATCTCAGAGGCGGGGGTGTATACGCTGAGCAGTCAAGCTTTATCTTTGTAGATAATTTGGTACAAAACAATAGCGCCCCGGGCAGCGCCGGCGGTGGCTTATATCTGCTAGGTGTAGGCTTTCCTTTGGTGATGCATAACCGGTTTATCAACAATTCCGGCTCCAGCGCTCTGTTCTTGCAGAGTAGCGATGCCCGGATTTTCAACAACCTGTTATTGGGCAACGGCCGGTCAGCTATCGCCATACAAGGGGGGGCTCCCACCATACGGAATAATACGGTAGATGCCCTGGGTGCAACTGCGCCCAATGTGGCGCTCGAGATTAAGCCTCAGGCCAACCCGCTGATCGAGAATAATATCATTTTGAATTATACCTTTGGCATCTCAGCGACCGGTGGGGGACCAATCACACCTACTATCCAATATAATGACCTGTGGAGCCAGACGGGTCTAAACTATGCCGGCGTGATATCGGGCTCGGGGAATCTCTCGGCCAATCCTCAATTTGTAAGTGGACCGGTAGGAGATTACTATCTAAGCCAGATATTGGCCGGGCAGGGGGTAAACAGCCCGGCCGTCGATAAAGGGGTGGTATTAGCCTCAAGCTTGAACTTATCTGACCGCTCTACCCGCAGTGATGGCATCGGGGACATAGGGTTAGTGGATTTGGGATACCATTATCAGGGTCTCGCTGCTACGACTACGCCTACTGTTACCCCGACAAGTTCACCTACCTCTACCCCCGGGCCGACAGGGACGTTTACGCCTACGCCTACCCGGACACCGCGACCTTCTCCCAGCGAGACCCCCACGCCGGAAACGCCGACGGAGACCCCGACGATAACCCAGACGCCGACAGAGACGCTGACCCCATCGATTACGCCGGTACCTTCGGATACCCCCACGCCAACTATTACGCCGACGCCGACCGAGACGCTGATTCCGAGTTTAACGCCCACGGTGACGAAAACCTTCACACCGACGATGACTTCCACGGCGACGGCTACTTTTACTCCGACCGGTACGTCTACCCCTTCTGAGACCCCCACTATCGGACCCAGCCATACGCCTACCCTGTCTCCTACAGTATCGGCTACAGTCACAGCTACGGTAACCTCCAGTGTGACATCGACACCTTCGGCCACAGGGACGGCCACAGCCACGGCTACACCGACGCAAACCTCCACCGCCAGTCCAACCACTGCTCAGACCTCGACCGTTTCAGTGACGGCCTCGACCACTGCTACCACCACATCGGTCCCATCCAGTACGCCTAGCGCTACGGGCACGGCCACCCATACTGCTACGGCAACGCCGACAAAGTTGCCGACCGCAACCATATCGCCAACCGTGACTTTGTCGCCGACTGCCACCAGGACATTAACGGCTACAGCCACTGCTACGTTCACTGCATCTGCGACCAGCGTGCGCACGCCTACACCTACGGCTACCTCCACCGCTAGTGCCACTTCTACCGCTACCATGACGATAACGGCGACGTCTTCAGCCACCGCCACCGGCACCGCTACGGTCACGGCGACACCTTCTGCTACGCGGACGCCTTCTGTCACACCCACCGCCACGTTCCAGCCGTTTGAGCGACCAGTCTCGGTGTTACATATCGCTATTATCTATCAATTGCGTGTACCGCGTTTCCCCTGAGGAACCTCGCCCCTGGGATGCTCGCGATCCGGTTTGGTGTAAGCTTCCTCTTACAGTACAATGGAGAGTGGCAGCAGCGTTGCCCCAAGTGTGATGCGATCCCTGGAACTGTAAGCTCCTGAAGAGGAACAGCATATGCCAGACAAGGAATTTATCCAATCTCTACAGATCCGCCAATTGCTCTCATACGGCGAATCGAGCGCGCCAATTCCGCTTAAATCCTTGAATGTGCTGATCGGGCCGAACGCCTCCGGCAAATCCAACCTGCTCCAGGTGATCGGACTCCTGCAGGCTCTACCGAAAGATGTGAATGCGCCTATCCGCGCAGGGGGAGGGATTGCGGAGTGGCTCTGGAAGGGTACTGCAGGGATATCCATCGCCGCGATTGTGGCTGATGTTACCTATCGCCAGAGTACTGTACTTCCGAATCCCAGCTACCTGCGGGGCCCAGCGGAATGATGGGGGTGGGCCGGTTGCAGCGGTGCCAGACCAGCAAGTTGCGGCTCCAATAGAGGTGGTGATCCACCCGGGAATTGTTGAAATGCTGGAAAAGCGAAACCAGCATGATGTAGCCGCAGCCATAGGGCCGGATGCCCACGACGTAGGGTTCATTCCCCAGGCCATCTTCCAGGTCCGGTTCCAGGATGTTGCCCACCGGCTGCCAGGTTTCGCCATCTTCGGAGATAATCAGGATCAGGCGCCGGTCGACCATGCGCGGCCGGATGAACATCAGCCAGCGCCCCCGGTCCTTGAAGAAGACGCCGGGAGAATCCTGGTAGACAGGCACGATGCGTTTCCCCTGGGAGAGATCCCAGTGCAGCCCGTCCGGCGAGAAATATTGGTAAAATCCTGAGCGAGGATCGGGTCCCTGGCCGGGATTTCTTTTGATCCAGTTCAACAGCATACGGTAACGCCGGCTCGGATCGCCGGCCTCGGCATCTTCCACCACGTTATGGGCGCCCAGCTTCAGCTCCTGCCCGTAGCCGTTGATCACCACGTTCGTATCCTGTCCGGCGCGCTGTACCAGGCCCAGCCTCGGCTTTTCCCAAACTATACCGTCCCGGCTGATGGCATACTGCAACGAAAAGAAGTCAAAAGGCGCGGCTCCCTGCTGCAGCGGGCCGCCGAAATCGTTGTTGGTGTACCACATATGCCACTGGCCCGTGGCCTGGTCATAGAGCACATCGCCATAGAGATACACCATGTGCTCCCAGGGACGGTCGGGCACGATCAGCGGGTTGGCCGGGTGCTTCTGCGCCTGGTGCCAGGTGCGCGAAAGGCCCTGGGGGGAGAGGGCCGGGTGCCACTCGCCAGAATAGATGCCGAAATTGTCCAGGAAAAGCTGGCGGCCACTGTCCAGGGTGAGGCCTCGCGATTGGTTGGTGCCCATCGGCTCGTGTTCCGGGAACAGCCAACCGGGGAAGGTTTGACCATCATATAGGGTAGGTTCTGGCATGGTTTAGTTCCTTTGAGTGTTGGGCCTAGGAAACATCCAATAGTATAACGGCCCCCCGAAATAATTACAAAATTGACCGGGGATGAGGCCCCAGTTCTTGCGCAAGAAAAATGTCTACTACATGAGGGTCAAAGTGCTCCCCAGCTTGTTCCCGGATATAATCCCGTACTTTCCCCTCAGGCCATCCCCGGCGATATACCTGATCAGAATGTAAAACATCCCACACATCCACAACCGCGAAGATGCGTGCCACCAGCGGAATCTCTTCACCCTTCAATCCGCGCGGATAGCCGGTGCCATCCCACTTTTCATGGTGGCAGTAGGGGATATGCAGCGCCGGGTGCAGGTAGGTGATCGGAGAAAGTATTCTATGTGCGTATACCGGGTGCAGGCGCATAATATCCCATTCCTGCTCTGTGAGCGGCCCCGGTTTGAGCAGGATGCTGTCTGGGATACCCATTTTCCCGATATCATGCAGCAGGGCGCCACGGCGGATGTGCACCAGCGCATCGCTCTTTATGCCTAGATCACTGGCTATCTGTAAGGTCAGTTGGGTCACACGGTGAGTATGTCCTTCCGGTTCTTTGGTATGTAGATCAACCGCTTGCGACCAGCTTTCAATGGTGGCATCGTATGCCATAGTGAGTTCAGTTAAAGCTTTGTTAGCTCTTTCCAGTGCTACATCGTTTTCCCGAGGCCATATCACTGATGCTTGCCGGGGTGCTTCTACCTGGTGTGCCATCTCTTGAGTCAATACACGCCGCTCAATTTCTGTCAGTACTGCAGCAGCAAGTTCCGAGATGATCCTGATTTCCTCCTTTGTCCAAGCCCGAGGCCGGTGATCGATGACGCAGAAGGCGCCGAAAGTATACTTATCAGACGTAATGAGCGGAACAGCGACGGTCGCGATACCCTTGAGGGCAGGAATGGTGGGGGTATTGCGGCGGAGCGGATGCTGGCGCGCATCACCGATGACAAGGGGTTCACCCGAGTCAACCGCATCCCGGCAGAAAGCCAGGATGAGCGGGGTCTCACGCTGCGAGGCCCACGGCTCAGCCAATCCGATGCAGCTTTTGAAGAATTGCCGGTTCTCATCCACCAGAGAGACCAGCGCCACCGGTACATCAAGGATCCTGGTAGCCAGGCTGGTGAGGCGATCGAAGGCCACCTCACTGGGCGGTGCCAAGAGCCCTGTCTTGCGGAGTGCGGCAAGCCGTTCAGGATTGTGGACAGCCTTGGAGATATTGTAAGTCACAGTTGATCCTCTTCTAACCCTAATCAGGGCATTTCTCATCAATATAGATTTGGCGAGTTAAAAAACTTATGCGATCAGCCACGGTTAATAATCTGTTCATAATCCCATTTTGTGCGCCAATATTGTTTTTGTAATGCTTCGATAGATTTCTGTAGAGATCTAGCTCGCCATGCAAACAAATGGCTAAAAACAACCGCTATCAGGATCACGCAAATTCCTCCCCCACACCATTTTAAGCTATACTCCATACTTTCCATCCGAAATAGGTAAGAAAGGAGGCTCTGAAAGAGGATAAGCACGCCAATTGCCGCAATAATACGTACTGCTATATGACTATAATGATTTAATTTATCTATATTGGTTTCTAAAACATTCAATTGGCTGCTGAGGTCACCTATATCCCGAATCATTTTCTCTCGCGGGAACATCGGCGCCTTGCTCTGCGATATGGATTCAGAGGAGACCCTTGAGGAAGCCATCTGCTGCCATAGCTCTTCATATGAGGGAGCAGCAGGATCGAGGTCTTGCGCCGAGGCGATATACTCACGGGCGCGAGAGAACTGTCCCAATTCTATGGCCATTTTGGCCAAATCAATAATGTCTTCAGGTGTTGTTTTCATAATATGGCATGCTTCCCAACATGATTGGTATTGTATCATGCACGAAGTATTCTTTGGGTTAAAGTGCCGTTAAATCTGCAAAAATCTGGAATAGCCAACCGGGGAAAGTTTGACCATCCTGAGCCCTGTCTACATTTTCCTAATAATCCATTCCACTGTATGCGTATCTATTTTTGCTAAAATTAGAAAAGGGCTTATAATATGCGGTGTCCAGCGAATCTTAGTAATGATGATTTGGGCAAGACGGTAGAAAAGCGATGTCTAAAAAGCAGAAGAGAAAATCTGGTGCGAAAAAGCCTACCTCCGCACCCCCCGGTAGACAGGATGCGGCAGGCTTATTATCCCAATCGATAGGGCACCTGCGCCTGGGGAAAATCGATTTGGGAATACAGGCGGCTACTAAGGCCCTTAAGGCGGCTAACACTGCGGCGTTGCTGGAAGCAGCACGACAGGTGCTGGCTGAGGTCCATTTTCGGGCGGCGCTGAGTATTGAGGATCAGCCAAAGCGTCTGGAACATCTGAATTCGGCGCTCCAGCATCAACCAGATGCGCCACGTTTGCGCTTTTACCGGGGCGTTACTCTCTGGCAGATGGGCAACCTGGCTTCAGCCAGGGCCGAACTGGATATCGTCGATTCACTTGAGCCTGACCGGCCGGGTATAGCCTATCTGCACCAACTGGCGCAATTGGCCAACGGCCAGCCGTGGGACAAGCATCGTCTTTCTCCTGCAGAAGCCAATACATTAGAATTGGTGCAGGGACTCATACAGGGGCAGCCACAAGCGCAAATCCTGCCACTATTGCAGGAACCGTTAGTAGGCCGAAGCGCACAAATCTGGGAATCTCTGATAGAGTTGCGTACTGTTCATTCCACTGAGTCTACCGTTCTGTTAAATACAGCGATACAGAAGAGCGTGCGCAGGCCTGTTTACCGTATTTTGGAATACTATCTGGGCGTAGCGGCTCTGCGGCAGAATAACCCTGAAAAGGCCCGCTTGACCTGGCTGAGCGTAAAAAATGGTGGCCTATCGACCCCCTGGTTGGACGGAAACCTGACTATGCTCTTACGAGAGCAGGCGTTCGCCCTGGCTCAGGAGGGGCGCTGGGGCGATGTAGCAAAGATAGCGGACGGCAGGCCATCTGCTAGTCATGATGGAACTTTGGATGAACTTCTAGCTCTGGCTTTTTATCATCTGGGCTATGATGCTGCCCAGCAAGGCGCCTGGTTTAAGGCGACGCAACAGTGGCGTCAGGCCAACATTTTGAAACCCTCACGACAACTCTCCCAGAATCTGGCATTGGCCGAAGAGGCGCTGGAGAACTGGTCTGAGGCCGCCGAGGCCTGGCGTGAGATGGCGCGCCGCCGCCCGCGCAAAACAGACCATCCCGATTACCTGACAGATGCACAAGTGTCCGCTATTTGGAGCCGGGCTGCCGGTTGCTATCAGCGCCTGGGAATGGTAGACGAGGTTGTCACCTGCTTGAAAAATGGGTTAAAATATGTGCCCCAAGACATAACCTTGCGCCTGAAACTGGTAGATGTGCTGATGGATTTTGAGCGCGACGAAGCGGCGCAAAACGAGTTGGAACGCATTCTGGAGATTGAGCCGCAAAATGTTAAGGCCCTGATCTGTCTCGGTACGCTCTATGACGAGAGGGGGGACCGTGATACTATGCCGATTTGGCGGCGCGTGCTGGCGGTTAATCCGCAGAATGTAGAGGCAAAAGAGGCTCTGGCCGATAAGTACCTGGACCAGGCAGTACTGAAAATCCCCACTGACCTATTGGGATTCATAAAAAACCGTATCAAGCACGAGCCGATAAAGATACTGGAAGCAGGACTCCAGGAATTGCCTGAACACCCCAAATTGCTTCTGGAAATGGGCAGATATTATCGCGAGGCCGGTAAGCTTGAGCAGGCGACCAATACCTTGCTGCGGGCCTTCCGCGCCGGCTCCTCCCTGCCGGAGATCGTAGGATCGGTATTACATGAATTGCTGCATATGAAAAAGGATGAGACGGTGCGGGAGTTAATACCCCAGGCCCGGCAAATATCCAACCTTTTACCGGCATTTTGGATTGATCAGGGACAGTCTCTACTGGTTTGCGAGCTTGATGAGGCCTGGCTCATTACTTTCTTCGACGAGGCCCTGGCATTATTGTCCTTGCCCTATGTAGCGGATTCCAAAGCAGGCTTGTTCTTACAGATATATCAGGTGCTCTACGAAAGTGATAAGAAGCATCTGGTCGAACAGTTTACGCAGCGCATTATCGATGAGGTGCCCACGAGTGGCGCCATTGAATTCCTGGATGCCCATCACGCTTACTTTGAGAAGCATGATGCGAAGCAGGCATTAGGCCATATTCGCAAGGCCATCCAGGCCGCGCGCCGGGTCAATGACAAGGGGGTTTTGCAACAGGCGGCAGCCATTGAGAATTTGCTCAGCAATCCCGCTGGTTTCAATGACCTTTTCCTGAATCTGGATATAGAAAATCTGCTGCCGGATATCTTCTCCCGCAAAACAAGGAAAGGAAGGTAGCGTGCATTCCCCACCGTCGCTCCCACTCTCCGATCCCTACGCTGTACTGGGTATTGATCGCCAGGCCAGCGAGGCCGAGATCAAACGCGCCTATTTCCAACTCGTGCATGCTCATCCGCCGGAGCGAGAGCCAGAAAAATTTCAGCAGATCCGCGCTGCTTACGACCAACTGCGCATCGCGGAGAGCCGTGCTGAGACGGATTTATTCTTACTCCAACCACCGCCTGATTTGCCGAAGCGGCGCCGCACAGTGTACGATCTCGAAATGCATGCGGAGGATATTGTAGCCGTGGCATTCGAATTAGCTGTGGCTGAACTGGCGGTCCACAAGGATTTCCATGAACCCCAACTCCCCAAGTGACCCACTTCAAATACTGGAATCGGACCAGCTACAGCATCCCGGACCTGCTGCCGGACCGGCTGCAGCTCCTCAGCAATTGCACGCCTATCTGTTTAGGCTCGTCGACCAGACCGATACCATTCAGGCGCAACTTCATCGCCTGCTGGAGGAAAGCCAGCTTAGTGGGGTCCAACTTGCGGCTTTGATCCGCGACCTGACCAGCTTGAGCAGCGCTCCTGCACAACAGGAGCGTCTGGTGGATCTGGTTGACCGCTTTGAGACTGCCCAGGGGCGGTTGGACGAATTGGCACAGACAGTCACTAAGTTAAGCCGCACCCAATTTAAGTCCAATTCTCTGGCCGAAGTCAGGGAGCAGCAAATTGCGGCATCGCTGGCGACGCTCCAAGAAATTGCGCTACGGCGGGAGGAAATCCAGGCGGGACGTGAAGATCAGGAACGACAGCACCGGGCTGTGGTACGGGCCAGCGCGCGGGCTGAGTTTGTCATTGAGCTCTTGCCGCTGCTGGACGGCCTGGAACTGGCTATGGAGAGTGCGAAGCGGCTGCTGGAGCAGCGCCGCCAACAAGCTGTACAAGCAGCGCGAGCGCAAATTCCTGTTGCGAAACCCTTGAGCATAGGGGAGAGAGTCCGCATGTTTTTCAACCCCGCCCCAGATCTCGCTGCTGCCAGACAAGAGGAACCGGCAAAACCTGACAAAATGGTCGAATCCCTGGCGGCCTGGTGGCAAGGGCTCGACCTGGTGCGGCAACGCTTTTTAAGTCTTCTGGCAACCGAAGATATTCAGCCCATCTCCGTCCTGCAACAACCCTTTGATCCCCGGATGCAAGTGGCGATGATAACCGAAGAGCGTACGGACGTGCCGCCCGATACGGTAGTTAAGGAGTTGCGCAAGGGATACCGTCAGAGAGACCGCGTGCTGCGCTACGCCGAGGTAAGCGTGGCGCGCGCGCCAAATACCAATACTGAGGCTCAGGATACTCCACTATGAACACATCAGAAAAAATTATTGGGATCGATTTGGGCACGACAAACTCGGTGCTGGCCGTGATTCAGAACGGCGTACCCACTCTACTACCTATCAACGGGCAGCGTCTCCTGCCGTCTCTAGTAGGCATCTCGCCCGCTGGAGAAGTGCTGGTCGGCACGCCGGCGCGCAATCAATGGGTGGTAGCGCCTGACCGGACGGTGCGTTCCATCAAACGCAAGATGGGTCGCGGCGAATTGGTGACAATGGCCGGGAAATCCTATACGCCGCAGGAGATATCCGCCTTTATCCTCAGAGAGATCAAGCAAGGCGCTGAGGCGGCGCTCGGTTATCCGGTGCGGCGGGCCGTCATTACGGTGCCGGCTTATTTCACTGAGGTGCAACGCCAGGCAACCATTGAAGCCGGTGAGATTGCCGGCCTGGCAGTGGAGCGTATCATCAATGAGCCGACGGCATCGGCATTGGCTTACGGCTATGGTCTGGACACCGACCAACATTTGCGTATGTTGGTTTATGATCTGGGTGGCGGGACGTTCGACATTTCGATCATAGAGTTGAACTACGGTGTGGTGGAAGTCCTGGCAACCGCCGGAGACAATTTCCTGGGCGGCGATGATTTTGATGAGCGATTGGCAAACATGCTGGCCGATGAGTTTATGGAGGCACATGACATCGATTTGCGCCAGGATCACCAGGCCTGGGCACGTCTGTTGCGGGTTGCCGAAGAGACAAAAATTGAACTCTCAGCGGCGCCCTTTGCCACGGCCAACCTGGAATTTATCGCCAGGGACCTGCAGCACAAACCCTTGCATATTATCCGGGAGGTGTCGCGGTATGAGTTTGAAGCGTTGATTGGCGATTTACTGGACCGGACAATTACTTGTATCGACCAGGCTCTGGGCGATGCGAAATTAACCGCCGCAGATATTGACCGCGTGTTGCTCGTCGGCGGCTCGACACGCATACCGGCGGTTTGGGATTTAGTATCCGTACGCCTGGAGCGAGAGCCGCATCTCGAAATCGACCCGGATGCCGCCGTGGCCCTGGGAGCGGCAGTACAGGCCGGAATTATTGCGGGAGAAGATATTAATGCTATCCTGGTGGATGTGACGCCTTTTTCTCTGGGCATCGAGGCAGCCGAATTTGGCATCACAGGCCATCTGCAGATAGATATGTTCATTCCCATCATCCGTCGCAACAACACCGTTCCGGTGCAGAAAAGCCAATTATTCGTGACCATGTTTCCCAGCCAGGATAAAATTCAGATTAAGGTCTACCAAGGCGAAAGCCCTATCGCTTCGCAGAATGTGCTGTTGGGGGAATTTATGGCCGAGGAGCTGCAACCCAACCGGCCGGATGGCCTGACTGAAGTGACAGTCAATTTCCAGCTCGATATAAACGGCATCCTGGATGCGACGGTGACGGAACGCAAAACCGGAAAAAAAACCTCCGCACAGCTTAAGGCCAGCCGCCAGAGGCTCAGTCTGGAGGAGATTGCGCAGAGTCAGGCTAAGCTGGATGTCGTTTACGGTGACAGTAGGGGGGAAATGGAATTTAGCCCCTTGGATGACATGGTCCAGATTGTGGATCCTGGCGTAGCAGTCTTGCTCGACCGGGCGCAAAAGACTCTGGCGCGCCCGGATTTGGATGGGGAGATGGCGGCTGAGATTGCCGGCGTTGTGATGGACATTCACCGCGCTACAGCGGATAGTAATAATGAAAAAATTGAAGAATACTGCGATAGATTGATTGACTTGCTTCTAGAGGTGGAATAGTCCTTTGGAGGAATTTTCATGCCACAAACGCCCCATTTCGAGAAACATTTCACCGCATCCAAGACAGTTAGAGACATTGTGATCGGCATGGCCGACGGATTGACTGTGCCGTTCGCCCTGGCGGCCGGTCTGTCCGGCGCCGTCAATTCCACCAATATCATTTTGACAGCCGGCCTGGCCGAGATCGCGGCTGGTTCGATTGCCATGGGATTGGGTGGCTACCTGGCAGCCAAAAGTGATGCGGAACATTATGTTAGTGAGCGGATCAGAGAAGAAACGGAAGTTATTGAGAAGGAAGAGATTGAAGCGCAGGAAGTCACTGAAGTGTTCCAATCCTATGGTCTAACTGCCGAAGAGAGCAAACCCATTGTGGATGCACTCAGAAAGCGGCCACAAGCCTGGGTGGACTTCATGATGCGATTTGAGCTGGGTCTGGAGGAACCTGATCCCAAACGCGCTTTGATCAGCGCCGCCACCATCGCGGGAGCTTATATCGCCGGGGGCTTTATACCCCTCGGCCCTTATTTTTTTGTCTCTACAGCCAGCACGGGATTGGTCGTGTCCAGTGTTCTCACCCTTATCGCATTGACCATCTTTGGCTATATTAAGGGTCACTTTACAGGTGCGCCGCCGGTGCGCAGCGCAGTCCAAACGGTGCTCATTGGTGGGGTAGCTGCCGCTGCCGCATTCTTGATCGCGCGCGCCATTTCATAGTCTCCGCTTTTAACCATCAGGGCGCCAGTTTCAATGTAGACTAACTTTTAAATGCGGAATAATTACCGAAGTTAAAAATTGATCTTCATAAAAACTGGCGCCCTGATCGATTGTCGCTAGCACCCTATGTGCTTACTTAGACTGCATCTACCGCAGTAGATTGAGCGGTCTGTTAAACGGTCTGGCGGCGGCGGAGCCATACTCCAGCACCGAGCAGTGCCAGACCCCCCAGGATTGTTACGCCATAGGGTAGATCTGAGTCTCCCGTTGTGGGCAGCTTAGCCGGGGCTGGAGCTGCGGCTGGAGCTGCGGCGCCCAGAGCTGTTGTAGCCACGGCATCGGGAGCCACCACGTACCAGACATTCCCCTTGCCTTGGCCGGTGACGTCACCGACGGCCTTATCCTGCACATAATAGTAAAGGGGTATGCCGTTGTAGGTGACTTGATTTGTGCCTTCCTTCCGCTTGATAACGTCTATCTTGCCGGTCACACCTGCCGGAAGGGTCACGGTCCCGGTGATGATAAGAGGAGGCCATGCTGTGGCGCATGCATCGTAGCAAACTGTCTCGTTGGGCTTATCGTTTTTGTACAAATAGAGGGACACGCCTTTGCTGTCTGTCAGGAATTTTCCTAACTTGGCATCATCTTTCACCAACACCGTCGAGCCGGCCTGTGCCAACACTCCGACTGTGGTTGCCAGGAAGAGCACGCAAAGGATCAGGGGGATCAGTCGCTTCATAAATTTTCCTCCAATAGGGTTTTAGGGAATGCCAGGGTTGTTGGACAGCTTTATTCTGTCCTTATGTTATATGTGCTAGCGAAGGAAATCGATTACCGCTCCCCACCAGGTTTTTATCGCAACCTTGCCCTGAAATCCCTTCTCAGATAACAATCTGTCTCACAGGTGGTTTGGCTACGCGAGCCTGACTGTATCGCCGCGCCGGATTGTGCCGCCTTTTAGTACAGCGGCATAGACACCGACATTGGCCTGGTTATGCTGTGCTGCTGTGCGCAGAATCCCCAAATCTCTTGGTATATCTCCCTGGGCCAGGGTGGTCATCACACAACGGGGGCAAGCGCCTGTGATGCTCAAGCGTACGTTGTCGCCGATGGCGAGTGTGTGACCGATCCAATCATTCTCAACAAAACCCTTGGCGCCAGAGGCGGCCTCCACCACGATGTTGGGACGAAACCGCCGCACCTCGAAGCGCCCCGCCGGATAGAGCTCCCGCAGCCGGTCGATCGTGGCCGTGGTCAGCAGATGGACAGCGGCACTGTCGAAGAATGTGCCCTCTGGCAGCGCGAAATCGGTGACCGTGTCCCGGTAGTCGAGCTCTTCTATATCCGGCCAATACTCCTCGGCATTGGCCGATTTCAGGTGGTCGCGCCCGCTAGCCGCCAGGGTTACCTCCCGGCTGAGCGCCTGCGAGAGGATCTGGTTCAGGTCGCTTTGCTCACTGGTGACGATGGTGCCATCGGGCAGGGTAATACGCACCGGCGGCACTGTCGGGCTGCTGCTGGCCGGGTCGATGAAATTTGCCCTGAAATCGAAGAGGTTGGGCCATTTGCGGGGGTTCTTTGCGCTGACGATCATCCCATTGGACCCATCTACCAGGGCATAAGCACGATCTCCGACGAATCCGCGTGACGTGATGCCCGCTGCGTTCAGTTCCTCTCCCATCATAGATTTGACGGGATAGCGCCACAAAGAGACTACCGAATTAAGACCAACTCTGGTTGTGCCTGGCATAAACTACCTTTCTGGGAACGTAGCCTATCGACTTTTTATTTGACCTGCCACCGGAGCAAGGGCTCGGAAGATGTGCTTCGCGGGAATCCCTGGCGGATATTTTGAAGATAGTATAGCCCAGAGTTTCCGCCTTGTACAATCTTACTTTTACATACCACAGGGAGGCCATCAGATGATTCACGCCGGCAGGATCGTTGTTTAAGAGAGGTTGCAATCTATTTCGCCACATAGTATTATTACCCCTGAAAGGTGATAAGAGCCATATCTATGCCCAAGCGGAGCTCGCACAATTTTTGGCTGAACACAGTTGAGTCTCGACGGCGGAAGGCAGTTAAAGGAGCAGGACTACGATGCGTGTGATTGTCATCGGCGGTACGGGGCATATCGGAACTTACCTGGTGCCGAGGTTAGTCGCGGCAGGGTACGAAGTGATTGTTATCAGCCGGCAGCAACGGGCACCGTATCAGTTGCATGGCGCCTGGAAATCGGTGCAGCAGATCACGGTAGACCGGGCCGCAGCGGATCAGGCCGGCAGCTTTGGCCAGCAGGTGCGGGCGCTAGCCCCGGATGTGGTGATTGACCTGATTTGCTACACCCTCGACAGCGCGCGGCAGTTGGCAGTCGCCCTCCAAGGCCAGGTGCGCCACTTGCTACATTGTGGCACGATCTGGGTGCATGGGCATAGCGTGCAGGTGCCAACGATAGAGGATCAAGCACGCCGGCCGTTCGGCGATTATGGTGTCAATAAACTGGCTATCGAGACCTTCCTGCTCGGGGAAGCGCAACGCACCGGCTTTCCCGCGACCGTGCTGCACCCGGGGCATATTGTGGGTCCCGGGTGGATGCCGGTCAACCCGGCGGCGAACCGCAATCGCCAGGTCTGGGCCAGGCTGGCGCGGGGTGAAGAGGTGGTATTGCCGCATTTGGGGCTGGAAACTCTGCACCATGTACACGCCGATGATGTGGCGCAGGCCTTTATGCAAGCCCTGGCGCATTGGAGCAGCGCCGTAGGGGAGAGCTTCCATGTGGTGTCACCGGCAGCGCTGACGTTGTGCGGCTATGCGGAGGAGATGGCTGCCTGGTTTGGACAGCCGGCGCAGTTGCGCTTCGCGCCGTGGGAAGAGTGGCAGCAAACGGCGACCGAGGATGAGCGCCGGTCAACCTGGGACCACATCGCCCATAGTCCCAATTGTAGTATCGCCAAGGCGCAGCGCTTGCTGCATTATCAACCCCGATATAGCTCCTTACAGGCGGTACAAGAGGCCGTGGCATGGCTGATCGACCACGATGGGCTATTGGAGGCGTAAAGCCAGGCTCAATGCTGAGCGTAGTCAGCGTCATCGAGGCCAAACTGCTGTGGGTTGGGCGGTAGGCGCAGATCGCAATCGCCCAACCACATCACTGCAGAGGTTTCAGTCCTCGGGATGCTTATCTACGACGTTAAGATCTGTCCATTCGCTGATATTTTTTGGCCTTAATTGAATTATTTCTCCCACTTTGTCCTTTGTAGAGGGCAAAAATGGGATCCGTCCCATCACATTACTTGTATTATGACTTTCCAAACGGTCTTGAATGCCTAAACACAGGCAATCATAC
>SHYO01000017.1 GCA_009692745.1 Chloroflexota bacterium
CTTGTTGGACGATACATACACCAAACGGTACAAGGACATCCCGGCGCAGGCCTCCTGGGGCGTGCCCGGCGCATCTCCCGGCCAACTGCAGAATCCCAAAGATATCAAGATCGGCCCCGATGGGAATCTCTACATCGCCGACTCTTCCAATGGCCGCGTCGACATCTTCGATCCCCAAGGTAAATTCATCTCCAGCTTCGGCTCCCTCGGCCAGGCACCCGAACAGCTCAGCGAATTCTGGGGACTGGCGGTGGCCGCCGACAAGACCGTCTACATCGCCGATACCTGGAACCACCGCATCTCTGTCTGGAGTCCCGATGGCAAGTACCTGCGCGCCTTCGGCGGCTTCGCCGATGTGCAGGGCAAAGTCAACCAGGACCCTGGCAAGATGTGGGGACCGCGCGATATCGCCCTCGATGCGCAGGGTAATCTCTATGTCACCGATACCGGCAACAAACGCATCCAGAAGTTTGCCCAGAATGGCACCCCCCTGGCGCAGTTCGGCGGCGCCGGCGCCGGTCCCGGCCAGTTCAACGAGCCGGTCGGTATTGCCATCGGGGCGCAGAGCGGCGACATCTTCGTGGTTGATACCTGGAATCGCCGCATCCAGCGCTTCAACAAGGATTTCCAATTCCTCTCCCAATGGCCGGTGCAGGGTTGGGAAGATGAAGGGGTCAACAACAAGCCCTACCTCGCCCTCGATAGCCAGGAGAATGTCTTCGTCACCGATCCGGTCAATAGCCGCATCTTGAAATTCAACAACAAAGGAGAGTTGCTGGCGGTCTTTGGTAAAGCGGGCAAGGATGCCAGCAGTATGAACCTGCCTACCGGTGTGGCAGTAGCTACCGGCGCCGCAGCGGATAAGGGTGACGTGCTGTATGTCACCGATTCTTTCAACCAGCGCATCCTGCGCTTCGCTCCCATCCCGTAAATTGTCCATAGGTGACACGGTGACCAAGGTTCCACTGCACTCATGGGGAGGGGTTTCCGAGGGGTCCCCTGGGGAGATTGCGCACCGTGCTACCCGATTATCTTACCATTAAGCTCGTGTGCCAGCCATAACTATGCGCCGAAATTATCTGCTGGCCCTTCTGGGGCTGCTCGCTACCATTTTCTTTCTCACCCTGGCCTTGCGTAACCTGGATTGGTCCCACCTGGCAGAAGTGCTGGCAACCACGAATTATGCCTGGGTCTTACCAGCCCTGGGATGCCAGCTTTTGGGTTACTGGCTGCGCGCGCAGCGTTGGCAGGAGATATTGCGACCCACCCGTACTATTCCCGCATCGCGCCTGTTCGGCCCAATGATGATCGGTTTTGCAGTGAACAATTTACTGCCCGCCCGGGTAGGTGAGATAGCCCGCGCTGTAGCCCTGGGACGGCAGGAGCATTTTAGTAAGAGTACGGCTCTGGCAACCATTGTCGTAGAACGGGTATTAGATGGTCTGAGCCTGGTCTTCTTCCTTTTCCTTTTCTCCCTCTTCTGGCCTATGCCGGGATGGGGGATACAGGTGGAAGAAATTGCCGTGGCTGTTTTTGGAGTGGCTTTAGTGGGTATGGTGCTGGTGATTTTACCCGGCAACCTATTAGTAGTCTGGCTAGAAAAAGTGGTAAGATTCCTGCCTGGCGGTCTAGGCGTCCGGTTCATAACCTTGTTAAATACCTTCATCAGCGGGTTGGGTAGCCTGGGCCAGACCAGGACTTTGCTATGGTTAACGCCGCTATCTCTAGGGATTTGGGCATTGGAGAGCGGGGCCTATTACTGCCTATCCTTGGGTTTTAATTTACCATTCACCCTTTTCGAGCGGCTGGGAGTGGCCATCCTGGTGATGGTAATGGCCAACCTGGGCGGGCTCATTCCTTCCTCTCCCGGTTATGTAGGCACCTTCCATTTCTTCGTGATTACGGCATTGAGCGCCTTTCAGGTGCAACGTGAAGTGGCTGTGAGCTTCGCGCTTATCGCCCACGGCGGGCAATACGTGATGGTCACTTTCATCGGCGTCTTTTTCATGGTCCAGAATGGCTGGAGCATCTGGCGGCTTTCCCGCGAGGATCTCACCCCAAGCGCGCCATAGCATGGAGCTTCGGGCTGATTAGAGCTCCGGCTGAGTATACTCAGCAAAAAGATTAGTACTGGACAGTCCAGTATGAAGTTTAGTTGGTGTGACTATTGAGGAGGATAAGATTGAAATTTAAGCTGCTTATAGCTCCGCTGACTTACCTTAGACCAAATCACCTGATGGATTTTCTGGCCATTCTTTTTGTGTTTGGGGTCATTATGGCCGGGTGTGCCGGCGCAGGTACCACTGCCGCGCCAGGGCAGAGTGCGGGGAGTGTCAGCATTCCCACGCCTACCGTGCAGACGGGCACGGGCTCTACGGCGTCTAGCGATGGTACCAGTAAAGATTTACCGAAATGGATGTCTACCGAGCTGCGCGATGTCAATTCGGGACAGAAATTTCACCTGGCCGATTTTAAAGGGCAGACGGTATTGGTAGAAACGATGGCGGTTTGGTGTACTAATTGCCTGGCGCAGCAGAAGGAGATCCAGCAATTCAAATCCCAGGCAGGGGATAAAGTGGTAAGTGTTTCGCTGGATATCGATCCCAACGAGGATGAAAGCATCTTACAAAAACACGCCAGCAATCACAATTTTGGCTGGCTCTATGCCCTGGCGCCGGGGGCCGTATCTACGGAGTTGTCTCAGAAATTCAGCAATAATGTGCTCAATCCACCGACGACCCCTATTATCCTGATTGATCCTAAAGGAGAAGCCCATCTGTTACCTTTTGGAATCAAATCTGCCAATCAACTGGCAGGTTTTGTAAAGCAGTACGGTGGTGGATGAAGTAAAGATAAACCTGGCGCAAGATCTGTTGGTGGCATTCCTGGCAGGGATAGGCACAATGTCCAGCCCCTGCGCTCTGCCCTTATATCCTGGTTTCCTGGCATTCCTTGGAGGCCAGAAAAGTCACAATTCGTATCTCCTGGGTTTCTGGGTGCTCTTGGGTGTGCTGGTGATGATGTTGTGCCTGGGCGCCATTATGGCAGCTTTAAGTTTGGCAGTCACCCGGGTTGTCAGTATTATTCTCCCTCTGGCCGATGTACTCATTATGCTGCTGGGTATGCTCTTGCTGCTGGATATTAACCTTTTCCAGCGCTTGCCCTCAGGGTTCTTACCCCCGGTGACTGCCTCGATGGCGGGGAATCGCAATCTCAGCGCCTTTATCTACGGGCTGCTCTATGGACCCATTGCTTTGCCCTGTTCCGGCGCGTTTATAGTCAGCATCTTTGCCCTGTCTACCGGCATGCAGGAATTCGGCGCCCGCCTCCTGCTCTTTCTGGTTTTCGGCCTGGGCTTCGGGTTACCCCTGCTTTTTCTTTCTCTACTGGCAGGTGGTACGCAACGCCAGCTCACCAGGTGGCTGGCGCAGCACGCTACCTGGATTAATCGAGTGGCGGGAGTTATTTTATTAATCGCCGGCATCCTGGATCTACGCAGCAATTGGGAGTTGCTCAGCCTGTATTTAGCCTGAGAGTACTCAGGGCTGAGTATACTCAGCCTGGTACTCCAGAAAGATCGCGATACAAAATATAAAGCGTAGGGTTATCGTAGGGTTACCGTCTACTTTTAGGCAGGCAAATTCTACCAACATGGTGTATTATTGATCTTGTCAGACTCTTCTCCTCCTTTTGGTGAAAGGGCTGAGGGATAGCCGCCGAACCCCCTCAGCCCTTTCGCATTTTCCACGATCTCAGATATGAATATTCATATCAATCCCAACATCGATGCCGTTTTGTTTTTGCGCGGTGCTTGACAACAGAGTACAATAGACCCGATCTGCTCCCCTGCTGAAATTAACGTCCGAAGTGTCGTGAGGCTATGAGGTAATAGATATGGCACCTGTAAAAGGCCACGGTTATATTCTGCTGGAGGGTGGGGCTGAGTTCAGCGGACAGATGGCTGTGCCAGATCGGCGCGCCATTGAGCTGGCCGGAGGCTGGGAAACTCCTGTCAGCATCATTCCTGCCGCTGCTGCTCCCGACCATAACCATGAGCGCGCCGGTCAGAATGGCAAGGCGTGGTTTACCACCCTGGGGGCAAAGAAGGTGGAGGTACTCCTCCTTATCGACAGGTCCTCGGCAAATGATGTGGCCATTTCAGCAACTTTGCGCGCCTCCTCCTTGATCTATCTACTAGGAGGCTTTACCCACTACCTGGGACAGACATTGGCCGGTAGTAAGAGCTGGCAGGCCATAGAGGAAGCATACCAGGCCGGGGCCGTCATCGCCGGCAGTAGCGCCGGGGCCATGGTGCTGTGCCAATACTATTACGACCCAGGCACGAAAAAGATTGTCGACGGCCTGGGCCTGGTTCCCCATACGCTGGTCATACCCCATCATAATACCTTTGGCAAGGGATGGGCGCCCCAACTTGCAGCCCTGATGCCATCGACTGCATTACTCGGTATTGATGAACACACGGGAATGGTAGATGACGGCCAGGATAGCGCGTGGCATATCTATGGCCAGGGCAATGTCACTATATACCGCCAAGGCCAGGCCCATGTCTTCCGCCCAGGAGACGAGTTCCGCCTGGAACAATAAACCCAGAGATGTAGAGCCCTTTGTTCTCTCTGTTGAAGGTACTCAGCCGCTGAGTACTCTCAGCATGAGGTCGTAGCAGTCCAGTGTGGTAAGATCATCGAGATGGGTAGCACTGTGGGAGATGGGGCGCATGTTATTGGCTATTGAAATAGGCAATTCAAATCTAAAGCTGGCCCTATTCGCAGATACCCATCTGCACGCCAAATGGCGGCTGGCGACCAAAGTTCACTATACAGCGGTAGAACAAAGCATACGCCTGGCGGAGTCGCTCCTTTACAGAGGATTGCAACCGGATCAGGTGACCGGCTGTGTCATCTCATCGGTAGTCCCTTTGGTAACACCGGCCTGTATCGAGTTTTCTCGCCAATATCTGAATGTCGAGCCCGTGGTGGTAAAACCGGATTTAGAAACGGGGATGGGAATCTTATATGATGATCCCGCACAACTTGGGGTGGACCGCTTCGCCGATGCCGTGGCAGCATTCCACCTTTATGGCGCCCCGCTCATCGCCATCGACTTTGGCACCGCCACCACATTCAATGTGGTAAATAGCGCCGGGGACTTCGCCGGAGGCGCGATTGCCCCGGGCCTGGCACTGGTAGCCAGATCCCTGGAGCGCGGCGTTGCCCAACTGCCGCGCATCGAATTAACCTTTCCAGGGCGAGCGATTGGCACGAATACGGTTGCAGCCATGCAGTCTGGTCTCCTCTACGGCTACATTGGCTGGGTTGAAAGGCTTATCTGGCAATTGAAGGATGAATTGGCGGCTGAACCAAAGGTCATTGCCACCGGGGGACTGGTAAGTATAATTGCCTCCCATATTAAAGCCATTGATATCGTCAATGAAGATCTGACGGTGGAAGGCTTAAGACTCATCTGGCAAATTCAACAGAATCACAAAAAACATTAGGCACCTGATTGGTAATCCCCTATTTCAAGGAGGGAGATGCACTCCATGTCCATTACGACCCCTCAGATTACCTGGGGTAATCTTACGTCAGAACAAATTTCATATTACGACCGGGAAGGATACCTGATTTTGCCACATCTTTTGAATAAGGAAGATATGGCCAGGGTCATTGCCTCGATGAGTGCGAAAGTAAATCAGATAGCCCATGATCTCTTCGCGCATGGACTGGTTGCCTCTAAATATGAGGATAGTCCTTTCGAATGGCGCCTGGCGCAGCTCTTCGCCGGCCTGACCGACGCCCATTTCCTCAAATATGGGCGCAGTTGGCGCGACCGATTACCGGGTTACTTCGATTTGATGTCCAATCCCAAAATCTTGGATGCGGTGGAATCTTTGATTGGGGGCGAGATTTTTGCCAACCCGGTATATAACACCCGGCCCAAAGTGCCCCACGTGGCAGCCGGCGCCGTACCCTGGCACCAGGATAAATCCTACTGGCCGGATGCAAACTCCAACCCTGTGATTACCGTTTGGATTCCTCTGGTAGATGCCAATCTGGAAAATGGATGCCTGCATATCTGGCCCCGTACTCATCGCAAACGGGTGCTCTCTTACCACCGTGAGACGCATACGGGAACCGGCTATACCGAGACCGATGCACAGCACCTGAAAAATGTGCGGGTGGTCCCTCTGCCCTTAGAGGCTGGCGGCGCGATCCTCTTTAATGACCGCTGCCTGCATATGTCTACTCCCAATAATACCCGCACAGTGCGCTGGAGCGTAGACTTGCGATATCAGCCAACAGATCAAGATCCCATGCCGCAACATGGCATCGGTTTTCTGGCCCGTAGCCGCAGGTATCCCGAGCGGATGGCAACGCTTGAGGACTGGCTGGCTTACCTGCCCGAGCACGAAGCACGATAACAAGGATAGAGATGTCAAAACGCAGCCAGGTTTTTATCCTATTCACTGCCGCTTTTTTTGTCTCGCAATTCTTTCTCTCGGCAAATGCGGTCATTGCTGCCGATCTATCGCGGGAGCTAGATCTGACCCCTGCCGAATTGGGGTTGATGTCCAGCGTATTTTACATGGCATTTGCCCTGGTCCAACTACCCCTGGGGGTGGGCCTGGACCGGTGGGGACCGCGCTGGGTTACGCCGGGATTGATGTTACTGGCGGCTGCCGGTAGCATGGTTTTTGCGCTGGCGCCTTCATTCCCGATCCTGGCGCTAGGGAGGGCACTGATCGGGATGGGAATGTCGGGGGTCTTGATGGGCGGGTATAAAGCCATCAGCCAATGGTATCCGCCCCGGCGCTTTGCTACAGTTTCCGGGTTGCTGGCAGCTATAGGGGTTTGCGGAAGCCTGTTAGCAGCTACGCCTCTCGCCTGGTTGGATCGTGTGATTGGGTGGAGAGCCGTTTTTGGCGGGGGATCCGTCGTCATCCTGTGTGTCTCCCTGGCAATTATGCTCTGGGCGGAGAACAAACCAGGGGAAGCATCTGCCGCTGGAGGGTCACGCGCCGGAAGTGACCTACGGGCCATTTTTACCAATAGCCAATTCTGGCGCATTGTACCTTTAATGTTTCTGATCAATGGGATCATTGGAGGGTTTCGCGGCTTGTGGGCCGGACCATACCTGTTCGACGTGTTGCGCCTGGAGCAGATTGCGGCAGGCAATCTTTTGCTGCTGCTGGCCATTGGTGCTGTGGCCGGCCCATTGACGGCAGGTTGGATTGCCAACCGGCTAGGAAGCTACCAGATCGTGATCGGCAGTACGATGGTTTTTATCCTGTGCCAGCTCCTTTTAGCCGGTTTACCCCCTATGGTGATTACCGGCCTGACATATATCTGTTTTGGCTATTCCGGCGGGTTTTTGATCTTGTTGCTGGCCCAGGTACGCCAGATCTTCCCGTCTGCCATGACCGGACAGGCGCTATCCACCATTAACCTATTTGCCTTTTGTGGTACTTTTCTGATACAGTGGTGGATAGGGTTGGTAGTGGGGACTTACCCGGTAGATGGTACCGGCCATTACCCGGCCCAGGCTTATACTATTGTGCTGCAAATCGCAGCCGCCGGAACATTCCTCTCGCTGCTCTGGTATCTTCCTCTGCTACGGAATCCTAGCGGAACCCTGACCCCGGTTCAGGAGATATCGTTTAAGGGCAAAGAGCAATAATTCAAGAGAATCTTATGTCATAGCCATATGATCCATAAGGAAAATTATGTCAGCAACAGCACAACTTATCGAACTTGACGATATCTACGCCGCGCGAGAGGTAATGGCAGGCCGGGTGCATCGCACTCCCCTCATCAGCTCAGCTTACCTTGGTCAGCAGAGTGGTGTCCGCCTTTATTTCAAATTGGAGCTCTTCCAGAAAACGGGCTCTTTTAAGGCACGGGGTGTACTGAATAAACTCTACCATTTGAGCTCCGCGGAGAAGCAAAAAGGGGTGGTCACCCTATCGGCTGGAAACCACGCCCAGGCGCTGGCTTGGGCTGCCACTCAAGCCCATATCCGGTCGACGGTCGTCATGCCTGCTACAGCCGTACGCAGCAAGGTGGCAGCCACCGAAGGGTATGGCGGAGAAGTAGTGTTGACAGCGGGGGATTTATTGCAGACGTGCCTGCAAATTCAGCAGGAGCGTGATTTGACTTTAGTCCACCCCTTTGATGATCCAATGATTATTGCCGGCGCCGGTACTGTGGGGTTGGAAATCCTGGAAAACCTGCCGGATGTCGATGCCGTTATTACCCCAGTCGGCGGAGGTGGCCTGATATCCGGCGTAGCCACAGCCATCAAGACTCAAAAAACGCACACCCGAATCATCGGGGTAGAGCCAGAAGGCGCAGCAGCTATGTCTCGCAGCCTGCAAAAAGGGCAGCCAGTAAGCCTGGAGCAGATGCATACCGTGGCCGATGGCTTGGCAGCGCCCTTTGCCGGTCAACATACGCTGGCGCATGTCCAGGCCTATGTGGACGATATGCTCCTGGTTTCGGATCGGGAAATTATCGATGCCATGGTCCTTATTCTAGAGCGCTGTAAGGTCGTCGCTGAACCGGCTGCCGCCGCCAGCCTGGCAGCTCTCTTATCGGGGAAGATCGATCTACCGCGGGGGGCCAAGGTGGTGTGCATCCTGAGCGGAGGCAATATAGACCGACAACGTCTGAAGGAGCTCTTGTAATGGCATATTCCAAGTCCAAACGGCCTCAAGTTTATTTGTGTCTAGCTAAGCTAGAACCCCACATCGGAGAAAATGCATGCATGGCAAAGAATTGGCTCAAAAAAACTTTGACTGTCACCTGCAGCAAAATTCCTACCCGGGACGTGGCCTGACCATCGGCCGGGCCTCAAGCGGCAATGCCTGGATGATTATATACTGGATTATGGGCCGTAGCGCCAACAGCCGAAATCGCCGCTTTGTGGCCGACGGAACGACCTTGCGGACTGCACCGGTAGATGTGTCTACCGTAAAGGAACCGGGGTTGATTATCTATGAAAGCATGTTAGAATTTCCGGGCATTTACCTGGTCAGCAACGGGGATCAGACCCGCACGCTCTATGAAACGCTGAAGTTCGGCGGCAGTTTTGACGGCGCTTTGGCAGGGCGAGAACGGGAGCCCGACGCGCCCAACTTCACACCGCGCATCAGCGGTATGTTGAACTTGCAACAGACCCAAACCTCTATTATGTTGAGCATCCTTAAAGCAAATCCTTTCGACAGTAACCTGACAGACCGTTTTACATACCGGCCAGCACTGCCGCCACCAGGGTTCGGCGTTGGCCTGACTACTTACCAGGAAAATGGGGATCCATTACCCAGTTTTAAGGGCGATCCCCTGATTTTGCCGTGTCCAGGCAATACTAAAGAGGTGTTGGATTACTATTGGCATGCCTTGGACAATGAAAATCTTATCTCTATGGCGGTAAAATGGATACCCATGCCCGACCTCACTAGTAAATTAGTAATTCGCAATCGTTATGGAGACTGAGAGCGGGGGGGAGAGGTACCCTTTGAACAAATACACCGCACTGTGACGGCATTGGAGGCCTTTTGGGGCAATCTGGTACAAAGGTAGGACATAAAAGGTCAGGGGAGAAAAATTGAAGATCACCGATGTACGTACCATGCTGCTGCGCGGGCCGCGAATGCATAATGTGGGCGGCGGGGAAGGCATTGCCACCAAGCTCATCATCCAGGTAGATACAGACGCAGGGTTGTACGGCCTGGGAGAAGCAGACGATTTTATGGGGGTGCGCGAAGCTATCGCCTATATAAGAGAAGCCGTGGTTGGCAGAGATCCGCTGGAAATTGGTCCTATGGTATCTGAGATGCTCTACGGCACGTTGCCGCCCCATCCCCCTGGCTCGCGTAGGGATACGCCGCGAAGCAGTCATGCTTTCAGGCCGGTTTTAATGTGTTCACCGACAGCCACACCGACCGGCCCCATCGTCTGGGGCATGAGTGGCGTTGAAATAGCACTGTGCGACCTGGCAGGGAAGATTTGCCAAACACCCGTATATAATTTGCTCGGGGGCAAGTACCGGGACCGGGTGCGGGTGTACCTGGACCGCAGCTCTCCAGATGATGTCAGTAATTTAGATGCGTGGAAGCGGATGGGTTTACAGGTGGTTGAAGATGGATTCAGCCATATGAAATTCGACATTGACTTTGCGGCACCGGATTATACCGAAGATGTGTGGAATCGTTCAATATCTTTGTCCCATATGAACCAGATTATCGAGCGCCTCTCAGCCGTGCGCCAGGCGGTAGGTTGGAATATCGAAATCTGTGTTGATGGTCATATGCATTTCAATGGTACGACTGCAATTCAGTTGGCTCAGGAACTGGCCCCTTTGAAATTGACCTGGTTCGAAGATCCTACCCCCATCACGAATCCTGATTCCTGTGCAGATGTGCGGGCTAAAAGCCCCATTCCGATCTGCGTAGGTGAAATGTTCATCGCCGAGCACTTCCGGCTGTTTATTGACAGCCATGCCTGCGATATCATCCATCCGGATGTGATGTTTTGCGGCGGGTTGCATGAAGCACGCAAGATCGCTGATTATGCCGAGCTAAACCATATGCCGATGGCGATGCACGGGAATGGGGGTAGCCTGGCTACTATCGCAGCGGCGCATGTGGCGGCCGCCAGCCGTAACTTTTTGGGGCTGGAATATCATTGGATCGAGTCCACGTGGATTGGCGAATATGTACGCCGGGAAGGCATGCCGCTCTTCACAGATGGATATATTACCTTGCCGGACACCCCCGGCCTGGGGGTGGAACTTAACCGCGACGTCTGTGAGAGATACCTGGCGCCCGGTGAGAAGATGCTATAAAGCACCAGGGGCAAGATGAGGAAGAATGTGACGCAGAAAAGTGTTGCCGGAATAGTCGCAGAAACCTTTAATAAGGCCGGCATAAAATATGCTTTTGGGATACCCGGCGGTGGCATGATTCCGCTCATCGAGGAACTACGCCTGGCGGGTATTCGCTTCATACTGGCGCGCCATGAAGCGGCAGCGGCTTTCATGGCCGATGGATATGCCCGCATCGGGCGCGGTCCGGCGGTATGCATGGGGATTATGGGACCGGAGGCCACCAACCTGGTACCCGGTATTGCCAACGCTTTCCTGGATCGCAGCCCGATTTTGGCCTTGACAGGCCAGCACCCGGATAGCATCTATCCCATCCAGCCTCACCAACGTATCGACTTACAAGCTCTCTTCCGGCCCATTACCAAGCTGACGACGGTGTTACCGCCTGCCAATGCCAGCCAGGTGTTGGTGAATGCCCTGCGTGTGGCACAGACCCCACGGCAGGGGCCGGTCCACATTCAGATTAATCACGATGTCACCCAAAGTCCAGCCGGGGATGATTACTACCCGCGGCCCACCTTACTATATACCTCCAATCGGGGGGGCGAGATTGAAGCGGCCCGCAGCCTCTTACAAGATTCACGATTTCCGGTGATTGTAGCGGGAGTAGGGTTAGAACCGGAAGGTCCGTATCAGGAATTAAGGGCCTTCGCCGAAGGGTTAAACGCGCCTGTCATCCTCACGCCAAAGGCTAAAGGGGCTCTACCAGCCAGTCACCCGCTGTATGCAGGTGTCATCGGTCTCACGAGCCGTGAGGCGCCATTTGACCTGCTGCTGCAATCTGATCTGGTTATCACCATCGGATTGGATGTCGTGGAACTGGTGGCCCCCTGGACGTTACAAAAGCCGATGCTCACTATTGACCAGGCGCCGAATATCGATCCCTCCCTCCCTGCCAGCCTGGAAATCCAAGGGTACATCGGGCCAACGCTGCAAGAGCTGGCAAAGGCATTCTACGGAAATAGTCAGTGGGAAGCTCAAGAAATTAGTCGAGTGCGGCCTATGCTACCAGACAATAAGCGCGGCGATCTGATCCCCTCGCAAATTTTGCGTATCCTACAGGAGGTTTTACCACAGGATGCGATCATCACATGTGATGTGGGTTCCCATAAACTGCATATCGGAAAATATTGGCCGGCCGAGACTCCCAACAGCTTTCTCATTTCCAATGGACTCTCGATTATGGGATATGCACTGCCGGCTGCCATCGGAGCGAAACTGGCCCAACCGGAGCGGACAGTAGTCTGTTTGATAGGGGATGGGGGGTTTGGCATGGTGATGGCAGAGCTAGAGACCGCCCGGCGGGTAGGACTGTCGCTGGTGGTGGTCGTCTTTGTCGATCACGCATTAAGCTTAATCAAGCTGAAACAAGAGGCTACAGGGTATTTACCCCTCGGGACAACTTTCGGCGAAATGGACTATGTAAGCCTGGCCAGAGGATGCGGGGCACAAGGAATTGCGGTGGATACGGCATGGGATTTCGCTGCTGCAGTAGCGCAAGGAATGGAAAACGAGGGGCCTTTTGTAATTGCTGCCCGCATCGATACACGGGAGTATACTGAGTTCTAAAGGGAGGGCTTACCCGGTGTGAAAATCGTTTCTTTCCGTCGCAATTTGGAAGGCAAATTCACTCTGTTGGGTGATTTGTTGCCATAGATACATCTGTCTCTCCCACATGAGGATATTGCCTTCTTCGGTTTCATCATCGTACCCTGCCAGATGCAAAAGACCATGCAGTACGAGGAAATGTATTTCGGCATCAGGGGTGTGACCTAATTGGGCTGCCTGACTCTCTACCCTGGTATAAGAAATGACCAAATCTCCCAGATAGAACGGCTGATCAGTGGAAAGAAATTTGCTTTCCTCTGTTTGCATGGAGAAAGATAGAATATCTGTGGGCGAATCCTGACCGCGATAATCCCGGTTAAGTTGCTGAATCTCCGCATCTCCCACAATGGCGATCCCCATTTCCAACGGGGCATAAACTCCGTCTATCTCTTCATCAAGCACCAATTCCTGCAAAAGCCGGACCGTCCAGGCAACAAGTTTTTCCGAATCAACCTTTTCTTGAAAACGGGGATCTACCTGGACCCCAACCTCGAGCGGGAAATTATCAAAGTCCATAGCTTTATCCAATAGAGAGCGGATTCGCACCACCAGCAGAAGATTCCGCCGGTACTTCCTGGGGAAACTCCCGCCTATCCGGCAAAAGTGGCCGCCCGCGGGCCGGTTCCAAGCTGCCGCCCAACTCCCGGCCATCTAGCTCTCGGTGGTCTTCTATCTGCTGCCGTTCCTCAGGGTATTGAATGCGAGGATGGTATACGCCCTGTAACACCTGGACGAAGGTATCCCGGATCTGGCTCAGGTCGTGCAGGGTCAAATCACATTCATCAAGCTGCCCTTGGGTAACCCGCTTATTGACAATCTTTTCCACGATCTCGCGGATAGTTTCCACGGTGGTAGGTTTAGCAGATCGAACAGCAGCCTCTACGCCATCCGCCAACATCATGATGGCCGCTTCACGGGTCTGGGGCTTGGGCCCGGGATAGCGGAAATCCTCTTCTTTTACCGGCTGTCCATTGGTAGAATTCAGAGCCTGCTGGTAGAAATAATGGGTCAGCGTGGTGCCATGGTGTTGGACGATGAAGTCGGTGATTTTTTGCGGCAGATGGTACTTGCGGCCCAACAAGAAGCCATCGGTTACATGGCTGATAACAATTTGGGCGCTGGTTTTGGGATCCAACCGTTCATGGACATTTACGCCGTCCACCTGATTTTCCGCGAAGAAATAGGGACGCAGCGTCTTGCCAATATCGTGATAGTATGCAGCCACACGCACCAGCAATGCGTCAGCCCCGATACGTTGCGCCGCAGCCTCGCTAAGGTTGCTGATCATCAAACTGTGGTGGTAGGTACCGGGAGCCGTCATCTGGAGTTGGCGTAACAAGGGATGATTAGGACGTGCCAGATCTAGCAATTGCAAAGGGGTGGTAATACCGAATAAAGGACCCATCGTGAAGAAGCCGGCCAGAGATAGGGCGGTAGCGGCGGCCCCGTTCAGAAGGCCAGAAACCACTAATTGAATCAGGCCAAAAGAATCGTAGTCCTGGGCCTGGAGTCTGAAAGCAAATATCACTGCTAATGTGACGAGGGTGATGTGTACCCCCGCCCACATAAAGTCATTCAGCCTATCGGCATGCCACAAACTGAGCGTTGCCACAATCCCCCCGGCAACTACCAGGGTAACAAGCTCCATAGATCCGCCGCTTAGTATGCCGATGATAAGCGCTAACAACCCCGTGGCCGCCAAGCCAATGCCCGGCCCGAGCACAACGGTAAGCAACATGGGCACAGCCGCAATTGGTAAAAGATAAGGTCGCAGGGTATAGCCGGGAACCATCAAACGCGCACCTACGGTGAACATAGCAATGAGTAGGGCAACCAGGAGAGTGTAACGCTGATTTTCCCATAATACCGGCTGCACACGTAACATATAGAAACCAAAAATTACAACCAGGATAATGACCATCAACACCGTCCCCAGGACAGTGCTACGAGGGTTGCTACTGGTGACCAACCCCAATTGTTCCATAGCTTCTCGATCGATGGGGCGAACGACGCTGCCAGCTCGAACGATGGCTTCGCCTTGCTCAATAGTGCGGGAACGAGGTTCGATAGCAGCCCGGGCTTCCTGGCGCAACTGTTCGGTACGAGCTGGATTCTCAAAAGTATTGGGCACCACAAAACGGGTGCCGAGGGTGACAACGAATTCCGCTTGTTCATCTGTCAGTGAAGGGTTGACCATGCTCAAGAGGGCACGCCGGGCTTTGCTCTCCTCACCATTGCGAATTTCCTGGCGCATAGCCTGACTAACGATAAACTGCATCTCATTGCGGGCAACCTGCCAGGCGGCATCACTCAAGGCTAGAATATGCTGAAAGATCTTGTCCGGCACCGTTGATATTGGGGGTACTGCCTTGATCAACTCGATTTTGCGGGTGGTGGAGGCGTAGGGGTCAGCGCGAATTGCTTCGATATAATCCAGCGTCTGGCGTGACTCCACTTGTTGTTGGCGCGCAACACGCAAATCCGGCGGATCATAAGCAGTCTCTACAGCTTGAGAGGCACGTTGGCGCACTTCATCTGTGAGTATTTTGCTGGAATAGGTAATACGACGGGGCGCCAGCACATTCCGTGGGCTTACATCACCTATTTGGAGATCGTACTCCAGGTTCCCTGCGGGAAAGAGTAGAGCGATAGAGATGGTGGATACCAGAAAAAGCCCAATCAGCAGCGTAAAAACTAGGTTCCATAGATGCAACCGCTTTTCGGCGGTTCTGGAACGTCGCAGAAGACTTGTGCCCTCAGCGTAGGTGGTCATAACCTTTACTTAAACTTCGCTCAGAAGGCGGCGAACTATTTGGCTAACGACCTTGCCGTCGGCTTGAGCGCCAATCTTAGGCATCAATTCTTTCATTATAATTCCCATTTGAGCAGGAGAATGCGCTCCAGTAGCGGCCATGACCTGACGCGCAATATTTTCTATCTCCATCTCCGTCATCTGGCGTGGAAGATAGCTTTCCAGGATCGCCAATTCAGCCGACTCTTCCGCTGCCAGTTCGGCTCGTCCCCCCTTGTGATAGGCCTCTATTGAATCCCGGCGCTGCTTGGCCTCTTTCTGAATAACGCTGATAATTTCCGCATTCCCCAGGGCATACTCAGCAGCATCCGGCACATTCAGGTTGGATAGACGTTGATTCACCTGACTGGCCAAGGGCTCTTCTAAACGCGTCCAATCCATGCCACGAAGTTCAGGATATTCTTTGACCAAATCCTGCCTGACTTTTTCGAGGTTGGACTGGTAGAGCGTGTCACGCTTTCCCTGTTCAGCACGCATCAGCGCAGCTTTTAAGAGGCGGATAGTGTTTTTGCGGGTCTCATCCCGATCGCGCATAGCAGCTTTGAGATCTTCGTTTAAATCTTCTTTTAAACTCATGGTAATCTGTCTCATCGTGCGATTGTGGCTGGCGCCGTCACTCGCATGCCATTCTTTTATTCGACTTGGTAATTCCACTAAACATAGAAAGGGGATTATACAAATCCCTAGATTGAAAAATTATAACCCACACTCCGGGTTACGTCAAGATTTCATTTTAAGGTATCTACTCAGAGTCGCGGGAAGCAAAGCATTATTGAGCGATAAACTCAATGTCCCTGAGAAATAGTAGCATCCACAGCATAAAGCGCCAGTTTTTGGGGGGAATGTGGGAAAGGTAGCGCTGCCAGATGGACAATAATAGTCAAATGCTGTCCAGCGTTTAGATCTACTAAGGCACCGATTGGCTCTACAATCGTCTGTACATCCCTCTCAAAGCGCGTCTGGCCTTCCAGGTGGGCATCCCCTAAGACGATAAAAGCCATGTTATACGTACCTGGGGGTAACAATCCTTGGGCTACTGTAGCCGAATCTGTACGAATAGAGAGCAAATCAATTTCATGCTTCGTCACAGGTAGTTGTTGCCACCCTTGCTCCTGTTTTTCACCGACCGGATGGAGACTGGCTGCCAGAACCTTGACTGGAAAGGCCTGGGCCAGCAGTATACCGGCAGAGTCCAGTTGGATTTGTAGTGTCACAGTAGGGGGTCTCTCCTCTGTGGAGAGAGGGGCACAACCGGTTAATAAGTAAACTGCCAGCACAAGAGCCAGCACAAAAAGCGCTAGAAGTTGAGGGTGAGCGCCAATTTTTAGAAATTTATTGAGAGGTCCGACTAGACTTGTCAACCGGATAGCCACGGGTCTGCCACTCTACATATCCTTCGTATAGCACCTTGACCTTGGTATATCCCTTCTGGCCCAGGATATCTGCAGCATAATCTGCTTCTGATCGTGGGCAAGCACAGTACGCCACGACCCACTTATCTTTAGGAAGTTCCTTGTAACGATCTGCCATCTCGTTGAAGGGTAAGTTAACCGCGTTCTTAATATGATCAAGGTTATAATTTGGTTTGGGACGAGCATCTAGCAGAACGAAATCCGCTCCTCTATCGTATTCTTTCTTAACAAGATCTATATTCACATAGCGCTTCCCATCATCGGGGAAATTCGGAGCAGGTTTAGCGCTGGCATTTTGGCCGCTGGCAGTAAAGGGCATCGCAGTTGTGCCACACGCCGCCAACAACCCGGCAAGCATCAAAACGGCTATTAAAAGTAGATAGTGAATCACTTGTTGGATGCGCATTATCATTTCTCCGAGAATAAGATGTATTCGAGTCACCCTAATATTTTAGTCCCACAAGGATATACAAACACCTATCTCACGTCAAATCTGTACCAGAAGGAGTTACCACCAAGCCGCATGAGCCACTTAATTGCTGGCCGGGCATCAATGCCAGGCTTTCGCTCCGCCAAAGTCCTGTGGTATAATGCACCCCATGTCTGAAAGTATTGATACCATTATCACCCCCCCTGACCGAAATACACGTCTCGCCCGCGCAGTCAGCATTGTGATGGTGGCTTTCGTCGCCAGCCGTGCTTTGGGTGTGCTGCGGGATGTCATCGTCGCTCGCCAGTTTGGGACCACACCGGAGTACGGTGCTTATCTGGCAGCTTTTCGAGTGCCCGATCTGCTTTTTCAATTAATTGCCGGGGGGGCTCTGGCATCAGCTTTTGTGCCGGCATTCTCTAGCTATCTGGCGCGGGAGAATAAACAAGAGGCCTGGCGCATGGCCAGCGCTCTAATCAATCTGACTTTGATCGTCATTACAGCCATGGCCGCCATCTCATTTGTGGCGGCCCCCTTGCTGGCCCGGCTGATTGTGCCGCGATATTCCCCAGAGTATCAGGATCTCACAGCGCATTTGATGCGCTGGATGCTACCCTCCCCCATCATTTTCGGCGTTAGTGGCCTGGTGATGGGGATTTTAAATGCCCGCCAACATTTCCTCTTACCCGCAATAGCCCCGATCATGTATAATCTGGCTATTATTCTCGCGGCATTGGTACTGGCCCCTACGTTCGGCATAAACGGCCTGGTCTTTGGTGTAGTCCTGGGGGCGGTACTCCATCTCTTGATTCAAATACCAGAGTTGAGAAATCAAGGGATGCGGTATAGTCTGCTACTCGGCCTACACGAGCCGGGGGTGCGCGAAGTAGGGCGCCTTATGGGCCCGCGCATGATTGGATTGGGCATGGTGCAGCTTAACTTTCTGATCAATACCATCCTTGCATCTGGGTTGGGACCTGAGAGCATTCCGGCATTGGATTATGCCTGGCGCACCATGTTACTGCCGCAGGGCATTTTTGCCCTGGCCTTGGCTACTGCCATATTTCCCACCTTTTCCGAACAGGCAGCCAAAGGACATATTGAGGATCTGCGCCAGACGCTGGCATCCGCACTGCGTATCGTTTTGTTCTTGACCTTTCCCGCCGCCGTCGGGCTTATCATGTTGCGGGTGCCCTTAATCCAAGTGCTTTTCCAGCGAGGCCGGTTTGACCTGGAATCGACCGAGGCCGTGGCAGCCGCCCTCAAATTCTACGCTCTGGGGTTGGTGGGCCTGGCCGGTACGGAAATATTGACGCGAGCTTTTTATGCCATGCATGATACTCGCACGCCGGTGATCATAGGAGCCTTATCGGTGGCGCTAAATATTGCATTGAGCCTGATCCTCCTCCAACCTTTTGGTTTTCCGGGCCTGGCGTTATCTGCAGCCGTAGCCTATACCGGTGAAGGTATATTTTTATTTTTGATCATGCGCCGGCGTTTAGGTGGATTGGGTGAAAACCGGTTGATGGTTTCCTTTGGCCGGATTTTGGGGGCATCCCTGGCTATGGCAACCGGGATTATGGTCATAGATCGCTTGACAAGCGGATTATCCCCTTACCTGGTAACAGGACTGGCTATCTCGGTAGGCGCCACTATATACCTGGGAACTGCGCTGTTGCTGCGCGCTGAAGAAGTTACTATCGTGCGGCGCCTGATGGCTCGCACTCAGCCCCCTGTCACGGATGTAGCCGGATGAGCCTCCCCGTCCATTCCCACATACCAACATCTATTGCTGGATCCAACTTACAACGCCTGAGCGATCTCCTCGGCGATATGCTATTCGTACTCACCTCCGTAGTGGGATTGTTAGCGTTCCTCTATCCATTCATTTTACCCCAGGCCGTAGCGGGGAATGAAGGCTTGGCCCACCAGCAGGATGCGCCACTGATATTTGTGATGATAGCCACACTATGCCTGGGGATGATCTTCCTGGAATTGGAACATGGCGGATTAACGGCACGCCTGACAGCCTTACTGGGCATTCTGGTAGCCATCAACGCCAGCTTACGAGCCCTGGACCTGGCGCTGCCGATTTTTAACATAGGAGGCTTTTCACCAATATTCTTTTTGTTTATCATCTGCGGTTATGCTTTCGGCGCGCGCTTCGGCTTTCTGCTGGGTGCCTTAACCATGGCGCTATCTGCTTTGATCACTGGCGGTATCGGTCCGTGGTTACCCTATCAGATGCTCGCCGCTGGTTGGGTAGGTATGAGCTCCGGCTGGTTTAGACCTAAATCCCAGGTTGGCAGGCGGGGAGATAACCATTCCCGCGCCAAATTAGAAATTTGGTTGTTGGTTGGTTTGGGCCTCTTTTGGGGCATCGCCTTTGGTGCGATTATGAATCTCTTCTTTTGGCCGTTTACCGGCGGTGGGTTACCTGCTGAGTACTCTCAGCAGGCGCCCGGGGAAGGAATCCTGGAAGGGATGCGCCGCTATACCGCCTTCTATGTGGTAACTTCTCTCTGGTGGGACTTGGGGCGCTCCGTGGGAAATGCAATTCTGCTGCTGGCCCTGGGGCAGCCGGTATTACGCTTACTGCGGCGCTTCCAACATCGCTTCACCCTGGAAGTAGTAACTCCAGGCAATAAAGATATCTTATGACAAGTTTATTTAAATACGTGGGGTATCAGCCATTAGAAACCAGGTACCTCGCTATACCCGGTTCTCGATCTATGTTTCTGGAACTGCGAGAATAGAAGATATGCCAGAACTACCCGAAGTTGAAAGCATTCGCCGCTCGCTGATCCTGGGCGGTCTGCCTGGCAAATGCATTCTCGACGCAGCCGTGTTCTGGCGTCGCACTATTCAGACACCTGAGGTGGATCTCTTTCTGGCCTTAATCCGGGGCGAGACGATTATTGACATCGACAGACGTGGAAAATATATCCAATTTTCGCTCTCCGGGGGTTTACACCTTTTGACGCACATGCGGATGACGGGGGGATTATTCCTAATGTCGGGCAGTACCCCCCTCCATCCCCATACTCGGGTTATCTTCCATCTCGACGATGGACGGGATTTACGATTTGTGGATCAGCGCAAATTTGGCCGCCTGGCTCTGGTAGAAAATCCTGACCAGATCCTGGCATCTTTAGGACCTGAGCCCTTATCGCCAGAATTTACGGTAGATCAGCTCGCCAATAGTCTACACAAACGGTCGAGGGCTATTAAGCCATTATTGCTGGACCAGGCCATCGTGGCGGGACTGGGTAATATTTACGTCGACGAGGTACTCTACGAGGCTCGTATCCATCCCCTGCGCCCTGCCAACAATCTGGAGGCGAAGGAGATGCTGGCTTTATATACAGCCATACGTCGTGTGCTAAAATCTGCTGTGGACCAGGGTGGGACTACTTTTGATTCGTTCGCCAATGCTACCGGCCAACCGGGAAAATTCCAGGAAGAGCTGGTGGTTTTCCACCAGGTTGGTCTCCCATGCCCCAGGTGTAATACCCCCATTCTGCGTCTCGTTGTAGCGCAACGGGGCACCCACATCTGCCCCAATTGCCAGGTACTAGCTGCCCCTCAGACCAAGGGGAATGGGGACTAAACGGCAATTCCGCGGCGAAGCCAGCATATCTTATCAGAGTCTATTGACGCGCCGATTTAGCTGAATTATAATACTCTCACTTCCCGCATACCTCAAGAAAGGTTCATCAAAATGGGCAATAATTATAAAACCTCTTCAGGGGAAAACACAGAGAAGATCATTCACACAATCGAAGGGTTAAAATCTGCACGTAATGCCAAAATACGTTCTATGTTCAACTTTGGCGAACAGGTCTGGATCGTGCATGAGCAGGCAAACATAGGGACGGCGGAAATCCATTTCTCCATCATACGGCGCCTATCCCGACTTCAGGGTACTGGATGGGCCCGCATTCGCTATAGATATGACGGTCTTGGCAATATATTGCATTATCTGGGAGAAGCACCGTTGATGTTGGCCGAGGTGGAAGCCCTCAGTGCAGATGATCGCTTTTATACAGGGATATGGTAAATGCGAGCCAATTGGTAAAGATACTGGCTTCTCCGCCAGTTTTAGCCGAAGACTACCTCTGAGATCGGACCCAACGCCGCGTCAACCTCACCGCGATTAACATCAAAGCCAACATCCCTCCCAGGAGAAAATAGCTGCCCAATCCCAACCCGGTCTTCGGCAACTCCCCTTTTGGTACAAAGGCAATTGGCGTAGGACTGGCAGGCGCAGTAGATGCGGCCGTAACCAGTGGGGTTTGATCTTCCAGCTTTGCCGCCGCCGGTGAATTCTGCTGGGTTGAGGTTGGCTGACCAACTGTTACCGTTAGGGATTCAGTAATCAGCGGAGGCTGGGTTGCAGAAGGAGAAACAGCGGTTGCGACAGCCGCAAGAGTTTGGGTGGGCCGGGTACTCCCGGCAGGTGACGCAGCCGGACTAGATACCGGCTGGTTACCACCGGACGATACAGTTGTACCTTGAGGGACCGGCGAGTGAGTCGGGCTGGCAGACGGCTGTGTAGTAGCCGTGCCACTGACCAGAGCAATTGCCGGGCTTTTAGACGCCGGTGGAGGTGTCTTAGTAGCAGGCTGGCTTGATCCAGGCGTAGCCTGGACTGGGTTTTGAGATGGCACCTGCGCCACCGGTGGCTGGGCCGGGGCGGATACTGTCGCAGGCACAATTGGAGAACTAGCGGCAGGGAGTTGGGGCGTGGTCGCAGGCGACTTGGTCGCAAGCGACTTAGTAGCCACCGGTGTTGCTTGCCGAGATGTGACGGTGGGACTCTGTTTTGAAGTTGGCTGTACCGATAGGGTCGGTGATAGGACGGGACCTCCGCTAGAATTTCCAGGAGCTGCTACCGGGCTATTGGCAACTATAGTCGGTTGCCCAACCGGAGTTGGGAGCATATTTGCCGAAGGTTGTACCCCGCCCGGCGTAGGACTTAGCGGAACCGCTGTGGGCTTGGCCGCTGGCACAGATGGGCTGGGAAGTGATGGTTGCCGGGCAGCCGCTGAAGATACCTGGGTAGCAATAGGTTCGGTAGTCGTCGGGAACACGGGCGGAGTGCCAGTGAAGAGGGGCGGTATGAAGGTGGAAACCGGCGGAGCCGACGCGGCCGGTGCGGATGGTGTCGGGAAAACCGGAGGGGTACCGGTAAAAAGAGGTGGTATGAAAGTAGAAACCGGCGGAGCCGATGCGGCCTGCAAGGTGGGCGTCGCCGAAGCCGGACTTTCGGTCCCCAATACAATCGTCACAACCGGAACAAGGGGTTGGCCGGATGATGAACCGGCCTGGGCCAACCCCGCAGGATTAGTGGGAGAGGGCAGGGTGAGGGGTGTGCCGGAGGGCTGAAGCGGGACAACTGTCATTGTCTCAGGCGCAGGCGATTGGGTGGGCCGGATCGTGGGGGACGCCGTAGATGACTTCCCAACCAGGTTGGGCGGTATGAAGCCATCCCCACTGGTAGGGGATGGCGGGGGCATTACGGTAATGCCCGCAATCACCGTGGCAGGCAGAAGGGGTACTTGAGTGGCTAAAAGCGCGACTACCGTTGTCGCATTCGCGCCCGTGCGGACAACTCCGGGGGTAGTGGAAATCGACATGGTGGCTACCCGCGCAGCGACCTGCGTAGCAAGTTGAGCGGCTCTGGGTTGCTCGAAAGATACATATGCCAGAATACCGAGAAGACTCAGGATCAGCATGCCAACCAGGCCTACTACCAATGAGATCAGTAAACCACTATTTCCATTATTGGACGGTAATCGGTCACTCATGCACGATCATTCTCGAACGGACCAGCCTCGAACACATCCCAAGGGATCAACATTAGCAACCCAAAATTCATATTTGACTCAATCATCACCGCTGCCCTGCTTAGCATACATCTAGGACTCTATGCGACCGTTTCTAATGTCAAAACACCTAGAGCAGCACGCCATTGGCGCAGCAGGCCGGTTAAATCATGGGATGTATCTATTGGTCTGCCCCGAGCATCTATTATCACTCCCAGCACACCTCCGGTTACCTGTGTGATAGCCGCTTTTCCTTTTGTCCCCAAACCCACATCAAACCCATGTGCCGGGTAAAGCTCCAGGGTAGCCATCTCATCAGGTGCCAGAGGAATCAAAGTCAACGTACCATATGTGATCTCGTAGGTCTCTTCGGCGCCCTGCTCCGGACGTACCTTTAAACGCAAAACCTGTTCACCCAGTTTAGCCTGGCCGATTGGCGCCACCACCGGTCCCAAGTTCAATAATGTATCACGCGCCAGGACTTGTTCTGCTGCCAAAGGATTATGGGCTGCCAGGGCGCCTAACAATGGCATGAGGCCATCAGGATCCAAGGCTAAGTTTACCACACCCCGGGGCTGAAGGGAATCCAGAAGTACCAAGGCTGACTCGCCGAAATGCCCCGCCTGACTCAAAGCCCCACCGGTGCCTACAATCAGATCAAGCTGAGGTAAGGTAATATGGGGGCCAGTACCGCTGCCCCAAATGCCTTTGGCAGTCAGCCTGATGGCTTCCCGCGCTAGAGCAGCATCCATCGGACGGCCAATAAATTCCTGCTGGCTAAGCAACTCCGCCACCACCGCCCCATCTCCCGTCGGGTTACCAGGCAACCAGCGCGCCACAGCATCAGCTCCGGCTTCGGTCAAAACCTGGGGACTATGGCGGCCGGTACCCAAATCGGCCCTTTGGTAGCGGGTGGTACCTTCAGGTGTCGATAACACCAAGGTAGTGCCTGTGCTACCAGCATCTACTCCCAATACCCGCATATTATTCTGTTGGGATAGGAAACGTATGATAGTACTAAATCCTCTGCCAGTAGGCCAGATATCTTGCTGCGACCAGGCGCGCAAAGCACGCAATCCGGTAGCCGGCATAACTTTCTGATCAATATACTGCTGGTCCAGACAAGCCTGCAAGTCGCTGGCATCTTCCAGCACATTGCCACAAATCACCGGCTTTCCACAAGTTGCCAGAGTCTGTTCAATGCTTTTCAGTGCTCCGGCGTGGCCCGCGAATATCAGACGAGGGGCCATCCCATCAAGACCTGCGTACAGGCGCGCCAGAGATTTAGCCCATTGTCCCAATCCATTAGCCGCCCGTGATTCCTCTCCTCCAACGAGTAGAATGACATCCGGCGCATACTGGCGGTAGGCTTCAGCCAGCCGCTCATCCAGAGCACGCCAGTTGCGATTATCGTCTAAAGCCAGGGTTTTGATGACCTGGATGTAGCTTCCCTGCAGGGCGCGGCGTGTCTGGTAGATGCTATATTCATTGCTAAGACCAGTGGCCAGCACATTCAGCGGTTCGCCAAAGCTGGCAGTGATAATCCAGGCATCTACCCCCTGGTAACCGCGCTCCGGGAGGAGGGGTGTGCCTGATGTATCCAGCAAGGCCCGGCCGGTCATACTACTGATCCTGCCCACAGTCTGCCCTATGGCCTGTAGCAATGATAATTTGGCAGTCCGGGATGCCTGGGTCATAGCCAGTAAACGATATTCTCCTTCTACCAACTCTACCAGAGCCGTGCGAATCGTCGTATTCCCCAAATCCAACAATAGGAATGATGTTCCCGTAATTTGACCGCCAGTTGCGTCTGTCATATTTCTCCTGTTTCGATTTCCAGTACATCAGCCGTTACCCACGTAAGGTAACGAGACAACAGGAGCTTCTGAAACGAGACTTTACCGGAGTGCCATCCTTGCAAAAGATTCATGGCAAAATTTTAACCCACATCACGCGCACAAAGGGTGGGCATTGCTCCAGGTAATAGGTTCGGAATCCGGTAACCTGCACATGTAATTGTAGATATACATCTAGATCTTCACTAATCCCATCTAAATACGCTATCGGTAATACCTGACCAGGGGCCATCAGTGCGAATCTTCCCTGCTGGCAAACTGAAGTTTCTACGGATTGAATCCAACCGGCTAACTCGACCGCTGGTATAGACTTGTGCTCAAGAAAACCTGTTTCTATCCCGCTGACACCTGCTACACCAAAGATACCTGGATCAGGCTCGGGGGAACTGGCCGCAACTATAGATGGGGCGAGCAGGCCGAATAGGGATGACAGCAAGTATATAGTAGCACTCATCAGAAAAATCCAAACACGATTTTCAACCACACCTATATCCTATTCCGAGTTTGCTAGTCCAGATATGAAAAAGTTAAGATTCCAGGTGTTCTATCAACTTCTCATGACCTACCACTTAACGGGAAAGCACTTACTGTACATAGATATTATACAAGATCGATCTATGTTACGTCAATGAGGAATATGTAAAAATTTGGTGATTTTAATCAAATATCCATAGATACTTTCTTGGGATGAAACGTTTGCAACTTTTACAGCATAAATGGCTGGACTAAACGTCTCGGGATATGCTATAATTCATTAACCTTTGGTGTTGCAATTCAAATGATGGGATCATTATTAAGATTTGTTGTTAAGCAGGTTTTCAGATTTAAAGAAAAGAAGTCCATGAAGCGTTTGATGCTGTTTTTTGCGATAATCTCCGCGTTATTTGTGCTTACGGCCTGTGGCGCAGCCACTGCCACTCCGGCCACTCCCCCGCCGCAGGCGGCCGCGCCGACTACAGCTCCTACTGTAGCTCCAGCAAAACCCACTGAGGTACCGAAACCCACGACAGCGCCAACCGCAGCGCCGACTACCGCTCCCACTACCGCTCCCACCACTGCAGCAGCAAAGCCTACCACTGCCGCTACAGCCATGCCGGCCGGAACGATGGGGAATGCCAACCTGAAAGCCAAGATCGCTCTGTGGCATGGTTGGACCGGGGCGGAGCAGGAAACTTTGCAAGCCACTTTGGCTGATTTCCAGAAAGCCTATCCCAATGTCACGGTCGAAGTTTTAGCAGTGCCTTTCGACCAACTGCAGAACAAGTTCACGACCGAGGCCTCGACCGGCGGTGGACCTGATTTACTGGTTGATCCGAAAGACTGGATTGGTGGACTGGTCCAGGCGAAATTGATTGCGCCACTGGATGACGTGGGTAAAGATATCCTGGCCCAATTGAACCCAGCAGCGGCAAATGCCAACAAGTTCCAAAACAAAATCTGGGGGTTACCCGAATCGACCGAGTCGATAGCTCTCTGGTACAACACAGCTATGCTCAAAACCCCTCCGGCGACCGACACAGAAATGTTGCAGATGGCCGGTACTTGCGGTCTTGGTCTGAACACCGGTTTCTACCAGGCGGTAGGATTCCTCTATGCCTTCGGCGGTTCCGTCTTCACCAGCGATCTGAAATCCGGTTTCACAGCTCCCGGTGTCGCCGACTTTCTAAGCTGGATGAAGATAGCTAAGGAAACCAAGGGCGTAATTGCTGATGCAGACGGTGGTAAGCTGGATGCAGCCTTCAAGGACGGTAAGATATGCATGATCTTTAACGGTCCCTGGGCCACCGGCGACTATGCTAAGGCCTTAGGCAAGGACAAGTTGGGCATTGCTGCTCCTATTAAGATTGCGAAGACCGGCAAAACCTTTGCCCCGTTCCTGGGCACTAAGAATGTTTTCTTGAGCACTAATAGCAAGGGCGACAATCAGAAAGCAGCCTTGGCGTTCATGAACTTCATCGTCAGCCCGGCTGAACAGGCTAATTTCGCGGCCAAGGCCGGTCACATCCCTACGAATAACAGCGTGAAGATCGATGATCCTATCATCAACGGTTTCATTACTCAGAGTAAGTCGTCCTCCTACTTCCCGAACGAACCTGAAATGGGCGCGGTCTGGGGACCGGCTGGCGACATGATTATCAAGGCAATTGAAGGCAAATCTGCTCCGGACGCGGCGGCTACTGAGGCAGCTACGCTTATCGACAAGGCGAATAAACGGTAGGTGGGGTTAAGGGATAAGCCACGGCAATATCTGGAAATTCAAAAGCCCGGCTTCATTTATCTGGTAGTCAGATAAATGAAGCCGGGCTAATTTAATCCTGGCGAACTACATTTGCAGATTAAATCTTTGCTTACCCTTCAACCAGCCCTCTAGCCTCAGGGATGGTACACTCTCAACTCAGGCGAGCGGGCTTCCTGACCGCGGGCCCCTATAGCTACCGCATAAATCCGCCCCTGGAACGATTGGTTGGGCGTTTCCCACATGAAGGCCCAGCCATCCTCTTTGGTGGTATCGGTGCCTAACTTATTTGGCTGGCTGTTGGGCGCTCCGTCCACATAATAGAAATCAACATGGTCGACATTCGTAGCCTGGACGATCACCGAGACCCGGCCTCTGATGTTGTAGATGCCCAATGCACTGGTAGCAGGGACAACCCGGATGTCCTCCACTGTAGGAGCACCGGTGGCACCGGTTGTCGAAGTAGTGGAAGAGGTACTAGTAACCGGTGCCGTTGGCGCTACCGGCGTGGTAGGAGTCACCGGCTTGGTCGGGGTTACGGGAGTAGTAGGAGCCAGCGGCGTCGTGGGGGTTACCGGCTTCGTCGGTGTAACTCCGGTGGGCGTAATTGGGGTCGTAGACGTTATGGGTTTCGCAGCAGACATAGGCGCTGTGGCGGTCATCGCCTTAGTTGGGGTCATCTCACTACTGGCAGCTACAGGTGCTGCCGGGCCTCCAGCACCCCCTGGGATATACAGCACCTGCCCATATCGGATATAGTTGACATTCCATATACCATTATAGGCAGCCAAACTTCGCACCGAAACACCAAAACGGTACGCAATGCCAGACAAGGTATCTCCTGGCCGGACGATATACTTGTTGCCGCCGGGGGCTGGCATGGGTCCAGGTCCCCCACCTTGGGGGATGATCAAAACCTGTCCGGCCCGAATATAGTTGGCATTCCAGATATGGTTCAATTCCACAATCGCACGGACTGTAGTGCCAAATTTCCAGGCGACACTAGAGAGATTATCTCCCCACCGGACGACATAGAGAATGTCAGCGGCATTTCCAATAGCATTTGTGCCGGCCTGCATCACTGAAACCGTACCTAGTAATAAACTTAGAGCTAAGAAGAATGCGGTGATTATTCTCCCGAGACGCATATACCCTCCTTAATTGGCGGAATAAATAACAAATCTGCAATACATTTTACAGATAACTACTACAAATATGCAAATCTGGCTTAGAGATAGGGTAAACAGATAAACCAGCGCCAGAAAGCCAGTTTTTTCATGGCCCAGAAAGCATTTCATCTTGCATCATACAGTTTATATCCGGTTAAAGTTCTAAGATAAAAAAGGGGGGCTATTATTTAACGTCATCAAAGCGGATATATGAGCAAAACCCGATGAATAGTAGAGATTAATAATCGGGAATTTTAATAAGAAATGGGGCCAAACCTAGAAAGCATGGCCCCGCCGCAAAAGGAAGAGGATAACTTTGGAAACAACTTCCCGAAATACCAGTTATTGCATCAGGTACGTAACTTGGACCTCTACCTGGTACTGCACCTCACCTCCGGGAATCTGCACCGGGCTATCCATCACTGCCAATTTAGCGGAGGCAGCATAAGGTACCGGTGAAGTCGTCGGGACCTCACTCACACTCTGTACTGCCCCAAGCCTGACACCTGCCAGGCGAGCCAGTTCCTCTGCCTTGGCCTGGGCAGCTTGCATGGCAGCCTGGCGGGCCTGGGACTCGACCGTCTTTGTATCCGAAAGGCTAAAGTTGATACCGTAGATGTTATTAGCACCGGCGCCTACGACGGCCTCCATGATCTTGCCTAAGTTCTTCAGATTCCGCACCCTGACGCTCACGGTATTATTCACGTGATAAATCACCTCAGTTTGAGGCGTAGTCGTGGTCTGGGGCGCTCCGCTCTGTGGTGCTATGGTGGGTCGAGGCTCAGACGGGCGCTCAATATAGATATTATAGTTTGAGGTCTGAATATCCTTATCAGTAATTCCCACATTCTTAACCACATTGATGACGGCCTGCATCTTTTTGGCATTATCTAAACTTACTGTAACCGCATTATCGCCCTGGGTTTCGACCCCAATATTAATGGTGGCCAAATCCGGCGCAGCCGAACTGGAACCTTGGGATGAAACTGTAATTAAGCGAGCCTGGCTGTCGGGCGTCGGCGCCGCCATAGCAGCGGAATTCAAGCGCCCCTGGGGTAGGATAGCTGCTCCCACCACTATACCAATAACCAGAATCAATGCGGCTATTGCGATCCAATACCGCTTCTGCATTTAAATCCTCCTCAAATCGGTTACAAATTCTTGATAACTATCTTGTCTCAATATTCCCTTACTTCTTATCACAGTACCAAGACGCCGCAAGGCGGAAGAAAGTTCCAAGAAAAAAAAGGGAATCTAGCTTCCCTTTTTTTTCAGCCGGGCATAGCTGGCTAAAAGACGTTTGACACCTCCTTGGGGGAAAGCTACGGTCACTTCAGTATCTCCATCAGAGGATGGCTTACTCTCTACCACCACCCCCTCGCCAAAAGTAGGATGTATCACCTTATCGCCCGCACGGAAAAAGGGATCTGCTGGTTTCCCATGAAGCTTCTCCTGATTTCCCCCACCAGCTCTGGCAGACCCAGGTTGAACATCACGTACCCGGACGCGGGCCTTAGGCAGTTCTTCCCGCGCCCCCGCCCGCCCGCCAGTTTCTTCCTGCTGAGTCCAATTCTTAACAAGAGAGCGCGGAATATCCAACAAAAAACGGCTGGGGCCGCGCACTTCGGAACGTCCCCATTGCGTGCGACGGAAGGCATACAGCAGGTAGACCAGTTGTCGCGCCCTGGTAATACCCACATATGCCAGGCGACGCTCTTCTTCCAACTCTTCTGGAGATTCTGCTGAGCGACTGTGGGGCAGGATGCCCTCTTCGACGCCGGTGATAAATACAATCGGGAATTCCAATCCTTTGGCCGTATGCAGCGTCATCAGGGTGACAGCATGGCTGCCCTCGCGCACTTCATCCTGATCTGAGACCAGGGCGACATCAGACAGAAATTCCGCCAGAGATTCACCAGGCTCCAGACCAGTAAATTGAGAGGCCACATTACGCAACTCCATCACATTCTCCCAACGATCCTCAGCGTCCTCTTCCCGGTCCAGGTATTCCCGGTAATTAATGGTACTCAAGATCCAATCGATGAGATTGGCCGGATCCATACTTGCAGCATGCTCAATCCCTGCCTCAATCAGTTCCAGGAAGGATAGTAAGGGACGGGCAGACCGGCTATCGAGAGACTCTACCTCAGGGGCTTCAGGGTGATCTCGCAATAAACGCAATACCCCTATAATCGACATCCTATACCTGGTAGCGACCGTTGAAATCAGTTGCATGCTCTTGCTGCCAATACCCCGTGTAGGAACATTGATGATACGGTCCAAGCTCACACTATCCGCGGGATTTTGTAGCAATCGCAGGTACGCCAGGACATCTTTTACTTCGCGCCGCTCGTAGAAACGCACAGCACCGACCAACCGGTAAGGAATACTCTTGCGGACGAAGGCACTTTCCAGAGTGGCGGATTGGGCATTTGTGCGGTACATGACGGCACAATCCCCCGGTGTGGCGATCTTACGTGCTTGCAATCGGGCAATTTCACTGACCACGAATTGGGCTTCATCTTCTTCGTTGTAGGCTTCATAAATGTAGATAGGTGTGCCCTTACTATTCTCGGTCCACAGTTTTTTGGGTTTGCGTTGCTGATTAGCGGCAATCAATGCCGAGGCCGCATCCAGGATCATCTGTGTCGAGCGATAATTTTGTTCCAGCGTGATTACCTGGGCATCGGGAAAATCCTTTTCGAAATTCAGGATGTTACGGATATCGGCGTTGCGCCAGGAATAGATCGATTGGTCGGGATCGCCCACCACAAAAAGATTCCGGTGCTCTTTGGCCAGTAATTGGACCAGATAGTACTGCAAGGGATTCGTATCCTGAAACTCATCTACCATGATATATTGGAAGCGCCGTTGATAGCGCGCCAATACTTCCGGATTCCGGCGCAACAATAGGAGCACCTCCAGCAGCAAATCATCGAAATCCAGGGCATTATTCGTGCGCAAAATCTCCTGGTACCGTTGGTAGACGCGCTTCACCACTTCTAAACGATATTCCGGGGTTGGGAATTCTTCGGGAGACTGGGCTTCGCTCTTGGCGCGGGAAATGGCGGCCAACATCGAAGCTGGGCGGTAAAGTTTGTCATTGAGATTTAGGGCATCCAAGGCTTGCTTAACTACCTTGACCTGGTCCTCCCGGTCATAAATCGCAAAGCTGCGATCAAACGTAAGATATTCCGCCTCGCGACGAAGTATGCGCGTGCAAATCGCATGAAACGTGCCAATGTTCAGTTGATCGAGTCTCTGCTGCCCAATGAGCTGCTCAAGACGGTGGCGCATCTCCCGGGCAGCCTTATTGGTGAATGTGACAGCCAGGATATTGTAGGATGGGATTCCGTAATCCAGTACCAGGTGGGCTACTCGCTGCGTCAATACTCTGGTTTTGCCAGAACCGGGGCCTGCCACGACCAGCACAGGTCCTTGCACTTTCTCCACTGCCTGCTTTTGTTGCGGATTCAAACCTTCAAAAGTTGAAGTCATCTTTTCCTCGTCCATTTAGCCTCACGCAGATACCCCGGCTGTTGGAAACCGGGTGCAGAGAAGGGAAATAGCTGGCTTGCTATTCCCTTCTCGATTTTTCAGATTGTCGGAAAAGACCAGACGCGTATTAAATATATCACCGGAATCTACGTGACCAAAAAACTGCAACCGGATCCCAATCTCTAACACTGATCCCTGGGCAGCGGCTACCGGCTGAATAGCCACAGGCGTCCAGCGAACCTCAGCACCTGCCGCCCCGGTTTCCACCTGGTTGATTTCCACCAGCGGGACACCATTATGCATCTGAATGGCTACTTCCCAGTGGCGTTGAATCCTAGCAGGGTCTTGGGATCGCTGGTGTGGCCATAGCGGGAGAAATTGCTGCCGATCTTTTGGCCTGCGCCCCCTATATAAATGGCCGCGAAAACAGTGTCAGGCATATCTGACCAGGGCTGACGGGCCTCTAGCTTAAAATATAAGTCCCGGTGCCAAATGCCAGACTGGACATGGCCTGGTTGGCAGGCTGGACATGGCCTGGTTGGCAGGCTGGCTAACGCCACCCGTGAAGGAGTATAGCCCGGCCTTAGCCTACTCATCGGCAGGATTCACCCGCCCAGCGATGATTCTGCTGAGAAACAGTTAGGCCGGAAGTAAAGCAGGTGCTAAGCAGGCTAAGCTGGCAGGGCGGGTGCCTTTGGGACGTTCGCCCATCAGCCAGACTACAGCACGTTTCATATTGACCGCTATCGCTGTAAGCAGGGCTTGCCGGTGGGTCCCGTCGGTGCGTTGCTGACCCCCTGGGCGCAGCAACTTTAAGTCCAGTAGCCGCTGCAATACCTGCTGCCCGGCGGCATGCGCCACCAGGCGCTGGCGAAAGTCGCATAGTAGTGAGGAATCGAAGCCGGCATCTTCCAGCGGCAAATGCAGCGCATATTTCCATTCGATCCGCCCGCGCACCGCATCGACCGCTGCCCGGCCGGACAGGTCTTCCATGAACTGCAAGAGGGTCACCAGGGCCAGCAGCGCCGCAGAGCAAGCCGGTGCGCCATCCGCCGCGTAGAGCTGGGTGAAATCGGTATCTGTAAAGAGCGTGCTGATCTGGTCCCCCAGCGTGAGGTAGAGATGACCTTTTTTGAAGACCTTCCTGGCCAGTTGAGCGGTATCTTCCGGCAGAGGCGGAAAGCATCCGGGCTGAAGCGACATGGCTACTTCCTTACAGGGATCTGTCTTTGTCGGGTTACGGAGCTATTTTGCCCCAATTAGGTCTCTAATGCATACTGGTACTTTGGCCCTTACTGCTTGCCAGCAGAATCATTCATCACCGGCCTGGTTCTTTCCAACTTGTGAACCTGCCAACCTTTAAATTCTCAACACCGCCCCTTCACTGGCGCTGGTGGCCATGGCGGCATAGCGCTTTAGCCAGCCGGTCAACCCCTCGGGCTGCTTGGGGATCCAGCCCTGGCGCCGCTCTTCTATTTCTGCGGCGCTCAGCTCGACATTGAGCTTGCCCTGGGGAATATCGATGGCAACCATGTCGCCGTTGCGGATCACGCCAATCGGGCCGCCGGCCGCCGCTTCCGGCGACACGTGGCCGATGCAGGCGCCGCGCGTACCGCCGGAGAAGCGCCCGTCGGTAATCAAGGCGACGCTGCCGCCCAAACCCAGGCCCATGATGTTGGAGGTGGGCGCCAGCATCTCCTGCATGCCCGGCCCGCCTTTAGGACCTTCGTAGCGGATCACCACCACCATACCGGATTTCACTTCGCCGTTGAGGATGCCACGGTTAGCAGCATCGTGGGACTCGTAGACGATAGCCGGGCCGCGATGGACCAACATCTCCTTTACCACGCCGGCGGCCTTCACCACCGCGCCTTCCGGGGCCAGGTTGCCGAAAAGCACGGCCAGGCCGCCGGTCTGGCTATAGGGATTTTCCAGCGGGCGGATGCAATCCTTATCCTGGCTCTCGCAGCCGTAGATGTTCTCGCCCAGGGTGTGGCCGGTGACGGTCATCTGATCCAGGTGGAGAATACCGGGTCGCTTGGCCAGCTCCCATAGGATCGCCGAGACGCCGCCAGCTCGGTCCACATCTTCCACGTGGTAAGGGGAGGAGGGGGAGACTTTACAGATATTTGGCACGCGGGCGGCCACCTCGTTGATGCGGCTCAGTGGGTAATCAATCTCGGCTTCGATGGCGATGGCGATGCCGTGCAGCACCGTATTCGTCGAGCCGCCCATAGCCATATCCAACGCATAGGCGTTGTCGATCGCCTCGGGTGTCACAATATCGCGCGGCTTGATATCCAGGCGGATCAGCTCCATCAATTGCGCGGCCGCCTGCCGCGCCAGCTCCTCGCGGCGCGGGTCGATAGCCAGGATGGTGCCGTTGCCCGGCAGAGCCATCCCCAACGCCTCGCAGAGACAGTTCATTGAGTTGGCGGTGAACATGCCGGAGCACGAGCCGCAGGTGGGGCAACTGAAATCTTCCAATTCTTTGAGCTGCCGCTCGTCGATCTTGCCGGCTTTGAAAGCCCCCACCCCCTCGAAGACGCTGATCAAATCGACAGCCTTGCCGCCCGGCGTCCGGCCGGCGGCCATCGCCCCACCCGAGATGAAAATGGTGGGCACGTTGAGGCGCATGGCCCCCATCAGCATGCCGGGGACGATCTTGTCGCAGTTCGGGATACAGATCATGCCATCGAACCAGTGGGCCTTGACCATGGTCTCGACCGAGTCGGCGATGATCTCCCGGCTGGGGAGACTATATTTCATGCCGACGTGCCCCATAGCAATCCCATCATCGACCCCAATCGTATTAAACATGAAGGGCACGCCGCCGGCCGCCTTTATAGCCGCCCGCACCACTTCGCCGAAGGCATTCAGATGGACATGGCCCGGGATGATATCCACATAGGAGTTGGAAATGGCGATGAAGGGTTTGCCCATATCCTCATCCTTCACGCCGGTGGCCTTGAGCAAGCTGCGATGGGGGGCGCGTTCGAAGCCGCGCTTGATCATATCACTACGCATACGTCTCTCCTTTTATAAATGCGTACACACAAGGTCGCCCATGTCGCTGGTGCTGGTAATGGCGCCACCGGGACCGACGATATCTTTGGTGCGATACCCTGCCTGCAACACCTTTTCTACCGCCGCCTCGACACGGGCAGCTTCCGGCTCCAACCCCAGGGAGTAGCGCAGCAGCAAGGCGGAGCTCAGAATCGTAGCCAGGGGATTGGCGATCCCCAACCCCGCAATATCGGGCGCCGTGCCGTGGATTGGCTCGTAGAGTCCCAGCGGCCGGCCGAAGCGGTTGAGATTGGCGCCTATAGAGGCCGAAGGCAACATGCCCATCGAGCCGGCCAACATAGAGGCTTCATCAGAGAGGATATCGCCGAACATATTCTCGGTGGCGATGACATCGAAATCTCCCGGGCGCCGGATCAGGTGCATCGAACAGGCATCGACCAGGATATCTTCCATAGTCACGTCGGGGAAATCCCGCGCTACTTCGTGGGTAATCTCGCGCCACAGCCGGCTGGTCTCCAGCACATTGGCTTTGTCGACGGAAGTCAGCTTCTTACGCCGGTTTTGGGCCAATTCAAAGCCCAGCCGCACCAGGCGCGTAATTTCCGCCTCGGAATAATAGAGAGTATCGACCGCTTCACGGTTGGGCGGTTCGCCGCGCCGCTCTTTGGGCTCGCCGAAGTACAGGCCGCCGGTCAGCTCCCGCAGAATAATCAGGTCGACATCTTTAACCACCTCAGGTTTGAGCGTCGAGGCATTGATCAGCGCCGCATAGACCTTGACCGGGCGGATATTGGCATATAAGGCCAGCTCGCGCCGCACACCCAACAGGGCCATTTCCGGGCGCTGCTTCGCGCGCGGGTCGCTCCATTTTGGTCCGCCCACGGCGCCCAACAGCACAGCATCGCACCGCCGCGTCAATGCCAATGTCTCGGGCGGTAAAGCCACCCCGGTTTGATCGATGGCTATACCGCCCAGCAGGCCCTCGCGGAATTCAAATTGGTGGCCGAATAGTCGCCCCACGGCTTTCAAAACCTTGACACCTTCGGCGACCACATCCGGCCCAATGCCGTCACCGCCAACCCTGGCTATTGTAGCTTGCATAGATACCCCCCAATTAGTATGGGCTCCGATGATAACATATGTGATGGGGTTGGGTCAATTTATGAGCCGTAAAACCCCACTGGATTTTTTAGGTATTTAGGCGTATCCTTGGGCTGATAACCGCCCCGTCCCTCCACATGGCGGTCGTTAAGCTGAGTACTCTCAGCATACTGCCTCAGAAGTATTTTTGGACGATCAAAGCATTGTCCAACCGGGTTTAAGACTGCGCGTTGACGAAGATTCATGGTAATTTGCCAAGGACAAGGTCCCTATCCCTGCCGCCGAGGTGCGCCATGCCTTACGTAAGTGATTTGATGGGAAAACCGGTTGCTGATATCGATGGAGAGCGTGTGGGCCAGGTGGAAGATTTGATTGCTGCCGCACGCGATGATATGCCCTTGCCACAGCTTAAAGCCCTGGTCGTCAAGCGACAACGCGGCCTGCTCATCGTCCCGCTCAGTGCCGTAGCGGTCTTGATCGCCCCGGCAATTCCTTTGACGCTGCGCCTGGACCAGATTATCCCGCTGAGTCCTGATGAGCGGGATTTCTACCTGGTGCGGGATATCCTGGATAAACAGATTATCGACATCAACGGGGTCCGCTTGGTGCGGGTGAACGATGTAGAGATTGTGCGGGTCGGCAACCATTTCTACATTTCGAACGTCGATATTGGCGGCCTGGGCCTCTTGCGCCGCCTGGGATTGGCCCGCCTCACCCAAAAGATCGTCGCGCGCCTGGGCCGGGAGTTGCCCCCCGGCATGATCTCCTGGCATGATATGGAGCGCTTGCCCGGCAGCCAGACAATGCGCCTGCGGGTGCCCAGCGACAAAATAACCAATCTGCATCCGGCCGACCTGGCCGAGATTCTCAGCGACCTCAGCCGGGCGGAGAGCAGCAAATTTCTGGAATCGCTGGATGTTAAAACCGTGGCCGATACGCTGGAAGCCGTCGAGCCGGAATTCCAGGCGAACCTGGTCGAAACCATGGACGACGAAAGGGTCGCCGACGTCTTGGGGGAGATGTCCCCCGATGAGGCCGCCGATCTGCTGGCAGAATTGCCCGAGGATCGCAGCGAAGAGCTGCTCAGGTTAATGGAGGACGAAGACGCGCAGGATGTACGCAAGCTGCTGGCCTACCCGGAAGATTCGGCCGGCGGCATCATGACCACCGAATATATTGCTCTGTCACCCAAACTAACCGCCGCCGAGGCCATCCAGGTGCTGCGCGAGACGGCCCATGAAGCCGAAACCATCTTCTATATTTACATAACCGATGTGGAAAATCACCTGTTGGGGGTCCTTTCGCTGCGCGACCTGGTGCTGGCCCAGCCAGAAACCCCGATTACCGATTTTATGCACCAGCGTATGGTGAGTGTGAATTTGCTCGACGCCCAAGACAAGGTGGCGGAGATGATCTCTAAGTATAACTTGGTAGCCGTGCCGGTAGTGGATGACGACCACCGGCTGCAGGGGATTGTTACCGCCGACGATGCGCTGGACAAAATCATCCCTACTGCCTGGAAAAAACGCCTGCCGCGCCTATACCATTAACGCACCGTAAGGATTAAAGTGCTATGGGACTACAGCAACGACTTAAGCCCTTACGGGTGCGATTGCTGGTCATTCTAGCAGTACTAGGTCCGGGAATTATCACGGCGAATGTCGATAATGATGCCGGTGGCATTACCACCTATTCTGTGGCCGGGGCGCATTACGGCTACGGTCTGCTGTGGATGATTCCCCTGGTGGCGCTGGCGCTGATCGTGGTGCAGGAGATGAGCGCCCGGCTGGGGGTGGTTACCGGCAAAGGTTTGGCGGACCTGATCCGCGAGAGCCTGGGGGTGCGCCTGACCGCCCTGATCCTGGGCCTCCTGGTGATCGCCAACCTGGCCAATACCGTCAGTGAATTTGCCGGGGTAGCCGCCAGTATGGAGATATTCGGCGTCAGCAAGTATATCTCTGTGCCGCTGGCAGCCATCGGTGTCTGGTTACTGATCGTCAAAGGTAATTACAAAGTCGTCGAGCGCATCTTTTTGCTGGCCAGCACCCTTTACCTGGCCTATATCATCTCCGGCCTGCTGGCGCGCCCGGCCTGGGATGAGGTGTTGCGCGCCACCGTGACCCCCTCTTTCCACCTGGAGACTGGCTACGTGGTGCTGATGCTGACCATTATCGGCACTACCATCGCTCCCTGGATGCAATTCTACCAACAGTCGTCTATCGTCGATAAGGGCTTAAAAGTCTCTGATTATGCCTATGAACGGCTGGACGTGGTGGTGGGCTCGATCTTCGCCGTCATCGTAGCCGCTTTTATCGTAATCTCCTGCGCCGCCACCCTCTATACCCACGGGTTGCGGATTGACACAGCTAAGGATGCCGCCGAGGCGCTGGGTCCGCTCGCCGGGCCGTACGCTGCCTCCCTCTTCGCCCTGGGACTGTTAAATGCCTCGGTCTTTTCGGCGGCTATTCTGCCCCTTTCCACGGCGTATGTGGTCTGCGAAGCCTTTGGCTGGGAGGCGGGGGTCAGTCGCAGTCTGCAAGAAGCCCCCATCTTCTTCGGCATCTATGCCACTTTGATTATCCTGGGGGCCGGCATTATCCTGTTGCCTATTCCCTCACTGATTCAGGCCATGCTCGCCAGCCAGACCCTGAACGGCGTGCTCTTGCCGGTCATCCTGCTGGTGATGCTGCGCCTGATCAACGATAAGCGTCTAATGGGAAATTATGTTAACAGCCGCTTCTTTAACATCCTGTCGTGGCTGATCGTGATCGCCTTGATCGTGCTAACCGCCATCCTGGTGCTCGTCAGCATTATCCCAGGACTGACCTAAAAGACCAACTATCCTTTACCGCTTTTTCTCTGCCTTCCAGTGAAAACAGCCGAAAAACCAGCCACAGAGTTTTTCATGAACAAGGTTCGCCACCGCGCATGAGCCGAACATATTCCACCGCCAAAGACGTGCAGCCGGAGGTAGACCTACTTTCACCTTGGTTGGTATGCCCGATGTAAAGTGGGTTTTATAGCTCCTACGCTTTCCTCATGGTCTATTTGGCCAATTTTCCTCCCCAAAAGTACGAAAGTACTTTTGACCGACGTAAACAATACTGATAAGATTGTCTCACCATTGACTTTTTGGTATTGTCCCTCATTTTCCTTGATGAGGTAGTGGAGTAATGAAATGTGGGCGTATCCTCGAAAGCATTATCCGTGCTGATCGAGGGTACAAAAATGGACTGGGAAACACTTTATTGTCCCAACAAACGCTGTCGATACTATGGCATCTCGTTTCGGCAGGGCAAAATGGTCAAAAATGGCTC
>SHYO01000200.1 GCA_009692745.1 Chloroflexota bacterium
CCACTTCAGGATCTGGTACTTCAGCCTGGACTTTGCCATTCATATACGTCTTAATCCGCTCATCCTGAGACATGTTGTTTCTCCTTTTGCCCTTAATTCTACTCTAATTTATCGGCAGGAGTTGTCTCACTATATATTGGCACAAAGGGGTAGATCTCTGGTGTATTCTCGACCAGTTCAGTAATTTTACTCCGTCCTTCAAAGAAATAGATAAAGGCGTTCGTATCCAGCAGAATCTTGTCACCAGTCACTGCGTACTTCCTTCTGGTAAGCCAGGCCGTCTTTCTCCCACTTTAAAATACCGCTATATTTCGATCGGTTCAGTTGAGAGGAGTAGATTCTTATGAATTCCCGCAGCATCTCCTCAAAGTCGCCGTTGAATTTTTGATCCAGAAGTTCTTTTATCTTACCTTCTAAGTCATGGTCGTGGATTTGCAGATTCAGCATACTGCACCTCGTGATTTATGGAATGGAGTTCATGATTTTGTTAGAAAGTATAACCCTGTTGATCTTACCAGGCAATACGGCCTACCGGCTACGGCTGGCCGGCGGACCTGGGGGACGAGGAGATCCTGGCGCGGCTGCTGGCGTTGGATTTGGCGCGGGCGGCGGGGTAGGGGCAGAATGGATAAGTAGGCATAGCCCTTACCCTTTAACCTACAGCTTGGTCATTGGAATGATACGAATCAGTTGAGACCACTACAGCGGGCCGGCGCTTTACTCCGGTTGCGCCAGGAAAATCCACTGATATTACATCTCCTGGGCTAACCATTACCACCATCTTCGGATTGTTCTGCTTCTCCGGCATAGTGCAAGCTGGCTAGCGCCAGGTCCGCCATATCCTCATCGCTCCAGGCATCATTCGTGTCCACGGGTTGTGTTTGGCTATACCTGGTCTGGAGGAATAGCACAAAGTCATATACCTCCGCCACTTTATCAGGGGGGAGTTCCTGCAGGATCTGAATAATCTGCCCAGCCTGGATTTCTGTTAAGTGTTCCTCACTCATATAACCACCTTCTTAAATAGTGGTAAGTATTACCCTATCTTACGCAGTGTCGCCACATCCTCATCCCAATCGGTCTCGTCGTAATGGGGGGAAATGCGACGCGAGGCGAGCAAATGGCGAAACTCCCCCAGAGATATGCTCGCTAACTCACGCGCTCTGCCTACGGATAATCGGCCTTGCTCATAGAGATGGACTGCCACCTCAATCTTCAACTCCGGTATGGTCAGACGGGCTGAGTCGAGAATATCTTGAGGCACTTCTATCACAGTTTGATGGCGCACACATCCCTCCTGCAATCCAACCTGATCTTGCTGCCGTCATTATAGCATCTTGGCGTCACTCGTGTCCACAGGTGGTGATGGCATAAGCCAACCGTGCATTCTTTCAGCGCCCCGTCTGGCTGGACATGGCCCACCGCAAGCTGGATGCCGCCGTCTTTGCCGCCAACGGCTGGCCGGCGGACCTGGGGGATGAGGAGATCCTGGCGCGGCTGCTGGCGTTGGATTTGGCGCGGGCGGCGGGGTAGGGGCAGAATGGGTGAGGAGGATGCAGCGCAAATTTCTGCTATAATAGAGTCAATCTATACCGAAGGTGGGATTTATTATGAGCAAAGAACTGACGCATATCCCGTTCGATGAATTCGCGGCAAATCTCTCCGAACTCTTTGACCGGGTGGTACATGAGAGGGAGACCATAATTGTGGCGCGGAATGATGGCACCTCCGCAGTCTTGAAACCGCTACCTGCCCCCAAGATGCAGCGGGCAAGCAAAATACACCTACACAAGAAAACAGAAGCGGATTATGCCGCGTTCTTCTCCGCGGCCGGATCTTGGAAAGATTTGATCGACGCCGAGGCTTTCAAAGAAGAGATTGCCGCGGGTCGAGGCTCTGAGCGTCGTCCCGTCATCCAATGAGCGATCTCATCAGGAATTAAGCCGAATTCGAAGAATGGTTGAAACACACCGCAACCGGATAGAGGCAATTCGATGAAAACCATCGTCCTGATCTCCTGCGGCAAAAAGAAACTGCCCCACAAGGCCAAAGCGGCTAACTTATACATCAGCGATCTCTTCGTGAAGAGTCTGAAATATGCCAGAATGCTTAAGCCGGACCGTATATTCATCCTTTCCGCCAAACACGGCTTGCTCGATTTGGATCAAGCCATCGAGCCGTATGATGTCACTCTCAATCCTATGCCGGTTGCCCAAGTCAAAGCCTGGGCCGCCAGAGTGCTGGGGCAGCTCAAACAGCGGGCCGACTTACGTAACGATCAATTCATCTTCCTGGCCGGAGTTAAATACCGCAAATACCTGGTGCCTCACCTGGCTTCTTACACCGTCCCTATGGAAGGGCTGACGATTGGCAAGCAGCTACAATACCTTACGAGGAAAAATCATGAGTGATATGTGCTGTAAGATCCACCAACTCTTTATCGGACTGCCACGCTGGCAGTTTCCTTTCGATGCAACCAAGCTTCCGCTGAACGGCATTTATATCCTGTTCGAGAAGGGCGAAAGCGGTCACGGGGGGGAGCGCATTGTGCGGGTTGGCACCCATACCGGGCAGAACCAGCTTCCTTCCAGGCTGCTGCAGCACTTTCTCAAGGAAAACAAAGACCGCAGCATCTTTCGCAAGAATATCGGCCGGGCCATTCTGAAGCGGGAACACGATCCCTTCTTGGAGCAATGGGAAATTGACCTGACGCCGGCCGGTGCGAAAGGTAAGTTTGCCGGTATGATCGACATGGTAAAACTTCAGGATACCGAGAAGCGGGTCACAGACTATATGCAGAGCAATTTTAGCTTTGTCGTGGTCGAGGTAGTTGATAAGGATGCGCGCCTCAAGTGGGAGTCAAGATTGATCTCCACTGTCTCCGCCTGCAAAAAATGCGGCCCATCGGCGGTATGGCTGGGCCGCTATTCCCCCAAAGCGAAAATCCGGGAGAGCGGGCTCTGGGTCATCCAGGGACTGTACAAACAGCCACTCGCCGATGATGACTATGAAGTGTTAAAAGCAGCGCCCTGAATCCAACCTAAAATACCGAAGTCCTTTGTTTTCATTTGCTGGCCACGATGCATGCACTATGGCCTGTAAACGATAGCCAGATGGAAGGTATCCTTGGTTTCAGAAGCTCTGTAGCTGACAATTAGCCTTTTATTCTTTGCAAAATGACGTTCCTTCCGCTGGATAAGATCCATTACGACTGCGCGGAATTCTTTATCCATATCTTCGTTAGCCGGACGAGTGGTGTTCTTCAAGGTCTCATTGAGCAGAATCTCCCTTTCCTTCTTCGGCAGAATGGCCGCGTTCCAGGCTATGATAGCCAGTTCGACCAATTGTTTATATTGAGTCAAACTGGTGGTGGCAAATTCCATGTAGGGCTCAATGAACTCCATCATCACCTCGGACATCTTTTCAGTTCCGGGGGGATTAACAATGTAATTGTCTCCCTGAATTATACCTTTTTCCCGCAATTTCTGCTCCAACATCTCGAGGTTGGACTTTTTCCGCTGCGGAGGCTTACTTATTTTCCTAGAGGCTGGTTTCATAATTCGTTCCACCTTGAATTAAGGGTGCGACATGTGAGACATTTGCCGCGCCTATTCTAATATAGTTGACATAAGGTAAGTAGCGCGTTTCAAATTGACCTCAGTAAGTATAGAATACAACCACTTGGTGAGAAAATCAAAAACGGTGATACCCTCTGCCGGCGCTACCAGGATATGAAGCTACTGGCTTCATATCCTCAATAATGCTAAAATGATCGATGCAGCCGGTCTACCATTCGCGCGGGGAGAGAGTGATAGCATGGCGGGCAAGCTGCACATATGGCCGGAGGAGCAGGTCACGGAGCATGGTTGCGTGACCGTGGCCGCCATCCTGCAGCTACTCGAGGGGAGGAGAGGCGATCCTGTGGTATGAACACTGTGTTCAAAGCTGAAGTTAGGATAAAGGATATCGTCATCACAGATGACATGATAACTGCCCATCTATGCCGGTTCATCGCTTTTTCACCCTATCTCATGTAAAATAGGTAAGAGTACTCAAAAGAATAGCTGGCAGAATAGTAGCGCCAGATAGCGAGCAGCAAGATGAAACAATTTGATGGGTTACCGGCCTCCCTCCGTATTGAGGGGTTGACAGTTAAGAATTTTAGGGTGTTTAGAGATCTGCGCCTGGAAAAGCTTACGCCGCTGGCCGCTTTCCTCGGCCCCAACGGCAGTGGCAAATCAACCATCCTGGATGTCTTCGCCTTTCTATCGGAAAGCTTCTCAGGCGGGTTGCGGAAAGCGTGGGAGCAATGGGGCAGGTTTAAAGAATTGCGCTCGCGCGGGTCAATGGAACCGGTGATCTTCGAGCTAAAATATCGTGAGAAACCTCGTGGTCCCTTAATGACGTACCATCTGGCGCTTGAAGAGGACAGTAGGGGACCGTATATTGTCGAAGAATGGTTGCAAAGGGGGAAAACGGCCGGAAAATCGCAAATACTGCTCGAATTCAAACAAGGCACCGGCTTTGTGCTCGATCTGGATGCTCCCGGTGAAAATGGCCGGCGTATGCCAGAAAGATTGGATGATCGCGATATCCTGGCTGTCAGCGCTTTTGGACAGATAAGCAGGAATCCGCACGTCAGTGTTTTGCGACGGTTTATCACCGGCTGTTACATTTCCCGGCTGGCAGGCGACGATATGCGGAAACGCGCCGAATCTGGGCCGCAAGAGCATCTCTCCCCTGCGGGAGAAAACCTGGCATATGTGATCCAATATCTACAGCAACAGCATCCCGCCCGCTGGGAACAGATCATCCAGGCGCTCCGCCACCGAGTGCCCCAATTGGAGTATGTGCAGGCATTGCCCACATTGGACAACGGGTTGGAGCTGCAAATCAAAGACGCACCGTTCCTGGAATCTATTCCCGCTAAATATGCCTCCGAAGGGACGCTAAAGTTGCTGGCGTATCTCATCATCCTCTATGATCCAGACCCACCCCCGCTGATCGGTATTGAAGAACCAGAAAACCACCTACACCCGCGCCTGTTGCCGATATTAGCCGATGAGTGCCGGGAAGCATCAGGGCGCACCCAATTGCTGATCACCACCCATTCACCCTTCTTTCTTAATGGCCTAAGACCGGAAGAGGTTTGGGCGCTATCCCGGGGCGAGGACGGTTACGCCCGTGCCCACCGCGCTGCCGATATGCGAGGGATTAAAGAGTTCATGAAAGCCGGGGCTTTGCTGGGCAGTCTCTGGACTGAAGGTTATTTTGAGGTTGGGGATCCTTCTGTCAGACCCAATGGTATGAATCATCCCACTGGCTGAGCTCATTTAAGGCCACGACCGATGTACATTGAATGTCTTGTGGAAGAACCATCGGCTAAAGCTGCTCTCGATATTCTGATACCACAGATAGTCGGACCAGATATCGAATGCAACATCCGTTCCTTTGAAGGAAAACCTGATCTTCTGAATAAGCTGCCTATTTTATTACGCGGTTACAGTTACTGGCATGACGATAATTTGCGGATTGCAGTATTGGTCGACCGGGACGATGACGATTGCCATCACCTAAAAGCACGGCTGGAGGAGATGGCTCAAGCCGCCGGATTTCTCACCAAATCAATGGCTTCACAAGGCGCACAATTTCAGGTGTTGAACCGGTTGGCAATCGAAGAATTGGAAGCATGGTTTTTTGGTGATGTGGCTGCCATCCGTGCGGTTTATCCACGAGTAAGCGCAAACCTCGAAAATCAGGAAAGATATCGCGATCCCGATGCCATTCCCGGCGGAACCTGGGAAGCATTGGAACGGCTGCTGAAAAGACACAGGTATATTCGTGGTGGATTGCCCAAGACGAAGGTTGCCGGCGAGATTGCTCCACACATGGACCCGGCGCTTAATAGATCCGGGAGTTTCAAGGTCTTCTGCCAGGGATTAGTCGCATTGGTAAGCTAGCATATGGAGCCACCTGACTCTCAATACTATGCCGGTTGCCCAAGTCAAACGCCAGCTTGAGCGGCTGGGTGGGAACTGGAGCAAGCTGCGTATAGTAAAATTCCTCGGTTACGCGCTTTTCCTTCCGGTTTGCAACGAGATTATGCCGTGGTTCGCGCCGGAAGGGGAGTCCCCTTGCGCATGAGCCGGAGGCGATGAGGGAGATCCAGCCCCAGCAGTCCCGCTCCTAACTCAAATTAGATGCGAGCGGGACGCTCGCGCTCCCAGGAAATAAGATTACATGCGGTTGTACTGGTTATAGAGAGGCTTGTAATCCATTTGGCTACATCGTATAATTGCCCTTACAGGTGTTACCATGCCCGCTACGGGTACCATGAAAGATGAAAATGCATTTTCCGGCCGAAACTGCCTTCGTCCGGGAAGAGGGCCTATGACAACTGCATCCGTGTTCGTCACGCGCGAGAAAGAATTAGCCGAGCTCAACACCTATCTCGACCAGGCGCTGGCCGGCAAAGGCCAGATCTGCTTCATCACCGGCGAGCCGGGGCAGGGCAAAACTACCCTGGCGCTGGAGTTCGCCCGCCGCGCCCAGCAAGCCCACCCCGAGATGGCGACGGCCGCCGGTGTGTGCGACCCCCAGACCGGCCAGGGCGACCCCTACCTGCCCTTCCGCACGATGCTGCAAATCCTGACCGACACCAGCGCCGCCCGGCCGCAGAGCCAGCCAACGCTGCGCTGGCAGACTCTAGTCCAGGCTTCCACTGAGGTATTGCTGGATTGGGGCCCCGACCTGATCGAGACCTTTGTGCCCGGTGCCGCCCTGGCCACCAAAATAGGCAGCGCCCTTGGCAAACAGACCGGGCTGGCCGACAAGCTGGGCAAATGGATGGGCAAAGGCAAGCCAGACACCTTTGTGGCTGCGCCGGTGGAGCAGAACCAGATCTTCCAGCAGTATGTCAACGTCATCACCCGGCTGTCGGCCCAGGTGCCGCTCTTGCTGCTGCTGGACGACGCCCAGTGGGCGGACAGCTCTTCCATCGACCTGCTCTTCTACCTGGTGCGGCGGATGCAGGAGAGCCGCATCCTGCTGGTGGTCACCTACCGCGAGGCGGAGCTGGAGCTGGGACGCCAGGGCGAGCGCCACCCGCTGACCAAGGTAGTGGTGGAAGCCAAACGCTACCTGGGGAATATCACCATCGACCTGGCCCAAAGCCAGGGGCGCGCCTTTGTCGACGCCTTGTTGGACACGGAGCCAAATCGGTTGGAGGAAGACTTTCGCGAGGCGCTGTTCCGCCACACGGGGGGCCATGCCCTGTTTGTGGTGGAGCTGCTGCGCGCCATGCAGGAACGGGGCGACCTGGTGCAGGACAGCGCCGGCGCCTGGCAGCAGGGCGCCACGTTGGATTGGGCGACGCTGCCGGACCGCGCCGAGGCGGTGATCGAGGAACGGGTCAACCGGCTGCCCGACGACCTGCGCCAGATGCTGCAAGCGGCCAGCGTGCAGGGCGAGAGCTTCGCCGGGGAGGTGGTGGCGCAGGTGCAGGGCGTCGAGGTGCGCCAGGTGGTGCAGCGGCTGAACAGCGAGTTGGTGCGGCGCCACCGGCTGCTGCTGGACCAGGGGCAGGAGCGGGTGGGGATGACCCGGCTCTCGCGCTTTGCCTTCCAGAACCAACTCTTCCAGCAGTATCTCTACCATTCGCTGAACCAGGCGGAGCGCAGCTATCTGCATGAGGACATCGCGCGGGCGCTGGAAGCGATGTATGGGGCAGAGGTGGGCACGGTGGCGGTGCTGCTGGCCTGGCATTACACCGAGGCCGGGCTGCTGACGCCGGCCCGCACCTACCTGC
>SHYO01000201.1 GCA_009692745.1 Chloroflexota bacterium
CTTGAGCGTCTCGGACGCTGAGATGGAGACGCTCAATTTGGAACGCCATGCCATCTGTCCCAATTGGAACTACATCATTCGCCCCCGTTCTGACGCCATGGCTACCCATCCGCCAAAACGGGAACTTATTTCTTGACGAGCCCTAAGCAACTTCCAGAGATCGACCAGCCTACCATTCTGGTCGGGCGCATTGCCCATCTGCCGAAGATCATCGCCGCCCATTCCCAATCCGGCCTCAGCTTTGATGCTATCACCGGGCGCAATGCCCTGGCCCAGGAGACGGACAGGGCCGATGTCATCCGGGACCTGGCCCGGCTCTTGCGTCCCACCGGTTATATCTCCCTGGTCGAAACTTTGAGCCGTGCATCTCCCCGGCTCTATGCTCTACTCGAGCCGGGCAGCCTGCCCCAGGCCCTGGCAGATCGGCTCGCAGCAGCCGAAGAAGCTATTTACCAGAGCACCACAGATCCCCGCTTTAATTGGGATGCAAGCCACCTGCAGCAATGGTTCACCCAGACCGGTTTTACCGCCCTAAATATCAAGCAGGAACAAATCTCCGGAGAGCAACTGATCACTGCGGCCATGATCTCCCGTTGGTTCCGCGAAGATAGCGATATCCAACGCCCCAGCTACGTCCAATGGCTGCACCGCGTCCTGTCTGAGACCGAAGTCGAGCAGGTTCATCAGGCTTTCATAAAACAGCTCAGCCAGAAGACCATTCCCTGGCCCACCCAGGTGATATGGATAAACGCCAGCCTGCTGCCAGGCTAAACCCATTTCGCTAAAGCTATGGCGAGCTTTTTAACGCAACCCTTACCTCAAGCCCCGGCTGGCTGAGGATTCAATTCCGCTCCGATCACCAGGATTTTCAGGGTATCCGTGCCCACATTCTTGAAGCTATGCTCTACATGCAGCGGTAGGTAGACGGCCGTGCCGGCCCCCACCCTGGCCTCCTCATCTCCCACCTTGACCAGCGCCTCCCCGCTCACAATATAATAAGCCTGCTCCATATCGGTATGGCTGTGGGGCACGGTGAATCCCACTTCTCCAGGGGCATATTCATCTCGGGCTATAGCCAGGCTGCGGGTGGCCACCTGCCCATGCTTACCTTCGCCATACCTGGCTACCGATCCCATATACAACTGGCTGAAAGTCACCCCCTGGTGGACCCCGGCCGACTGCGTGGTGGTTGCCTCTGTTTCTTCTGATGGGCGATTTAATCGTCTGATAAGCGACATTTGTATTTGCCTTTTCTATTTACCTGATTTTATTGATTTTTTCAGAGACATGGCTACGGACCTGACTGGCCACTTCCCCGGCCGCCTGCAACATCAACATATAATCATTACCCATCAAAAGCCACTGCGCCCCTTTCTCCACCCACTCAATCAGAGCCGTGGCGTCATTACGTATCGCCACCCCAACCAACACCTCAGTCTTCAGGGTTTTAGCAATTACCCCATCGATCACGCGCAGCACTTCGGGATGGCGTGGTTCTCCCATGTGTCCCATCGAACCGGCCAAATCCTGCGACCCGATCACAATACTCGTCAGTCCAGGCACGGCCAGGATCTCATCCAGATGATACACCGCATCAATATGCTCAATCTGCACGACGACGATGACGGCGGCATTGGCCTCCTGGCAAAACTCAGGACCACCCAGACGCGAGTAATTCGACGGGCGGCGCGGGCCAAAGCCGCGTATCCCTTCCGGTGGATAACGGCACGCGGCCACGGCTAAACGCGCATCTTCCGCGGTGCGGATCAGGGGCACCACCACACCCGCCGCGCCGATATCCAGCACCGGCTTGATCAACACCGGGTCATTCCAGGGCACCCGTACCAAAGGCGCCATATCACTCCCCTTCGTCGCCAAAATATGCCCTTGGACTGTCTCCAGGGAAAAAGCATTATGCTCCATATCAATCCACACAAAATCCAGCAGACCACACAACGCCTCGGTGACGGTCGGGTCGGTAAAACTTATGCCGGTACCCAACAACACCTCCCCCTGGTGAATCCGCTCGCGGAACTTTCGTGCGTCCATCAAGCCTCACTTCCTCCCCTTACGGGGATGGTCCAAACCACCTTATTATAATTCCGATTTGAGAGCTTGCCTATACCACAATCCAGCAAGGTTGCGTCCAGGCACTGGTATGTCCTTGTCCCAGGCACTCGGCCCGCACATACACCATCTGCGCCGGACCGGCGGTTTTGAAAGGCAAGCGGTTAAAATCATCCATTTCGAAGCGGCCCTGGCCTCCCGCCGTTTTCTTGAGAATCACACCATCTTTTGAAACCCAGTGAATCTCATCGGCATCCGAGGATACCACGAAAGATTGGCCGCCGTCCTCTATTCCCACTCGATCGATTTTGACCCCGGTGCTGGCGTAGAAGCGGCCGGCAGCCAATGCCTTGACGATCCCTGGCGCAGAAATCGTCTCACTATCCAACCACTGCACGCAATTCCACGCCACAAAGTAATCATAGGCAATATGCTGGTCATCCGTAGCGTGCCCAAAAACGCGCCATCCCCGGCTCAGCAGCCTATCCCAGCGATCTGTGGCCCGAGCTTCACCTGGCAGCCGTTCGATTACACCGGTGTAAATCTCTATGCCGCGCAACCCCTCTACGCTATCTAAATGGGCGTCGGTGGCATACTCCAGCCTGGGCTGCCAGTTTGGGTGGTTGAAGATAAAGAGGCCACCTGCGCCATCTACCTGCTCCATGATCTGGCGCGGTGATAACTGCCGCGCCGGCAAAACCCTATCAGCCCCCAGGTAAAGCAAGGTCTGATTATACACCGAAGTGACTTCTACTGCAGGAATGACACACATGGAGGTATAGGGCTGGAGCCGTTCCGGCGGAAGCAGCGTATCATGCTCGGAAAGGGCGAAATAGTCATATCCTGCCACTTCATAAGCCTTCAAGACCTGCAGCGGTTCTACTTTGCCATCCGAAACCGTGGAATGACCGTGATGATTTCCCCGCAGCCAACGACAGGCGACATCCAAATCCAGATAGGTAGATTCAAAATGCATAAAGTCACTCCTTGAAATGGTTGCCGGCACCATGACTCCCGGCTGGGATCACTAAGGCACATTGTACCTGTGACCAGGCCAGACGCCAAACCCTGCCGAGTATAGAGTCTGGCGTATAAAACGCAGTGACCGCGCCGCTACGACTTTCGCAAAAATCACCTCTTGACATCGGATTAAAACCCAGATACAATGGCTCAATCGATCCTGATCTCGGGTTTCACCGCTACCTCTGCCAGATTGCAGGCCATCGCCGTTTGTACGAAGCCTGGGAAAAGCTGGCATCCCCTGAAAGCGGAAAGGGAAGCACATCATGTCAACCTTGCGCGCCGGTGTTGCCCGCACTATCATAAACCCACCTCTAGGAATCAAGACAATGGGTTTTAGCTCCCGCGAAGGGGTCGTAGCATCCATCGACAACAACCTCACCGCCACCTGCTTGATTCTGGCGAACGAAGCGCAGAAAGTAGCCATTATCCCGCTGGATTTGGCGGCTCTGCCGCTGGATGTATCCTTCCGTTTGCGCCAACGTATCGGGGCAGCGATCGGCACAGCGGCATCTCATGTCTTGCTCAATTTCAACCATACCCATAGCGCCCCGGCTTTTCCCGGTTGGCTACCTGAGACCGCCGCACAATATGCACTGCAGCAGCAATATCAGGATATGATGATGGCGCAAGTGATCGAGGTGGCCAGCAAAGCCAACCAATCCCTGCAAGATGCGCGCATTGCGGCGGGTTGGGGTGCATGCTACATTGGCATTAACCGGCGCGAAATGGGAGCCGATGGGCTGGTTTTCCTGGGCGAAAACCCGACAGGCCCCATCGATCCGGCCGTGGGTGTCATGCGGGTCGATGACCTGTCCGGCCGGCCTATCGCCATCACTTTCAGTTATGGTTGCCATACCGTGGTGAACGGTCCGCGCAGTTTGGCTGCCTCGCCCGATTTCCCTGGCGCGGCACGGGAGACAATCGAAAAAACGATCGGCGGTACCGCTCTCTTCCTGCAAGCTTGTGGGGGAAATATCATGCCCATCGATGGTATGGGATACGAAGTAGATTGCCGCGACTCGGTTAACCGCATCGGAGCCATCCTCGGCGGCGAAGTTGTCAAAGTGGCGGCCGGCTTGCGCACGCATGTCAAGCGCGGCAAACGTACTGCCCTGACCTCGCTGTCGGGCATCTCTCTCTGGCCCTGGGTACCTGTAGAGGAGGAAACCTGTACCTACCTGGGAGCAGTGGCAGAAACCTTTCCCCTGGATTTTATCGACTTCCCATCCCTGGCTGAAGCCGAAGAGCTGCGTGGGCAACAATTACAAAAACTTACTGAGGCACAGGCCAGTGGCAACGGGCGCGACATTGGAGTAGCTACGCGCTTTGTCGATTGGGCCGATAAGCTGATCGATGCGATCCGAAGCGGGCGCAAAACTTTAGACATGGTGATCCAGGCCATCCGGGTGAACGATATCGTTTTAGCCACGTTAAGCGTCGAGTCGTTCGCAGAAACCGGCCTGACGATCAAGGCCCTGTCCCCCTCGCCACACACACAGGTGCTGGGATATTCTAACGGCTATTCCACATACCTGCCGCGGAAACAGGACTATCCTGCTGGGGGCTGGGATATTCACGTGCGCTATAAGATTCCTGATCTGCTATTTCAAGCAGTCAGTGTCCCCACCGCTATTCACCCGGACTCAGAGGAGCGCGTAGTGCAGCGTACCCTGGCGCTCATAGGCCATTTGGCCTCATAGGAAGCAGCACAAATCAAACGCTGCGTCAAACGCAGCAAGGAGTTTCTGGATGTCAACTCCCTGGTTAGATAGATACGGGGCACAACGACCGGCGGCGCGCGCTTTATATGCCGAGGCCAAAGGGCTGATTGCCGGCGGCGTGGGTCACGATATGCGCTACAGTCCGGTTGGACCGATTTACATAGATCACGCCGCAGGCTCCCATAAATGGGACATCGACGGTAACGAGTATATCGATTACGGTATGGGCAATGCCGCTTTGCTATTGGGCCATGCTCCCCCAGCCGTGCTAAAAGCCATCCAAGACGCATTGGGCAAAGGCTTTCATTTTGGTAACGATCATGCCCCTATGGTCGAATGGGCCAGGCTGATCCATGATTTAGTCCCGGCGGCCGAAAAAATCCGTTTCGTCAATTCCGGCACGGAAGGATCGATGCTGGCGCTACGCCTGGCGCGCGCCTGCACTGCCCGGAATAAAGTGCTGCGCTTTGAGGGGCACTTCAGCGGCTGGCATGACTATGTTGGCCGCGGAGCTATGGTGCCTTTCGACAAACCTGTCTCCCTGGGAATTCCTGCCGCCACGCTGGATACGATTGTGGTCATTCCAGCAGACCTGGCACAATTAGAAGCCACCTTGCAACAGGACCAGGAGATCGCCGCCATCATGTTGGAACCCTCGGGCGCATCCTGGGGTACGGTGCCCCTCACCATCGAGTTTAACCGGGAGCTGCGCCGGCTGGCAACCATATACAATGTCATTCTGATTTTCGATGAAGTCATTACCGGATTCCGCTATTCCTCCGGTGGTTACCAGGTATATAGCGGGGTTACGCCGGATATGGCGATCTTCGGTAAAATTATTGCCGGGGGCTTACCCGGTGGCGCCGTGGTAGGACGAGCCGATATTATGCAATTTTTCGACTATACCGGCGAGCCGCAGCATGACCGCTACGGCCGGGTGACCCACCAGGGCACCTTCAACGCCAATCCTCTCTCCACCGCTGCCGGCATTGCCACCTTGCGCATCGCTGCTACCGGCGCGCCGCAACAACACGCCGATCGCCTGGCCCAGATGTGTCGCCAGGGCATGGAAGAGATTTTAGAAAGGGAACAAGCCGCTGCGTATGTATATGGGGATGCCTCTATTTTCCATATTTATATTGAGGAATACCCGGGGTCCGGGGCGCCGAGCCGGGCTGCTTTGCGCACCGACAAAGCGGCGAAGCTGAAAGGCATACCTGGCCGCGTAGTCACCGCCTTGCAGAAGAACCTGCAGATCAGAGGGGTAGATTTGCTATCCTACACCGGTGGTGTGACCTCGGCCGCGCATACGGAAGAAGATATCATCAAAACCCTTGGTGTTTTCCAGGAAACCATACGGACCCTCCTGGACGAAAAAGTTATTGGTCGGGTAGGATAAGGCAGAACCATGTCATCAGAATATGCCCTCACTGGGGGACGCATCTTTCTAGGAAAGGATCAGGGATTACAATCCGATCTGGCCCTGCACATAAAGGGCGATAAGATCGTCTCAGTTTGCCCCCCGGCCGCGCTCCCCGCAGATATCGCCTGTGTAGATGTGCAGCACCGCGCCATCTTCCCCGGCCTGATAGATGTCCATCTGCATAGTGAAGATTGGCACGCCCCTCTCTTGCTGGCCAATGGCATCACCACAGTGCGAGATGTAGGCTGCGCCTTGCATCCCATCCTGGACCGGCGCGCCCGTTGGAATCAGGATGATGCGCTTGCGCCGCGGATGGTCTGTTGCGGCCCGCTGCTGGATGGTAATCCAGCCGGCCACATTAAGATGCTGCACCTGGTGCGCACGCCTGAGGAAGGACGCGCCGAGGTTGATAGCCTGGTAGCCGCAGGCGTCGACCAGATCAAGCTGTATGCCTGGCTGGATTGGCTCTCCTTCCAGGCCATCCTCGACCAGGCACAGCAGCACCACAAGTTCACCCTGGCCCACATGATGAATCTGGTTGATGCGACTTCGGCGATCAATGCCGGCCTCAATGAAATTGAACATTGCTCCGGCTGCGCCGAAGCGATGCACCCGCAACGCGCCCTGGCCGGAGAAGCGTGGCGTAAACTCTTTGCCGAGATCGACTACGACCGGATGCATCGCCTGATCGATGCTCTTTTGGAAAAAGATGTCTGGATGGCCGTCACGCGCATCATCTGGTTTAAAGCCAGCAATGAGGGAGACCCGCGCCACTGGGATAGCCCCAATCTGCGTTATGCTCCGCGCCCTACCCAGGACTGGTGGAAGAGCCGCAAGTCGGAGCAATATACCCGCGAGTTCCGCCTGGATTGGAGCCGCGCCTGGGGTGGTATGCAGATCTTTATCGCCCATCTTATCGAGCGCGGTGTCAAAATCATTGCCGGCAGCGATGCCCCTTTCATCCATGTACTGCCAGGCTTCGGCCTGCACGAGGAATTACAATTGCTGGTTGATGCCGGCATGACCCCTACCGAAGCCATTATGGCGGCTACCGCCTCCGCTTCTCAGGCGCTCCAGGTAGATAAACAGGTGGGGAGTATCGCGCCGGATAAACTGGCCGATTTGGTGATCGTTGACGGCGATCCCACCCAGGATATCCGCTACATGCAGCGCATCTGGCGCGTGGTCCGCGGCGGCAGCATACTTGATCCTGCACCCTTGTTGGACCAAGCCGCCGCTTACGCAGCCACGGCCCAACTTGGTAGTGAGCGACGCGTCAATGATATTTACTGAAAGCCATTAGACAGATCTGCTGGCCATATTTGCATGGGAAAACGGATTGGCATGAGAAAGCGGATTGCTGCAAAGGCCGTATGCGACTAATCATAAAATCATAGATTCGCTCTTTGGCCAGGTGGAGCGGGAAG
>SHYO01000018.1 GCA_009692745.1 Chloroflexota bacterium
CGGTTGGTGGCGTGGTGGCAAGAACAGATAGAGGGACCAATCCGCCGGATACGCCTACCACGCTTCGCGACGCTGCTCAACAACGATCCAACTGCCGGCTTGCTTGGCGCAGGTTAGCACAGCCAGGTGAATTCGCCAGCAAAGTCTTTCAAGGGTGATTTGCCCATTAATCAGCACAAAGGCAATGCCGGTGGGATATTGGTGGGGATTTTCGAAATCGGCGTGATCGATGACGGTATCCGGGTTGAAAAGGACGATATCTGCCGCCTGCCCAAGAGCCAGGCGCCCTCGGTCTTTCAGTCCCAGACGATCCGCCACCTGCCCACTCATTTTGTAAACCGCCTGCTCTAATGAGAGCACCGGTTCCTGGCGGACATAGCGCCCCAGGACACGGGCGTGGGCTCCATAAGAACGGGGGTGGGGCTTGCCGTGGCCGAGGATGCCACCGGGGGAAATAGCCAGACCATCGGAGCCCATCATCCCCAAGGGGTGGGTCAGAAAAGCTTGCATATCTGCCTCAGTACGGTAAAAGAAGATAACTTCGACGCGACCATCATCCAGATCCATCAGGTCCAAGGCAGCATCGAGGGGATCACAGTTCATCAGATCGGCGGCCTGTTCTATGGTCAACCCCTGGTATGGCTTGGCAGCCGGATGGTAAACCGTGCTGATCTGCAATCGGTCCCACAGCCAGGGCCAGCCGCCAAAGAGGCCATTTTTGAGCATATCGGCGCGAATTTCGCGGCGGGTTTGGGGATCGCGCAGGCGAGACACCAGGGCATCTCTGCCGCCGGCCTGGGCCCAAGTGGGCATACATTGATCGAAGCCGCTACTGCTGGCGGCATAGGGATACACGTCGAAAGTGACATCGAAACCATCCCGCACCGCTTGCTCGCACACAGCGATCACTGTATCCGCCTGCCCCCAGTAGGGTGGATCATTAATGGACATATGGGAAACTTGCACCGGCACGCCGGCCTGCCGCCCGATATCCACCGCCTCCGCCACACCCTTGACATGATAACCGGCCCAGGCGCGAATATGGCTGGTATAGAAGCGGCCGGGATAAGCAGCCATGACCTGGGCTAATGCGACGATCTCTGCGGTATCACCGTACGCGCTGGGGGGCAAAGTTAGCCCGGTTGAGAGGCCGAAGGCGCCCTGATCCAGGGCAATCGCGGTGAGGCGTTGCATGGCGCGAATTTCATCTGGGGTGGCGCGGCGGTCGTCGAAACCTACGACCGTGCCGCGCAGGGCACTATGACCTACCAGAGGGGCAATGTTAATACCGACACTTTGGCGTGTGACAACTTCCCGATAGCCCTGCAAATCGGTCCAGGACCAATCGACGGCCTCGCCAAAAATGCTGCTGAGGCGCGCCCGTAACAAAGGAGTGCGCTCAGGAGAGATAGGGAAAGGGCTAAAGCCGCAATTGCCGCAGACTTCAGTGGTGACCCCTTGCCGCACTTTGCTCATGCCAGCAGGTTCGGCTAGCAAGGTCAGGTCGGAGTGGGTATGGATATCGATAAAACCTGGGGAGACCACCAGACCGGTGGCATCAATGACCCGCTGGGCAGCGGCATCCCTTAAATCTCCCAGGGCGGCGATGGTTTGACCTGTGATGCCGATATCCGCCCCTATTGCCGGGGCGCCGCTTCCGTCCACTACCCGTCCATTGACAATGAGAATATCAAACACGAGTTCCCCAACGGCAGTAAATCCGTCCCAACTTAATTTCGTGAAGAAAGAAATGGTATTTGCATTATTATAAGGGCAACAAAAGTGACTGTCAAGAAAGCGATTGGCATATCATCAGACGCAGTACAGATCGATCAGATCTCGCAACATGGCGGCCGCAGTGGGTAAGGGGCCACGCTCATCTACCCGGGCAAAGAGCTCGCCCATGATATCGGTAACGTATAGAATACCCATCTGCCAGCCGTGGGTCTGTGCCAGGGGGTGGTGAGCAGGCAAAACGCGAGGCTCGACGCTGAGGTGGTAGGACCCGTCCGCTAGGCGCGCAGCCAGGGCAACCAACTTAAGCTCAGCGCCGTTCTGACGGGTCAGCAGTAAATCCTGCTGGGTGATACCGCGAATCCCGCTCACGCTGACATCCCGGATCGTGGTAGGCTGGCCCAAGACGCTATTAGCCAGGATTACCAGCTTATTAGCTGTATCCCAACCATCGATATCCAGGCTGGGATCGGTTTCCGCTACACCTTCATCCTGGGCATCCTGCAAAGCTGCCGCAAAGCTTTTGCCCGCGGCCATGGCCGTCAGAATATAGTTGGTGGTGCTGGTAAAGATACCTTCCATCCGCTCAATCTGGCAGGCAACCAGATCCCGCCGCCCAATGTTCATCGTAGGTAGCGAACTGCAAACGGTAGCAGAGAAGCGCAGACGCCGATTTTGGACCTGGCTGAGGGTTGCCAGTTCCTGGTAAGCCAGCACCAGCGGCCCCTTGTTCGCCAGGACCGCATCCATGCCAAGGCGCAAAGTGGTACGCAGCACGTCCAGCCCGGGCTGGCCATGATCTAGATTGACCGGAGAGGATTCAAGGAGACACATCGGTTCTAAACATTCCGCCTGGATCCGAGCTAACATCTCCAGAGCGGTTTGGCCAGGCTGCCCGGCGCCGGGATAGGCAGCGGCAGATTGGCCGCTCTGCTTGAGCGCCAACAGGCGCTGCGGGTCCAGGCCCACGGCTGACCAAGCGGCGCCACCGGAATCGGCGGCAGCTACAACCTGAATTTCAAGGCCATATTGTGTTGCCAGGAGGTGGCGTTTTGCGGTTATAAGCTGAAGGAAGCTGCCGCCCACGTTTCCTAGCCCCACCATCGCCACTCTTACCAATGACATAGGTCTATCCTTTCACACGCCGCACCCACTCGGCCAGGACCAGGGGGGCATGGGCGAAGGCGATATTGGGGGGTAGCTCACCCGGTGCAAACCAACCCAAAAGCACAGCGTCATCACTGGGCCGGGGCACGCCCCCGGCAATCTGCCCCCGGTAGAAGATATTTAGGGTTGAAATAGCATCAGCGCCATAGGTATCCATCCAGATCCCCAGAAAGTCACCCACCCGGATATCCAGGCCCGTTTCCTCCAGTAACTCGCGGCGGGCGCCGTCGACAGGGTGCTCGCCGCTTTCCAGGAAACCACCAGGAATGTCCCAATAATCTTTGAACGGGGCCCGAGCCCGTTTCACCAGCAACATTCGGCCCTGGTCTTCCACCAGGATACCGGCACATGGCACCGGGTTGGCATAATACATATAGCCACAAGAGGCACAACCTGGTCTTTCGATGCCGTGATCATCACGATAAGTGAGCGGTGTACCACATCGGGGGCAAAATTGGAAGCGCATAGTGGGATATTGTAACACCGGCTATGCGGGGTGGCAAGAAGCTGGCATATAGGGTAGGATCTTTGTCAAATCCGGTGATAAATGGTATAAAATGGGAGTTTCTAAATACAAGTAGCATCAGGGGCAAGGGAAATGACCTATAGTAGTTCCCGAGAAGCACTCTTAGACGATATTCAAACAGCACTGCGGGGTGTGGACGGCCTGCTGATTTACCGGCAGGTAATGGCAGACCGCATCGGCCAGGCATATCTGCGCCTGCTAGAGGCGTTGTGTTCTGATAACCCGGGGAGCATGGTTCCAGGGCGATATGGAGAATTTTTCTACCTATTGGCGGCAGAAACAGAATTGGCCCACAAGCCCCTATCGGGAGATGCCTGGCAAAATCACCTAATAGACCGTCTGTTGGAAGACGAGAATCCTTTTTCGCGGAAAGCAGAGCGGGCCAGCCTGGAGGAAATGGGGCCGTCATTATTGGCCGCCGTCCGCCAGGATTTACGCAGCCTGCGCCGTCTATTCGCCCTGGATGCAGACCGGATTGCCACCCTGGAAGACGAAACTGGCCGGGGGTGGATCGGCTGGGGCGACATGTATACGCTAAGAAACGGGGAGATGCGCCAGTTACAGCGGCAGAGGATGAAAGTGCGGCTGTTGAATACCCTCGATTGGGCTGAGCTAGTAGCCGACCTGGCCGGTTTTTACCCGGAGCAAGGGACGGGTATTTTCGCCCATTACCGGGCTTTTCGTTGGAATTCTTTGGCAAACAATCAGCCGGGCAGTGGGATGGCTATTGCAGCGTCACGGTCGGGTCTGCAGGGTATCGGCCATCCCGACCCGGCCCGGTTGGAAAACATCGTCGGATACACCGTTCAAAAAGAGATTCTGGTCCAAAACACAGATCACTTTGTGGCCGGCTTCCCGGCCAACCACGTATTGCTCTATGGCAATCGGGGCACCGGAAAATCCAGCATGGTCAAAGCTTTGCTCAACCGCTACTACTTGCAAGGCTTGCGCATAGTAGAAGTCGCCAAGCAGGACCTGGCGGATTTTGCCCGGATTATTGAGCTTCTGCGCGGCCGCCGCGAGCGATTTATCTTATTTGTGGACGATCTCTCCTTTGAGGAGCACGAAACCTATTACAAGGATCTAAAAGCCTTACTGGAAGGCAGCCTGGAAGCTCGCCCGGGAAATGTGCTGTTATATGCCACTTCGAACCGGCGCCACCTGGTCAAAGAGCGTTTTTCCGACCGGCCGGAGCCAGATAACGATGAAGTGCATGCCTGGGACACCGTGCAGGAGAAGCTATCCCTTTCCGACAGGTTTGGGATTACCATCGTCTTTGAAAGCCCCAACCAGGAGCAATTCCTGAATATCGTAGAGGGATTGGCGTCTCAGCGCGGGTTAGATATCAGCCTGGCCAAACTGCGCCGGCGAGCGTTAGAATGGGCGGCCTTGCACAATGGCCGCTCGGGACGTACCGCCCGCCAGTTTATCGATTTTATCGAGGCAGAGCAGGCGCTGTTAGAACAAGCAGAACCGGGCACGCCGGAAGTATAAAGGAGACTTCTCGCAGGTTATCCAGGATTGGCTTGCCAGTTACGCCGCCAACCTGGAGCGGCAAAGTAATCCCACGCCTGATCCTCAACCGGCGCCGAAATCGATTCCCCTGGGAAGGCGCAAACCGCAAGAAACTAAAGGTACCTCCGCCCCTGTCTCTGCACCTCCTCAGTAGCCCTACTGGAAATGGGGTATAATTGTATCAACCCGAGCTTGACCAGATAGTGGCGGGAACACGGGCCAGCACATAGGTCCGACAGACATCGGCAAAAGCCGTTTGACCAATGAACCATTATAGACCGTGCCTTGCGTATACTTATGTAGCCTGTTATAAGCAGATGTGATAACAGCTATACGTTCAATTAGATGATTGCCGGTGGGCGAAAATTTAGGCTTCGCAGCGGATTTGACCGGCAGGAGAAATGAAATCTATGCGCCTGATTCTATATACAGGTAAGGGTGGCGTTGGTAAGACCACAATCGCCGCGGCCTCAGGCATGCGCAGCGCGGAATTGGGGTTTCGCACCCTGGTCGTCAGTACGGACATTGCCCACAGCCTGGCGGACGTCATCGGCATGCCCCTAGAAGCCCGCCCAGTAGAAATTGCCCCCAATCTATGGGCGCAGGAAATAAATGTGCTGGAAGAGGTACGGAACTACTGGGGGAAACTACAGGAATACCTGGCAATGGCCTTGGAGAAGCAGGGTGTCAACGGGGCAATTGCCGAAGAACTGGCGGTTATTCCAGGCATGGAAGAGGTAGTGAGCCTGCTCCATATTCGCAAACAGGCCATGGAAGGGGAATTCGACCGGGTAGTGGTGGATGCGGCGCCCACCGGTGAAACGATGCGCCTGCTCACCATGCCTGAATCCTTCCAATGGTACGCCGGCCGGATCATCAATTGGAGTGAGCGGACCATGGGGTTGGTCAAGCCAATAATCCGCGCCCTGGCACCAGGGACGGATGTGCTCGCCCTGTTACCCAAACTGATGGAGGAGATCAAAGCCCTGCGAGATGTTTTGACAGACCGGACCATCAGTAGCTACCGCGTGGTGGTGAACCCGGAGAAGATGGTCATTAAGGAAGCTGAAAGAGCCCTTTCCTACCTGTTCCTCTTTCAATACCCGGTGGATGCGGTTATAGTGAACCGCGTACTGCCGCCAGAGCTATCGGTCGACCCATTCCTGCGCCACATGCAGGAGATCCAAAAGGGGTACCTGAAGACCATTGAAAACACTTTCCGGCCCTTACCGCTATGGTATGTATCCCAATATGACCGGGAAATGGTAGGGCTGGAGGCCCTATCACAACTGGCGCAAGATTGCTTCGGCGCAGAAGACCCCGGCCAAATTTTCTACACCGGCCAAGCCCAGGAGATTGTGCAGGAAGGCGAAAATTATCTGCTCCGCTTGCCATTACCCTGGGTAGAAAAAGATAAGGTATCTATCACCAAGCGCGGAGATGAGCTGTTCGTCACTATCGGGAACTTCAAGCGGGAAATCATGCTGCCCAACGTACTCACCCTGCGACGCGCCACCCGAGCACGCTTCAGTGCAGGCGTGTTGGAAGTACAATTCAGTCCGCCCACCACCACCTGAATAAGAGTTAACCTGTTGAAATGAAGGGATATCAAATTGCAACAACAGCATAGCTACATCCCATTGCCGCATCTGCGGCTGCACTACCGGGATTGGGGAGGCCAGGGTCGCCCGCTGGTGTTGATTCATGGGTTGGCGTCCAATGCGCGGATTTGGGATTTAGCGGCGCCTATCCTGGCTGAGAATTTCGCTGTCGTAGCCTTGGACCAACGGGGGCATGGTCTGAGTGACCATCCGGATGAGGGGTATGACTTCGCCACCATCAGCGGTGATCTGGAATCTTTTCTGCAGATGCTGGGGATTTCGAGACCAGTACTGGTGGGGCATTCCTGGGGAGGAAATGTGGCGCTGGAGTATACAGCTAAGCACCCGAGTGCAGTGGCTGCCTTGGTGCTGGTAGATGGCGGCTTTATGCAGCTTTCGGCCATTCCCGGGATGACCTGGGAACGGGCGGAACGGGAGATGGCCCCACCTCCCCTGGCAGGCACACCGCTGGAAGACTTCCGCCAACGCATCCGGCAATTTTTGCCGCCCGACGCATACTCACCTGAGGTAGAAGAGATCATCCTGGGGAATTTCCAGGTGGATGCTGAGCAACGGATTTACCCTCACCTGACTCGCGAGCGGCATATGAAAATTTTGCGTTCGCTGTGGGAGCAGAATCCCACCGAAATGTATGCCCAAGTCGATTGCCCGGTATTGTTAGTCCCGGCAGCCCAATCAAACGAGGAGCAGGCTCGTGGCGACCCAAGTCGCCTGGAGCTGAAGCGGCGCGCCGTCTCCCTGGCGGAACAGAGTCTGGTCATGCGCAAGACGGTGTGGATGGAGAATACGATCCACGATATCCCTCTCCAGCGTCCCCGAGAACTAGTAGCGGAGATTACGGAGTTTGTTCATCGCTATACGCAGCCAGACTAGAAATACAGGTCACTAGGAATCAATGGCCACCGCCTCTCTAGAAAAAGCGACTGCGCTACACGAATAAATCCATAGAAACAAGTTGATATTGCATGAATTCGCAAGAAAGGACACGATCCCAATATTTTTGCCTCATTACCCTCTTATCTGGAACGTGGGACACCCTGTTCATACCTCACACGCCATCTCCGGCATAACCTGCTATACTTACTTATTACTTATGGAAGCTGCACGTCACTCACACTTGAGGAGGACATAATGAATCGCCTGGGCCAAGAGACAAGCCCTTACTTGTTGCAACATGCCGATAACCCCGTGGACTGGTATCCCTGGGGTCCCGAGGCGCTGGGCAAAGCACAACAAGAAAATAAACCTATCTTACTATCCATTGGCTATTCGGCTTGCCATTGGTGTCATGTAATGGCGCACGAATCATTCGAAGATCCAGCCACAGCCGAGATGATGAACCTATATTATGTAAATATAAAAGTAGATCGGGAAGAGCGGCCAGACTTGGATGCCATCTACATGCAGGCGGTCCAGGCGATGACCAACCACGGAGGTTGGCCAATGACGGTCTTCCTGACACCCGATGGCCTACCCTTCTACGGCGGCACTTACTTTCCGCCGGAGCCACGCCATGGCATGCCTGCCTTCCAACAAGTGCTGCATACCATCGCCGATACCTACTATAATCAGCCCGAAGAAATCCAGAAGAATATCGGGCAGATGCGGGATTTTCTGCAGCAGACCTTTAGCGCGACCGGGGCAGGGACATTGAGCCAGGATATCCTGGCAGCGGGTTTCCATGCTTTGTCCCGCAACTATGACAATACCAACGGTGGCTTTGGGCAGGCACCCAAGTTTCCACAACCGATGAACCTGGAGTTTTTGTTGCACGCCTGGCACAACCTGGGAGATGACGCGGCCTTGCGCATAGTAGAAGTCACCCTGCAGAAGATGGCCCGTGGCGGTATGTACGATCAGTTGGGGGGCGGCTTTCACCGCTACTCGGTAGATGCCCGCTGGTTAGTGCCCCACTTCGAAAAGATGCTGTATGATAATGCGCAGCTCGCCCGAGTCTATTTGCACGCTTACCAGGCCACCGGGAAATCCTTTTATCGGCGGATAGTCGAAGAAACGCTGGATTATGTCCTGCGGGAGATGACCCATCCGGCGGGCGGTTTCTATTCGACCCAGGACGCGGACAGCGAAGGCGAGGAAGGAAAGTTCTTCTTATGGACGCCGGCTGAAACGAATGATCTGCTGGGCGCAGAGGATGGGGAGCTCTTCAACGCCTATTACGATATCACGGCGCAAGGTAATTTCGAAGGATCAGCGATTCTCAATGTGCCGCGCGACCGGGATGTGGTGGCGCATATGCAAGGTGTGCCGGAAGAAGGACTACAGCAGGTCATCGACCGCAGCCGGCAAGCGCTGTTTTATGCCCGGGAGCAGCGGGTCAAGCCTGGGCGAGACGAGAAGATCCTGGCGAGCTGGAATGGTCTAATGCTGGCAGCCCTGGCCGAAGCCGGGGCAGCGCTACAGGAGCCAGCTTACCTACTGGCAGCCAGGAAGAATGCCGAATTTGTGCTGACCGAAATGCTGCAGCATGGACGTCTCATGCGGACATGGAAGGATGGCCAGGCGCGCATCACCGGATATCTTGAAGATTATGCCGGTTATGCAGATGGATTGCTGAGCCTGTATGAAGCCACGGGAGAGCTGCGCTGGTTTACCGCCGCCCGCCAGCTTATGGACACCGTCTTAGAGCTATTCAGCGATACCCAACAGGGCGGCTTCTACGACACCAGTACCGAACACGAACAATTGGTTACCCGGCCCAAGGATCTATTCGATAATGCAACGCCGGCAGGGAGTAGCCTGGCGGTTACGGCGCTGTTGCGCTTGGGGGCCTTTACCGGCGACGATCATTATATCCAGCCGGCAGCAGAAGCGCTCAGTAGCATCGCAGAGTTTTTACAGAAATATCCTACCGGTTTTGGCGTAGCTTTAACCGCGGTGGATTTCTACCTGAATTGGCCCAAGGAGATTGCTATTATCGGGACACCTGGTGAGGCAAGTACCCAAGCGCTGCAAGCAGTGGTATTTGGTATGTACCTGCCCAATCGAATTATTGCCACTGCTGGCCCGCAGCAATTGCCAGCAGTAGCAGCAGCCATTCCGTTGCTGGCAGAGCGGCAGAGGCTTTCTGGCAAAGCGACGGCTTATGTCTGCGTCCACTTCGCCTGCCAAATACCGGTGACGGAACCGGAAATGCTGAAGCAACAACTACAAGATTCCAGGAAGGCTTGACGCCACTCCCAAGATTCTTTAGCTATCTATGAAGTCGAGGTGTGTCGTAAAGTGTCTGGCAAGTATTCGACGCTTTAAAAGGCTCAGAATACTTGCCAGTCCTATCACTTAGAATTTTCTCGGCGGAAATTGAGGTTTTAGGAATTACTACGCTTTTCCGGGGGGACTTCCTTCTTTTCTGCTGTATCATCAGCATCAGTGGCGTTGCGAAATTCACGAATCCCCTTACCCAAGGCTCCCCCGATTTCAGGCAAGCGCCCCACCCCAAAGACAATGATAATAATTACCAAAATAACAATTAACTCAAACGGTCCAAGAGTTGGCATGACGGACTCTCCTTATTCAGAATTCAAATTCTCGGGAAATCCTACCCGATCGAGCAGGAGCCCCATTTAGGCCGGCATGAGGTAGTACACCGGTTTATCGAAGCAATTATATCACAGCTTTGACAGTCATTCCAGAGTCAATATAATCAATTTCCCTCGTAACGTTAGATCTTTAGGTATATTGAATAATTGTATGGCGTTTTGAAGGCTATTGCTGGTGGGTCAAGCACCAGGTTCTAGCAGTCTCAGAGTCTGATCGAAGCGGAAATATTGAAAGGAAAGCATCTCAATGAAAGATTCGTCCCGTCACCTCAGGGTTATGCTGCTGCTAGGCATCTGCCTGGCCTTAATCCCATGGATTACCCAGGCAGCACCGGGGAATGCGCCGCAAGTGATTCCGGCCACAGCACCAGAGGTCGCGCCCGAAAATCCCGGCCCCGCAACTCTGGCAAAAATTGACCCGCAAGTTTTGAAAGAATTTACCACACAAAAATCAGTCACTTACCTGGTCTATATGAAAAACCAGGCCGACCTGACGCAGGTAAATATGATGCCTATGGGTCTGGCCCGCCACCAGCAGACCTTCAATACGCTATTCCAATTTGCGGAGCGCAGCCAACAAGGTCTGCGCAGCCTGATAGCAGAGCGGGTTAGCAAGGGTGAAGTCCAACAACAGATATACTTATGGATCATCAACGGCGCAGGCATCACCTCGGATGAAGCCACATTGTATGCCATCGCCGCCCGGCCGGATGTGGCCCGCATCACGGCCAACAATACACATAAGTTACCTGATTTGAAGAAGGAAAGCTCGCTGACCCTTGGTCAGGCGGGAGCCGCCCCGGCCACAGTCGGCTGGAATATTCACCAGATACGCGCCGACCAGGTCTGGCAGGATTATGGTATCCGCGGTCAGGGTGTAGTTGTCGCCAGCATGGATACCGGCGTAGATTATACCCACCCGGCCGTGGCGAATCAATATCGGGGGTATAACGGTAACAACAACTATAACTGGGCCGACTTCACTCACACCTATCCCAATAATCCCGGCGATGGGAACGGCCACGGAACCCATACGATGGGCACCATGGTAGGCGATGATGGCGGTGAAAATAAGATCGGGGTAGCCCCAGGCGCCAAGTGGATCGCCGTAAAGATCTTCGACGATAGCGGCTCGACTACCGACCTGGCCATTCACCAGGGTTTCCAATGGATTCTGGCCCCCACCGATCTGACCGGCAATAACCCTGACCCTTCTAAAGCACCTCAGGTGGTAAACAACTCCTGGGGAAGTTTTAACGGCGGCGATCCCAGTTTCCAGACCGATGTACAAGCATGGCGTGCGGCCGGGATTTTCCCGGCATTTGCCGCAGGAAATGAAGGGGATGGCGCAGGGACGGTAGGTACACCGGGAGGTTATCCCGAGTCTTTTGCTGTGGGTGCCACGGATGCAGATAGCCGGGTTGCCGATTTTTCCAGCCGCGGGCCCTCCTTCTTTGTGCAAACCAAACCGGAAGTCAGCGCCCCGGGGCGTTTCGTCCGCTCTAGCATACCGGGCGCTACGTACGTCGAGGCTAGTGGCACCTCTATGGCCACCCCCCATATTGCCGGCACCATAGCCCTGATGTTGAGCGCGAATCCCGCCCTAAGCTTGAATGACCTGGCCACTTATTTGGAACAGACGGCTCACGACCTTGGGCCAACAGGCCCGGATAATGACTATGGTTGGGGCCTCATTGATGCTTACGACGCCGTCCGCTGGGCGCGGGGATCCGGGAAGCTCTTCGGCCAGGTACAGGACAGTAAGCTGGGACAACCCATCCCCGGAGCGACCATTATCGGTGTCCAATCCGTTCCCCCGAGTACGGGGGGGGCTGCGGAGGATAAATTCGAGGATATGTCAGATACCAAAGGCGGCTACGCTGTTAGCGTACCAGGCGGGCTGTATACTGTACAAGCCGGCGCATTTGGTTATATCACCGGCACATTCACTGCCGTAGAGGTACTAACCGGTTACCAATCCTTGCGGGATTTCGTTTTGAAAGAAGCACCCAAGGGGAAAGTATCGGGGCAACTCACCGAAGTGTTCACCAATAGCCCAGTTGTATCTGCCACCGTCACCGTATGCACTGGCAAGGAGCCGCCCATCCCGCTATCCGCCGCAGCTAGTTGTCCGGTCCAGACGAGAACTGACCAAAACGGCAACTACCATCTCGACCTGCCGGCGGGCAGCTATATCCTGGTTATCCGGAGTGCAAGGCATCGTACTGCTCGGGAGAATGTGATAGTCGCGGCCTCCGGCCAGGTACAGCGATCCATCGCTTTGCGCCCCGCACCCCAGGTTTTGCTGATAGACGGAGATAATTGGCAGGGGTTTGATATATCTACCTATTACCGCCGTGGGCTAGAAGTAGCCGGATTGCCCTATGTCCTTTGGCACATTAGCGATCAGAATAATATTCCCGATTTGAACGACCTGGAAAATTATGACGTGGTGATCTGGACCGATCCGGTGGGCTCACCTGGTTACCTGGACGAAGTTCGCGGAGACAACGCAACGATCAACATGTTGAGTGATTACCTGAATAACGGCGGCCGGCTGTTGCTTGCCGGGCAGGATATCGCCTATTGGGATGCCAATAGCAATAATCCCCCCTTCAACCAGGCTTTGGCGCCCGATTTCTTCCGCGATTTCTTGCATGTGAGTTATGTCAGGGATGCCATTACATCCAAGTTGATCTCTGGCACGCCCGGGGACATCTGGGAGGGGTTAAATCTGGAGCTGGAATCGCTCTACGGCCTGAAATATGGCCAATCTCTGAGTCCCGACGAGGTTCGACCGACAGATAATGCTGCCATTCCCTTCGCCAGGTTTGACAACGGCACCCTGGCCGGTCTAAAAATTGAGGGAAGCGGAACTAATGCTGCCTACCGGGCTATTTATCTTCCCTTTGCGGTGGAAAGCAGTGGCAGTATTAGCCAGCTTGGCCTGGCTCTAGACCGCGCAGTGGGCTGGCTGGCTTCCACGTCCCTTACTAAAACTGTGGATCGCTCGCAAGCCGACCCCGGCGACATCTTGACCTACCACCTGTCGATCCATAATGACAGCCGCTCGGTAGTGAATGATGTACACCTGGTGGACGCGGTGCCCACCGCTACCACGTACATAACCGGTAGCGCCACCGGCGGATTAATCTATAATCCGGCACAAAACCGGGTGGAATGGACCGGCAGTGTTGCAGCCCGGTCGCAGCAGGCCGTTACCTTCCAGGTACGTCTGAGTTCCCAATTAAGCAGCGGCGTCGTAGTGACAAACACGGCCATGTTGACGGATGCCTTGGGCGCCAATGTAGAGCGCTCTGCAACGACCCGGATAGCGGCTTCGCCCTTGTCCACCTCCAAGTTCACAGCCGACCCAGCCATCGTCACACCAGGGACGCGGGTACAGTTTACGCTGGCCTTGTATAATTCCAATGGCGTAGCTGTCACCGCCACCTTTAGCAATACCATCCCATCACAGTTCACCTATGTGGATGGCAGCGTCTCAGTAGACGGTACCCCGTCCGGCGCCGTCTATGATGCGGCTACCCATCGGATCAGTTGGAGCGGTGTGATCCCTGCTGCCAGTGGGGACACCCCTGGATCGGTCACCATCCGGTACCTGGCTACCCTGTCATCGAATGTCTCGGCCGGACAACAGATCTCCAATGATGCAGTAATTTCCGATGGCAAACGGCCACGATTTACCGTCAGTGCCCTGGTGACGGTAGCCCGGGCCGACCTGAGTGGGTCGACGAAGAGCGTCACACCGCGGGTAGTCACAGGGGGCGATGTGGTGACGTATACCATTAGCCTCTCAAATACTGGGACCATTACGGCCACCGGCGTGGCCGTTACCGATACTCTGCCTGCCGCCATGCAGTATGTGCCCGGAAGCGCCACCGGCGGACTAACCTACATTACCGCCACCCGCACCTTGCTATGGACCGGAGATGTGCCGGTGAGCAAGCCGGCCCTGAATGACTACGGGGCAGTCTTCAATGCAGACGTCAGCGGGCCGAAGTACCAATGGATCGATATCTCATCAACCGGCACTGCAATTTCGCCCTTGGGAGACGATACCAGCCACGGGCCGTACCCTCTTGGCTTTACTTTCAATTTCTACGGCAAGAATTACTCAAATTTCTATGTGAGCGACAACGGCTTTGTTAGCTTCTTCCCGATCACCGCAACTTACAGCACGAACCTACAGTTGCCCTCGCCATCAGCACCGAGAACGCTGCTGGCCCCCTTCTGGTCAGATCTAAACCCCGGTGCGAGCGGCCAGATTTTCTACCAAACCCTGGACAATCAACGGTTGGTAGTATCGTATGTGGGCGTGCAACGCTTTGGTGGCACCGCCACATCGTACACATTCCAGGTGATTATTAACAGCAACGGTTTGATTTATTACCAGTACGGCCCGCTGACCGGCTCCATTACTCAGGGAACTGTGGGACTACAAAATGAAAATGGCACCCGGGGTTTGACGATCCTCTATAGTGGCGTGGGGCGCTTGATTGCCGAGGGCACAGCTATCCGGCTGGATCCTCCCCGGCCGGCTACGCCGCCCGTAATATTGACCTTCCGTGCGACGGCCAATAACGGCCAGACTCCCGGCACCATGATTACCAACTCAGCCGATATTCGCGACGCCAACGGTACTATACGGCGGAGTGCGGCCATCTATTACGACTCACCAGATCTGAGCAGTTCGACGAAGCAAGCCAGCAGGTCTATTGTCGCACCATCCAGTTTGTTGACCTATACCATTACCGTACGTAATACAGGTTCGGCTGCTGAGAGTAGCGCCAGGGTGGTGGATACCCTTCCTCCCCTGGTGAGCTACGTGCCCGGTTCGGCCACCAATGGGGCCACCTACGATAGCAGCACCGGCACTATCCGTTGGACCGGTCCGGTCGCCAAGGGTGGCGCAGCCAGCTTTAATTTTACCACCCAGGTCACTCCTACAATTACCGGGAAGGTGGATATCATCAATCAGGCCCGTATCCAGGATTCTATTGGTACAGTAGTTACAGCTACGGCCACGGTCCGCACGGAATCGCCTGATCTGACCAATTCGTTCAAGGAAGTGAACCCAACCGGGTTGGGGAATCGACATGCCGCCGCCTCGGGGGAGGTCCTGACTTACACGATTACCCTGGCCAACCAGGCGACCACCGCAGACCCGGCAGTCCACCTGGTGGATAGCTTACCGCCAGGCTTGACCTACGTGCCGGGCAGCGCTAGCGGTGGGGCGACCTATAACCCAACGCAACGGCGTATTGAATGGCAAGGAGCCGTACCGGCAGCAGGGGGTGATATTACCGCCACCGCCAATACCCAACCTGGCGGACCGATCTTCTTCTGGATTGATATCGGCCAGACCGGTATCAATGTACCCAACCTGGATGATGACCAGGCTCACGGCCCATACCCCCTAGGGTTTGACTTCCCATATTTCGGCCAGACATACCACCAATTCTTTGTGCATGATAATGGTTTCATTACCTTGGTGCCTGTGGGCTCGGGCTTTGCTTCGAATGGCTCATTGCCCGACACAAATTCCCCGCGCGCCATGATTGCACCCTTCTGGGATGATCTCCTCCCCTCGAAGGACCAGGGACGCATCGTCTACCAGCAAATTGATGACAACACCACCGTGATCTCCTATCTGAATGTCGCCCATTTTGGCACAGGCGGCCCCTATACCTTCCAGATTGTGTTGCGCTCCGATGGGACCATGTCGTTGCAATATCTAACGATGGACGCACCCCTGAACACGGCGACTATTGGTCTGCAAGATGGAACCGGTACCCAGGGACTGCTACTGGCATTCAACCAACCGACTGTCCGGAATGGACTGGCAGTTCACCTGGGGCCGCCGGCAGGAAAGCAGATAATTTCGTACCAGGCGCGCGTAGACGCCGGTATCCCTTTCGACTCCGTATTAACGAATACGGTGCAAATCACCAGCTCTACCGGGCAAGCGATCACGCGACAAGCAAGTGTCGAAGTGAATACACTAAACTTCACAAATTCTGCTATTCGCCTGCTGAGTACACCTACACCTGGGGGAATCATCACGGCTGAGATTACGTTACGGAATAACGGCACAGCTACCGCTCCAAACGTGATCGTCACTGTTCCCACCCCGGCCCATACCCGCATCCTGGCAGACCGGCTTGGTAGTGGTTGGACGTACGATCCTGTGCAGAACGTGGCACGCTTCCAGGGCTCTGTAGGCACTGGTCAAGAGAAAGTCTTAACGCTTCCCTTGGAGATCAGCCGGCCTTTGCCAGATGGCACCCAGATTACAGTGGTGGCTTCCATTGCTGATGGTGTACACACAGCGCTCACCTTATCCAGCACCATTGCCGTGCGCGCGGCCAACCTGGCAGGATCCACCAAGCGCGCCAGCACTACCATAGCTACATCAGGAGCGATTGTCACATACATAATTTCGGTGATTAACCAGGGCAATAGTGGCGCATCCACTACTATCTCCGACACCTTGCCGGACGGCGTGGAGCTGGTATCAGATTCCTTATTTGCCGGGAATGGTACCATCGCTTATGATAGTAGCCAGCGCATCATCCGTTGGGCCGGAGCCGTCCCCCCGCGGTCGATTGCCACGATCAGTTACCGGGTTCACATATTAAGCGGGACCGTCATCGTGAACACGGCGGAAATCGACGATAATCAAGGTACGATTACGCGGGCCAGCGCTACGGTCCTGATTGGTGGCCACCAGATATTCCTCCCCCTTGTGACAACACAGCACTAAGACTTGTGCTGAGAGTACTCAGCCGAGAACTGGAAGAGAGTCTCAGCCGGACAGTCTGCTGAGAGTACCCAGCCACAATTCAGGGGCGCAGAGTATTGCGCTCCTGAATTGTAATCCGCTCTTCCAATTGAATTTTCTTTGGGAAAAGAGTCGTATCCAGCCAGATAAAAAAACCGTCTTGGATAAAGATAGATTATCGATATAATGTAATATCCAATAATTATATTAAAAAGCAGTTTGTTGGAGCTATCTGGCTCCAGGTATTCTGCCTGAGTATACTCAGGAAGCGTTCCTTTTATTAAAGAGTGAAGGTTTCATACAATATCGATATGGTGTCACAGCACATAAAGTCATCTTACCAAAAAACCTGTTATATCGTGCTGTCTGGTATACTGGGTCTCCTGGGTTGCCTCGCGGTTATTGGATTTCTGAGCCCCATCATGCCAGCCTTCGCCGCGCCGACCCCCTTCCTGGCAGATTTACCCCAACCCCAGGGTTCTCCCCCGCTACCGGACCTGGGCCTGAATATGATAGGACCCTCCATATTGATACCCGAGTCGGTGATCACCTATACTATAAATTATGCCAATTTTGGACAAGATATAGCGCCGTCGGTAGTTTTAACCGATATCCTGCCTGTTGGTATTACTTTTGGCGGCGCCATTCCCAACCCCGTGACCCGTGTCGACCAGACACTGGTATTTGCGCTGGGCGATCTCAATAAGGGAATAGCCGGAACCATCATTTTGACGGGTACAGTGGGTAGCAGCCTGGCAACTGGCACCACCTTAACCAATACCGCAGTCATCAGTACCCCGGTACAGGAAAGCGATATCGATAATAATACCGGCTGGGTTATCGGCACCGTCCAACGCGCCGACCTGGCAATTAATATTAGCGGCCCCGGCAGCACAAATCCCGGCCAGGAATTGGATTTGACGTTAAATGTCGCCAACCTCGGAGGGGCACCGGCGACGAACACCCAGCTAACGGTGACTTTGCCGGCCGGCTTCACCTTCGGCGGTTCTCATTCCGCTACAGCTCAAGCGCTCGGCTCGCAAGTCGTCTTCCGGCTAATCGGCACCTTGGCCGCCGGAATTGCCAGCAGCATCGATATTAGCGGCACGATCAATCGCACCCTGGCCGACAATACGATTTTGACATTCACTGCCATAGCCAGTGTCTCTACCCAGGAAGATTCTCTAGATAATAACCAGGCGACCTATGCCATTTCCATTCAAAGAGCTGATGTCCAAATCAGCATTGACGCTCCCGTTGCGCTGCTTCCAGGAACTACTGTTACCTATACCCTTTCGTACACCAACAGCGGAACGGGAGTAGCACGGGACGTGGTAGTCACAGATTACCTTTCGTCCCTGGTGACATACGAGGGCAGCCGTTCTACTCCCTGGCGTGAGCCACCGGAATCTGGAGAAAACCATTCTAGGACCTGGGAGATTGGCATTCTAGGCCCCAAGGCTTCCGGTATTATCGTCATTACCGGTACGCTGGCCCCTTCGTTGGCGCCGGTCACCCCCATTACCAATAGCGCTATTATTTCTACATCCACTCCCGAGATCAATAGCAATAACAATACCGCCAGCCAGATTGGCGTGATAGTCTATGCAGATGTCGCCGGGAGTTTCTCACTACCGGGCGGGCCAGGCCAGTCTACGGCCATTCCCGGACAGAGTTTCTCGGTGGGGATTTCCTACGGGAATCAGGGAGGAGCGCCGGCTGCACAAACCTACTTAACCGTTACGTTGCCGCCCCTGGTTAGCTATCAAACGGATAACAGCCCGTGGGGCCATCCATCCCTTTCAGGCGTTGGCGGTAACACCCTGACCTGGCAAATAGGGACACTACCACCCCGGAGTCAAGGGATTTTTACTGCCACTTTTGCTCTGGCACCTACGGCCGCTATCGCCAGCCAACTCACCTTCACGGGGTCGATCAATACGACTACACAGGATTTTATTCCCAGCAATAATAGCTGGACCTCTGCACCGGTGCTGGTCACCGCCGCCGAACTGGTCTTGAGCAAAGTGGGTCCGGCCCAGGCTACCCCGGGTGAACATATCATCTTTACTCTCACCGTGCATAACATAGGGAACCTGGCCGCCGCCAATGTAACCGTGACCGATGTGCTACCTATTTCTCTCACTTTGACAGGAGCCATACCCAGCCGCACCGGAGGCACTGTTCAACAACCCGTATGGCAATTGGGGAGTATTTCCGCCGGTGGGAGTATCCAGGTACAGGTGAACGCGATCCTCTCCCTGAACCAACCCAGCCGCACAACGGTCACCAATACGGCCAGTGTGGGTACAGTAACCACTGAAAGCAGCCTGGCAAATAACTCAGCCAGTACTAATTTCACCGTGGCTCCTGGTGCCCCGGCACTGGTGCAACTGACAGTGTAACCAACCACCTTAGTGGTAGGAGGAGAGACAGCAACTATTACCGTGACGGTAAAGGATCGCTGGGGTACCCCGGTATCCGATGGCACAGAGGTAGTTTTTACGGCTATGCGATTGGGGACTTTGGCCAGCGGCATAGCCCGCACCCGCAACGGTGTAGCTACCAATATTTTGACCACCAATACCCAGCCGGGCACAGAAACGCTCATAGTCACTGTTGGCGGAAATATATCAGGCGGGCAGGTGATCCAAATCCGACCTGGGCCACCCGGTAATATCAGTTTGAGCTACCGGGGGCTTACTGGGAACCCGGCAGTGCCTACAGTGGAAGACGCCGTGTTAGTGACCGCTACTGTGTTGGATATCTATGGGAATACGGTGAGTGATGGTACGCCGGTCAATTTTTCGACGAACCTGGGGCAAATTACTCCGGGCACAGTGGCTACCAATCGAGGTGTCGTTAACACCACTCTTACTAGCCAAACTTCCGATACCGCCATCGTTCTGGCCCAAACTGTAGGCCGGCAAACCGCAATTCCAATTAGTTTTCTGCCCGCCCCCCCTGCCAGGGTCACATTAACAGTTGATAGCGCCAACATTCCTATTGAATATGGAGAGACTATCCTACGAGCTGTAGTGACGGATCGCTTCGGAAACCTGGTAAAAGATGGGCAAACTGTGGCCTTCACCACGACTCTGGGAACCTTGACGACGACATCGGCAACCACAGTGCATGGCATAGCTTTATCGCAACTCATCGCCAGCCGGAACCCTGGCCAGGCCAACCTCCAGGCCACAGTCGGTGGCACTACCTTCGGCAGTGCCACCGTGTCTTTCCTGCCCTCTGACCCGAGTCTCAACATGACCGTTACCCCCATATCAGCAGTCCTACCCGGAGAAAATCTGACCTACGTGTTACATTTTTTCAACCTGGGCGTTGCTCGGGCGCGAAACGTGGAGGTTGACGATGCATTACCTACCGGCTTGATCAACCCGACCTGGGTTTCCAGCGGGGTACCCGTGACCTACACCGGCTCCACAGGTCAGAACGTTCGAATTCTAAGCTGGAGCGTGGGGGATCTGGCAAGCGGCGCCAGTGGAACGATCACCATCACAACCCAGGTCGATCCCCAACGCCATTGGCCCTATAGCCAATCGATTTTCAACCAAGCTAGCGTAAGCACCACTACCGCTGATGGCCACCCGGAAAACAACCAGGCACTGCGCCAGGCGCTGGTAATTACCTCGGATGTGTTTGTACTAAAGAATGTAGATCTGCCCTCAAGCACGCTGGAGCCGGGCGGACTGCTTGTTTATACCATCTCTTTCGGGAACCTGGGGCAGTCAGTCCCGACCAATATTTTGATCACCGATACTATTCCCACCTATACCTATTACCAATCGGATAATAGCGAAGCCCTCGGCTTTACCTTTCAAAGATCAGCAGGTATACTGACCTGGTCGCGGATTGGACCAGTGAGCAGCGCAGAACAGTTCAAACTTTTTTTGCGTGTTAAACCGGAGGCTCCGGGGGGTATCGTGCTAACCAACCGGATCAGCGTTAGTACCAATGCGCCGGAAAGTGATACGGATAATAACAGCGATAGCGAGCCAGTTACGCTTAATGGACTAAACTTGGGGGTAGGGCTGAATGGCCCTACCAGCGCAGGTGTAGGTTATCCTGTTACCTATACCATTTCTTACAGCAATTCCGGATCCCAATTGGCGCCCGATACGCGACTAACGCTCACCATTCCAGCCGAGTTAACATTGAAGGGCTTTGATCCGTTACCCACACTGAGTATTCCAGACGGGCGGGTATGGCAATTCGGCAACTTAAGTGCAGGTGTTGGGGGGACTATTCGGGTTACCGGCTTCGTCAGCACTATTACGCCAATTGATAGTGAGCTCCACATGGCCACGGATATTGGCACCAGCGGGGCCGAAAGTTTTGTAGAAGATAATTCGGCTAACCTCACTACCAAGATAGTTAATGGATATCCTGCCACTCTCCAAGTTGAAATAGCTCAATCGGTCTTTCCCACGGATTTTGAGAACACGACGGGAAACAGCATGCCCGTGACGGTGACTATTAGCGATCCAGGCGGCAATCCGGTGGCCGATGGGCTGCAGGTCACCTTTATCTCAACCCTCGGCACCGTCACACCGACGCTCGCCAGCACTGTCAACGGGCAAGTCACCGGATGGTTTAAACCCGGCCATGCCATCGGAGAAGGGAAGCTCCTCATCCAGACGGCTGAAGCCCCCTTTGCACCCCCACTACAGGCCGAACAGCCAGTGCAAGTCATCCCAGGATCACTGTATCAGATAGATATCGCCAACCAATATGACGAGCTTACGGTGGATTACACGACTATCATCACAGTGACAGCGCGCGACCGGTACGGTTATTTGCAAACGCTGCCCTTACCGGTCACCTTCGGTACAAATTTAGGCTATTTACAGCCGTTAAACGGTTCGTTGGATCACGGGCAAATCACCACTACCCTGGGTAGCCTGCGCCCCGGCATTAGCATTATGACGGTATCCTTCGGACCGACCGTTACGAAGAATATCAGTATAACATTTCACCCGGGTATGCCGTCCGCCATCTCCATGGATGCCAACCCCCGCACCGTGATCACCGGAAGCACGCCGGTTACAATTACCGGGATCGTGGTCGATCAATTTTTTAATCGGGTAGAAGACGGAACCATAGTAACAATATCCACCACCCTGGGAGATTTTGGCTGTGCGGCCCAACCGGGGAGCGAGCCGCCCTGTACCCAGGGAAACCGCCCTCTACCCAGGGAACAAGTAATGACCGCCGCCCAAACCATCACTGCAACGACCGACAGTGGCAATTTGGTGAGTTACTTATACTCAGGGGATACGCCGGGAAAGGCCCTGGTGGAGATGCAAGCAGGTAAAGCCATGAGCACGATAGAGATTACCATTGTGGGTGTCGATAGTCCGCTCCCACCACCCCCAACACATTATATCTATATACCTTGGGTATTTCGCCCGCTAGAGGGTAGCGCGCATCGGCCCTTGAACCCAGGGAGTCCCCCACCTGTTGAAAGCAGCAATAGACATTGATCGGATAGATCGCAAGATTCAGGGACTTTCGGGTTTTGCAGCAGGAAAATTTATGGTAAAACTAGTGCCAAAATCCGGCTGGCTAGCAGCATGGATGGCACCTCCATGGGCCTCTACTAACTCTTTGGCGATTGCCAATCCCAATCCGCTGCCGTTGGTTTTACTGCGGGATTTATCCACCCGATAAAAACGCTCAAAGATGCGCGGCAATTCCTCCGGCGGGATACCCTGCCCCGTATCTGATATGCGTACTTCAATCTGCCCCTCCGAGGTATGGCCGGCCACCACCTCCACCCGCCCCCCCGCAGGTGTGTAATATAGCGCATTCTCCAAGAGATTGGTGAAGATCTGTTCTAAACGCGGCTCATCTCCCCGTACCTTCAATTGTACGCAGGGAAGCATTTCACCGTTGGCGGGCACAGCGGACTGCAGCATGAGTTGGATACCGGCATTGGCAGCACGAGCATCGTATTTATGTACCCAGCTCGGCAATACCTCAGCCAGGTTAATGGTATCGCGCGCCAGGGGCAACTGGCCGGATTCTAGCCGTGATAGCTCTAACAAATCGTTGACCAGGTGTGTCATGCGCCCGGTCTCCTCCAAAATGACACCGGCAGCGTTCTGTGCGTCGGGCAAGCTATTAATGGTGCCATCCTGGATCGCCTGAGCATATCCCCTGATACTTGTTAAAGGCGTTTTTAGATCGTGAGATACATTGGCCAAGAAGTCTTTTTGGGCTTGGCGCGAGCGAGAAACCTTCTCGGACATAGTATTAAAAGAGTGCGCCAAACTGCGGACCTCCTGGACCCCTGCCTCCGGCAGGCTTTGATCATAATGTCCTTGGGCTACTTCCTCGGCAGCTCTTTTAATGCCAATTATAGGATTGAGTACTGACCTGGAGAGGAGAAGTCCCAGAGGTATCGATAGCAACATCGCTACTACCCCCACCAGGAGCAGGCGTCCCCAAAGCTCCACACCCGCCAGCCGGACATCCTGCAGAGGCACGGCAACAGCCAGGAAGCGTGCTTTGTCAGCCAGCACCCGAAAGGGATTCTGCACAGGCAGGGGTGTAATGGCAAAGACATACCGTTGTCTATCGCGGGCCGTATAGTTCAGAATGGGCAGCCGGCACGCGGCTGACGGCCGGGCATTCCGCGGCGGAAGCGGGAGCGTGGCATTATCCAGTTCATTCTGAGGATTGGAATCCTCCAAAACTTGACCATTCTCATCAAGCAGAAGAATCTGGCCACGGATCAATTGCGTTTCCAAACGCAACTGATTCAATGTTTGGCGGGATGTTAACTGGCGATTGGTCAAATTCGGCAGGCGGGCGATAGCGTCAGTAATCACCAGACAGACGCTGCGCTGGGCTTGGCTCTCCTCATACCGGTTGATGACCAGCAGCGCGGCTAATCCGGCCAGCAGCAGGCAGATGGCCACCACAAAAGCATAAGTGGCGATTAACTGGCTGGTGAGAGAACGGAAAGGCCAAGGCATCTACAGCAACTTTCCAAAATTTTATCTAGGGACGATCGGGACTAACGAGCTTATATCCAATACCCCAGACCGTCTCGATATTGACATCCGCTTGTTTTAATTTCTCCCGCAGGTGAGCCACATGTACATCGACCGTGCGTGTGTCACCGTAGAATTCATAACCCCAAACATTGGTTAGTAATTGTTCACGGCTTAGGACAAAACCCAGATTGGTAGCAAAGGCCAGCAGTAAGTCAAACTCCTTGGCGCGCAAAGCCACCAGCTTTCCCTGAACGCGCACCTCGCGCCGCTCCACGTCAATGTTGATCTCCCCGATTTTCATGGTCTTGGCAGCACTTTTGAGTGAGATCGATTGTTCAGTTCGTCTCAGGACGGCTTTGATACGCGCCAACAATTCACGCGGATTAAATGGCTTTACCAGATAATCATCGGCGCCCAGCTCCAGACCCACAATTTTGTCCACATCATCGGTGCGGGCGGTCAACATAATGACTGGCACCTGGCTCTCCTGCCGGATACGCTGGCAAACCTCCCACCCATCTATCCCGGGCAGCATCAGGTCCAGCACTATTAAATCCGGGGCGTGTGCATGAAAGGCATCCAAAGCCTGGCGCCCACCGGACGCCGCCACCACCTGGTAACCGTCCGCCTTCAGATAGAGACTGACCAGGTTAACAATATTGGTCTCATCATCTACCACCAGAATCGTCGCCATATCGTATAACCTCTTCAGGCACTACAATCTATCAGCATGATTGACCACCTCGGATCGCTGCACCATGCCCAATAAGTATATACCTGAAAACAATTCCGGGGTGTCGCTATTCCTATAAGTTATTTACGTTTTTTACAAGAGGTCCGGCTTCACCCCATCAGACTATCAGTCAATAGGCGGGAGGATTATTTAACACAGGTATCGTATTCTTACCAGGAAGGGGGACCGGGCTTCTTTCACGTACGCAGCAACCCAGGCGAGGACATTAGAATAATGGTAACCACGATACCAATCAGGGCGCCTACAATCACCTGTGTAGGCGTATGGCCCAAGAGTTCACGCAGGCGCCGCTCACTGATGGGATGGCCTTGGAACAACTCATCAATAATCTGGTTCAAAATAGCGGCCTGAAGACTGGCAGCACGACGCACACCTTGGGCATCAAACATAACTACCACGGCAAAAGCTGCCGCAATGGCAAATTGCGTAGACGCCAGTCCATCCTGAATCGCAACGCCCGTCGCCAAAGAGCTGACCAGCGAAGAGTGAGAACTGGGCATGCCCCCGGTACCGGTAACATAGCGCAAATCGATGCGGCGTTGCGTGATCAAATGGATGACCACCTTTGAAGACTGCGCAATGGCCCAGGAAATTACCAGACTTATTATGATCCGATTTGCCAGCAAGTCTCTCACGAAAATCCTCTTAAGAGGGCAAAGTATGGCTATCCGCTAGGGGTTAATCAGCCGGTCCTACACCTATGGTTATGACTGTCCAGATCACCTTTCGTCATTATCCAGGGGAAAATCGGTCTCGACATTTCCGGGCAATCCCGGTAATCCGGGCAAGATCTGGCGGACCCGCAATTCAGCCCCATCCAGTAACGTTGTGCAATGCTGTAACAACATCATGCCCTGGTCGTATAAGGCCAGGGATTCCTCCAGAGGAATCTGTTCTTGTTCCAATTCGTCTATCACTTCTTGCAACCGTGCGAAAGCTTGCTCGAAGGTCAATTCATCTCCAGACATAACCGGCCCCCTCCGGGGCATTACAGTAATTTACCCTATTGATCTACAGTAGCACTAAACACGCCATCCGAAACCTGCACCTGGATGGTGTCACCAGGTTGCACCTGGTTTAACCGGAATATCACCCGGCCATCATCCTGGCGTATCACGATCGCGTATCCGCGGGCCAGGGTCATCCGCGGATTCAAAGCTGCCAGGTGGTTGCGGTACCCTGCAACTTCAGTCCGATGGAGGAGTAGTTTGTGCTCGATAGGCTGTGTAACCCGCCGGGAGAGTTCATCCAGACGCTGCCGGTACTGGGCAATCGCCGCCAAAGGCGCTGCCCGCTCCAGGCGTCGTTTGAGCTGATTAAGCCGCTCTCTGCGAGTTTCAAGAGCCTCTTCCATATTTTCCAGCAGACGCCCTTCCATGTTCATTAACCGCCGGTGCAACTCCAGCCCATCGGGAACGCTCATTTCTGCGGCGGCCGAGGGTGTGGGAGCGCGCAGATCAGCTACGAAGTCCACGATGGTAAAGTCCACCTCATGTCCCACCCCGGTTACCACCGGGATGGGTGAAGCTGCCACGGCACGGGCCACAGCCTCATCATTAAAAGCCCACAATTCCTCCAGAGAACCGCCACCTCGCGCCAGAATAATCAGATCCACCTCCGGCCGGTGATTTCCCAGGCTTTGCAAGGCAGCTACAATTTGGGGTGGCGCATCCGCTCCCTGGACAGCCGCAGGCGCCAGAACAACTTCGACCAGGGGGTAACGACGGGAGATTACCCGGATGATATCCCGTAGGGCCGCCGCTCTGGACGATGTAACGATGCCGATACGACGCGGGAAAGGCGGCAAGGGGCGTTTCCGCACGGCATCGAACAATCCTTCGGCCTGGAGCCGGGCCTTAAGGGCTTCAAAAGCGGCATGTAACACCCCGGCACCGGCCGGCTGCAACAAATCTGCATAGAGTTGATAGATCCCTTGGACCTCGTAAACTGAGATCCGGCCATGAGCCACCACGGCCGTGCCATTTTGCGGTAAGACCGGCAATCTCATAGCCTGATCCCGCCACATCACACAACGCAAGCTACTTTCAGAATCTTTTAGAGTGAAATAGAGATGCCCCGATGTGGCTCGCGTAAAATTAGAAATCTCACCTTCTACCCAGACATCCTGTAAGAGGTCTTCCGATTCCAGTAAGAGGCGAATGTGTCGATTGATCCAGGCAACTTTGTGAACCTGCATGGCGGGGGTGAACCAGGATTCGGCCATTTTCAGCAGTTATACGCGGGTTACGTAAGCGCCCGAACGGGTATCGATACGCAGGAGGTCACCCGTCTCGACAAAAAAAGGGACATTAACCACCAGCCCGGTTTCCAGGGTAGCGGGTTTGGTTCCGCCGCTGGCCGTATCTCCCTTAAAACCGGAAGGCGCAGTCTCGGTGACTTTAAGATCGACAGTGGTAGGGAGCTCGATATCCACAGGTTGGCTATCATAGAGGGACAACCGCAGAGTAATATTTTCGACTAAATAGGGTTCCTGGTCACCCAGAACCTCTTTGTTTAAGGCAAACTGTTCGAACGTCTCCTGGTCCATAAAGTTGTATAGATTACCGTCATTATAGAGATATTGGACCATACGGATATCCAGGTCGATTTCCTGGACACGGTTGCCGGAAGGATAGGTCCGGTCTGCGATGGCGCCGCTGCGCAGATTATAGGCTTTTACTCGTATGGTTGCGCTACCGCGTCCTTGTTTGTTATGCAGATAATCGAGTACCCGGTAAATTTCCCCGTTTTCTTCGTAGGTCACACCTTTGCGTAATTCTTCAACACCAATCATAGCTTCATTACCTTCTGATAAATTATTTCTCTTCCCGTCAGGTCATTATACTCCCCGCGGCGCATATATGTCAAAAATCCGGGTCGAAGTCGGGCGGCGGATCGTTCCAAGGATCTTTGGGACGAGGCGGCTTGGGCTTGGGCGGGGCGGCTCGCTGGACGATCCGGCTGGCGCCGGCCGGGGGCCGGAAGCGCTCCGGCTCATCCAGCCAGGTAGTAGCTACATTGGGTAAATCTTTGAGAGAGCCGCGCAGGACAGAACATTCCGGCAGAGCATCCAGGAAGGACTTACCATAGTTCTTGGTCAAAACCCGATTATCCATCAAAACCACGATTCCCCGGTCCGTCTTGGAACGGATCAGGCGGCCAAAACCCTGGCGGAAACGGAGGATCGCATCAGGCACCGAGTACTGGGCGAAGGGATTTTCGAAGGTTTCCGAGCGGGCCGAGAAGACGGGATCATTGGGGACGGCAAAAGGTAACCGGGTAATCACCAGGCAGCTCAAGGCCTCACCCACCACATCTACCCCTTCCCAGAAGCTACGAGTACCCAGCAAGACTGTGCGTTCGTCATTTTTGAAGCTATCCAACAGTTGGCGGCGGCCACTGCCCATACCCTGCCCCAACACCGTAATTCCAGCAATACCCAAAGGCTGGCTGATAGCCTCAAAGCTAGCTTTGAGCTGGCTATAGGCGGTATACAGCACGAGAGTCCGCCCCTGGGTTGCCTGGATTAGGCGAATCAAGGCCTGGTCCAGCATCTTCTGATAGCCTGGCGCCATGGGTTCAGGCATGTCATGGGGAATGTAGACCAGGGTAGATTTTTTGTAGTCGAAGGGGGATCCCACATTTAATTCACCTGCATCCTCCAGGCCCAGCCGGTCCCGCACATAATCGAAACCTTGGTCAGTACACAGGGTGGCAGAAGTCAATACTACCACTTCTTTCTGGCTAAAGAGCTTCTCTTTAAGCACCTTGCCCACGTGTAGCGGGGCGGCGCGTAGAGAGAGGCGCCGCTGTTGATCCAACCCCAGCCAGTAGACATAGTTGCTCTCCGGGTTGGAGATAATGGCAGAGAGGTCGTGGGCCGCTTGCAAAGCATCATTCGCTAATGCGGTCAGCTCAGTTTGCCAATCCTCGTAATTGTTCAACGCAGCGGGATCATCCAGGTCCTGAAACGCGCGAGCGAGCAATTCCAGCCCGCGCCCAGCCTGGTCCAGGGGCAGAGCCAGGTTATCCCACGCTATCTCCACATCATCCCAGGCAGGAGATTTCCGGATGGCAACGGTGAGACGCAAGCGGGTGTCATAGGGACTCGTCGGTTTACCTTGTAGCAAGTTCTGCGCAGATTGGTTCAGAATTTGGAAGAGATCCAGAGATAAGCGGAAAGCACTAACCGCGTGCTCTTGGGTGCGGGCCAATAGAGCCAGCAGTTTTTCGACCTGTGCCGGGGGCAATTGTGACGCCTGGAGCGCTCGGCGCAAATCGGATAGGAAGCCGGTGCTCTCCCCCGCCCCGGGGGTAGATATGCGGCCCACCAGCGCTAATACGCTTTCCTGGTCAACCCGCACCCCAAGTTGGTCAGTAGCCTCATCTTCCAATTGGTGGGCTTCGTCTATAATGAGATAATCGAATTCCGGGATCGCCCGCCCTTCGACGTTAATATTCGACAGTAGGAGCGAATGGTTCACCACCACCACATGCGCAGATTCAGCCAGGCGTCTCGCCAGGTTAAAGTAGCAGCGATCGCCAAACTCGGTATTACACCGATCACGCGGGCAATGGTCATTATCAGCCGCCACCACATTCCAGAGACCTTGTTCAGTCTGAGTGGTAAGCGTTAATTCGGTTTTATCCCCCGTGAGCGTAGTCGGCATCCATGCCAGAATCTTTGTCATCAGGCGCACCTCATCCAGCGATAGGTCAGCCCGGTGGCGCATGGTTTCCAGCCGCCGGCGGCAAAGATAGTTATTCTGACCCTTTAAGGATGCCGAGCGGAATTCGTATGGCAAAACCTTTTGCAGGTCGGGCAAATCCTTAGAGATGAGCTGATCCTGCAAATTGATCGTAGCGGTGGAAATGACCACCCGCCGCTGGTTAGATACCGCAAAGGAGATCGCCGGTATCAGATAGGCTACGGATTTCCCCGTACCGGTGCCGGCCTCAATGATGGCATGCTCATTCTCATTAAAGGACTCGGCTACCTGATGCAACATCTGGATTTGCGGGTCGCGCACCTCAAAACCGGGAAATCTTTTGGCAAAAGCACCGCCGGGCAAGAGTAATGTTTCGAGTTCGCCGGCATCCACCGGGTACTTCTGGGGTAAAGGCCGGATAGGCGGAGGCACATCAAAGTTGGTAACCGCCAGGCCCAGCGTCTCCCGCCGGAAACCCTTAGCCCGTAATTGAGCGCCCACCGTGTTGCTGAAAGCATTTTGGGCGTGTTGGGCCTCGATATCTTGTAGCACCAACTTCACACTCCAGTTTACCAACTTGCTCATGCGCCCCACCTCGGCCAGGAAAGCGGGATCCATCTCGGCCAGGCGTTGGCGCAAGGCCAGGAAGAGATCACGGGCAGCCCGGGCATCATCCAACGCCCGGTGGGCTTGCGGCAATTTAATATCAAACATCTCGGCTAGTTTACCCAAATTATAACGCGAGGCATATGGCAGGATGATACTGGCCAATTCAAAGGTATCTACGAGGGGATTATTGGAGAGCAGATTGAGCCGTTGTAAGAAACGTGCATCGAACCCCACATTATGCCCCACCAGGGGATCGGCCTGAATCATCCGCCGCAGGCGCGGGACAACCAACTGCAATGAAGGGGCAGTTAACAATTGGGCGGGCGTGATGCCCGTAAGTTGCTGTACCCGGTACGGCAACTCGCGCTGGGGATTGACCAGCGTAGTCCACTCATCCAACACAGTCTGATCGCGAAAGCGCACCACACCGACTTCAATGATATTGTCGCGCTCCGGGTCCAGCCCGGTCGTTTCCAAATCCAGCGCTACGTAAACTCGAGACAATACAACCTCCCTTTGAAAGTGTGAGGCCTTATTATATCATAAAGAGAGGAGGACCACCATTAAAAGCCAGCAGCAATTTGTGGTATACTGTAACTCCAATAGCGCCCCTTGAAACGAGATCATCGGCAATCCGGCCTCATACGATTGGCGTACGTCCCAGGAGAAGAAAGAGATTGAGTGATCTGACAAAAGCCACCCTGATCCAGGATACTTCACGACGCATCATTGACAATGTGGCGCGGGTAATCGTCGGCAAAGCTGAGGTCGTGGTCTTGATGCTGGTCGCCTTATTGTGCGAAGGCCACATTTTGATAGAAGATGTGCCCGGTATCGGCAAGACCACTCTGGCAAAAGCTTTCGCCCGTTCTTTGAATATCACCTTCAAACGCATCCAGTTTACACCGGATCTGCTACCCTCAGATATAACCGGCATCTCCTATTTCAATCAGAAGCAGCAGGAGTTTGTGTTTCGCCCGGGGCCGATTCTGGCCAACATTTTGCTGGCGGATGAGATTAACCGGGCCACGCCACGAACCCAGGCAGCCATGCTGGAAGCGATGCAGGAACAGCAGATCACGGTTGATGGTGAAACCCGCAGCTTGCCCCGGCCATTCCTGGTCCTGGCGACTCAAAATCCAGTTGAATTGGAGGGCACCTTTCCCCTTCCCGAAGCTCAATTGGATCGTTTCCTGTTACGCCTGAAACTCGGCTATCCTGATGACGATGAAGAAAATCGCATGTTATTGCGTTTTGAACAGGATAACCCACTAGCAGCCCTACAGCCGGTTTGTCAGGGGGGCGATGTGCTGCAAATGATACAAGGGGTGCGACACATTCGCGTAGCGGACAATGTGCGCCGGTATATTGTGGCTATTTGCCGTACTACCCGGACCCATAATACTATTGAGCTAGGGGTGAGCCCGCGAGGCACCATGGCACTCTATCACGCCAGTCAGGCGCTGGCCGCTTTACGCGGTCGGGATTATGTCATCCCAGATGATGCCAAATACCTCGCTCCCATGGTGTTGACCCATCGGATCATCCTGAGCCCCCAGATTCGCCTGAGGGGCCGCAACACGGAAACGGTGATACAGGAGATCGTAGACAGTGTGCCGGTGCCTGTGGAGGAATAGGGTTCGTGTTCAATGAGAGTTGGATTTCCCTCAGTATCCTATTAATACTGATAGCATTGGTCCTCAGCCAGGGAGAATTAATCCTACTCTCTGTGTTGCTGTTGACCATCATACCCACCTCCTGGATGTGGAATAGATATGTGCTCCGCGGGTTACGTGTTGAGCGTATCCTGGAACATGAACGGGTCTTTGCCGGCGATACAACCCACGTCACCATTCGGGTCACCAACCGCAAAATCCTGCCGGTTGCCTGGCTGAAGTTGGAGGATAACTTTCCGCAGAAGCTCATCGTCCAAGGGCGGGAGCTGAGTCCATCCAGTGAACCCCTGGCTGCGACTTTGACGATTTATGCGACACTACGTTGGTATGAACGCGTCTCTTGGACCTATACGCTGGCATGCCCACAGCGTGGGTTCTACTTCTTTGGGCCTACCCATCGGCGGTCTGGAGATCTATTTGGCCTATTTATGATCGAGGACGATGTGCCGCTCTACCATCGCCTGATCGTCTATCCTCAAGTGCAGCCCCTGGAAGCCTTTGGCCTCCCACCCAGGAACCCCTTAGGAGAGCAGCGCGCGCGCTATCCACTCTTCGAGGATCCCAGCAGGACTGTGGGAATCCGAGGGTATACGCCCGACGATCCCTTCAGGCGCATCCATTGGAAAGCCAGCGCCCGGCAACAGGCGCTGCAGGTGCGGGTGTATGAGCCCTCTGAGACAGCAGTGGTGGGTATTCTTTTGAATGTCGCCACCTACGAGCAATTCTGGCTAGGCATAGATACGGAGGTCCAGGAAGCAGTGATTCGCCTGGCCGCCTCTCTGGCTTATGAGGCATTTCAGGAAGGATACGCGGTGGGATTAATAGCCAACGGCGCTGTCCCACAATCTGACCGCCCGATCAAGGTTTTGCCCTCCCGCGAATCAGGACAATTGGCGCGGGTATTAGAGGCCCTGGCAGCAGTATCCAGCTTTGCCCTGGGCCACATTGACCGCCTGGTGGCCCAGGAGTCCCGCAGCCTGCCCTGGGGCACCACCCTGGTGGTGATTACTGCCATAGTGCGGGATAATTTGCTTTTGGAATTGGCGCGGCTTATTCAAGCAGGCCGGCGTGTGGTACTTATTTCTCTCGATATCGCACCATCTTCCTTGGACTTGCCGGGTGCCCTGGTCTACGATGTCTCACAATCGATGATTTACAGAGAAGCCGATAGTGCTGCCAGGCCGATAAACCAGGCAAACCGGCCCCCGGATTCTTCCGGCACGGATTCTTCCGGTGATATACTCAATATCTGGCACGAAATGCCATCAAAAGGAGCCGCGATCTGATGCTGGCCAATTTACGCCTCCGTTACGAGATGCTCTTTATCCTGGTAGCAGCCCTGGAATTGGGATGGTTCTTTACCTGGCTAGAGTTACTTGCCGAGGGCATGGGAGGGGCCACCAGCCACTTCTCCTGGCTTAGTTGCCTGCTCTTGATGTTGGCAGCGCTCTACGCAACCCGCTGGCTGGGATCCTCCCCTTTGGTATTAAAAGAGGCGCGCTGGGGGTTGGCTTTGACGTTTATTATCACTACAAGCCTATATGCCTATGTGAATGTATATAGCCGCACTTATGCCTGGTACGACTGGCATTGGTTTCTGGCTATTTTACAGGAAATCATCCATTTGTTGGAAGGTCCTGGCCTGGGTATTTTGGCAGTGGGGAGCAGTTTGTATCTGTGGTGGCGCGCTATCTCCCTCACAGAACAACGACTGAGCCTGACATGGGTGGGATTCCGTTTCCGCATCGGCATCCTAACCCTCTCACTGGCTTTAATCATCTCGGCGGCCTCATTTCGTCTATCCTTCGCCATTCATGTCGTGGTTTATTTTGCCACAGGGTTGGCGGCTATAGCCATTGCCCGCACCACCGAGGTGACCGAAAATACCGAAGGCAGTGCTACACCTTTCGGCCCCGCCTGGCTATTTATTCTAGCAGCGGCGACAGGTATGGTGATCCTGGTAGGTCTGGCCATAGCCCAATTGCTTTCCTTGGATGTTGCCCGCGAGATGTTGTGGCTGGCGGCGCCGCTATGGTTAGCATTCGGTCTGTTGGCATATGTGTTGGTCGCGCTGATAGCCGTACCACTCCAATGGTTAGTGCTGCAGATGTTGGAAATGATACAGGAGATGATACAACGTATCCAGATGCACCTGCCTGACCTATCGAATACACCACTGAATTCAGAGAATATGCAACACCTGATAGACCGGTTGCGGCAGTTTCTCCCTCCAGCTATTGTTTTTGATATTACGCGCTGGGGAACCAGCGTTGGGCTCATAGCGCTGGCTGTGGTAGGATTAGTGTATCTACTCAATTACAACCGCCGGCGGCGCGTCCGCAGTGGCGCAGAAATGAGGGAGAGTATTTCGGTCCGCACGGCACTGTTGGAAGATTTAGCGTCGTTAAAAACCTGGCAACAACGGGCATGGCAACAGTTACGCTCACGGCGCAGCCTAATGGAAGATGGCGATGCAGCCCCGGAAACCATCCATCAACTTTATACCAGGCTATTACGGATGGGAGAGCATTTGGGAAAGCCACGGCGCCAGGCCGCAACGCCCTATGAATATATTCCTGACCTGGCGGAAACGTTGCCGGAACAGCAGCCAGGCATTGAGACTATCACCGAGATATTTGTAAAGGCACACTATGGGGCGCAGGAGCCGACACCGGCCGAGTTTACGGCCGCGCGGCAGCGGTACACTGAAATTCGCGCTATCGCATCTTCTCTGGCAAAACGGCGCAAGAAATCTTCAAGGCATTAAGGAAAAAGTTGATAAGCATCTCGTGGTATAATTTTTAGAATCCATATAGATGCCGATTGTGTTATCTAAGCGTTCTATTTATAAGGAGCAGGCATGGCCAAGTTTATTTTCTTCACCGGAGGCGTAGTCTCATCTGTAGGTAAAGGGATTTGCGCCGCCTCAGTAGGCCGGTTACTCAAAAGCCAGGGTATCCGTGTCGCAATTCAAAAACTCGATCCTTACATTAACGTTGACCCAGGCACCATGAACCCATACCAACATGGGGAAGTTTATGTTCTCGAAGATGGAGCGGAGACTGATCTGGATCTTGGGCATTACGAGCGATTCATTGACGAGAATTTGACCCGCGCCAGCAATGTAACCACGGGGCAGATTTATAGCGAAGTGATCAGCAAAGAAAGGCGCGGCGATTTCCTGGGAGGCACTGTCCAGGTTGTGCCTCATATCACCGGTGAGATCAAGCACCGCATAGCCTTGGCGGCCAAAATGAGCCAGGCCGAGGTGCTGATTGTGGAAGTGGGTGGCACCGTAGGTGACATTGAAAGCCTGCCCTTCCTGGAAGCTATCCGCCAGATGCGGAAAGATGTCGGACGAGATAATTGCTTCTATATCCACGTCACCTTTCTACCACATATCGGCTCGACTGGTGAGTTGAAGACGAAGCCTACCCAGCATAGCGTACGGGAATTGCGTAGTATTGGGATTTCGGCAGATGCCATTATCGCCCGGTCAGATTTTCCCGTAGATGAGGATCTCATCTCTAAGATTGCGCTTTTCGGTGATGTGGACAAAGAGGCGGTCATCCCCCTGGTAACATCCCGCAATATCTATGAAGTCCCCTTGACTCTGGAACAATTGGGGTTGGGACGCTTGATTGGACGCCGTCTGCGTTTGCCTGAAACGGAGGCTGACCTGAGTGATTGGCGAATTATGAATGAAAGAATTAATCGTTCGACGGCCCCGGTACGCATTGGCCTCGTTGGCAAATATATCGAATTGCAAGATGCGTACCTTAGCGTGAGAGAGGCACTACGCCATGCCGCCTGGTTCCATGAGCATGATGTGACCATCGAGTGGATCGATTCGGAAGATTTGGAACGCGGTCGTAATTTCGAAGTATTAGATCAATTAGATGGGCTACTGGTACCTGGCGGGTTTGGCAGCCGGGGTATCGAAGGAAAGATTCTGGCAGCGAAGTATGCGCGGGAGCATAAGTTACCCTATCTGGGGTTATGCCTCGGCATGCAAATAATGGTCATCGAGCTGGCCCGGCATATCTTGAAGAGCGACGAACCTAGCAGCACCGAATTTGACCCGGGGACGGATTATCCAATCATTGACTTGCTACCCGAGCAACGCGGCATCGTTGAAATGGGTGGCACGATGCGCCTGGGAGCCTATCCCTGCCATGTGCTACCAGGCACCAAGGCTTGGGAAGCTTATGGCGAGCGGGTGATCTTTGAACGGCGCAGGCACCGCTTCGAAGTCAATAACCGATACCTGGAAATGTTACAAGCGGAAGGATTGGTGATTAGCGGCACCTCACCGGATGGTAATCTGATAGAGATTGCCGAAATCCAGGACCATCCCTGGATGCTAGGGAGCCAATTCCACCCCGAGTTCAAGTCCCGCCCCAACCGGCCTCATCCTCTGTTCAGGGAGTTTTTGCATGCGATTGTGGCGCGCAGTAATGCCCAACAGTACCTACCGGAAACCCAGGTTACAGAGGAGTTTCAGGAAGGATAAAAAGATACGGGAGCCGGATTTCTGGCAGAAATCCGGCTCCCGTATCCCTAAACCTATTTCGATGATTTTTGCCTAGCGCTGCATCCACCAGGCACAATTGGCGAACAACTCCCACCCTTCGGCCAACATAAACCGCGGCGGGCGGGGGAATCCCCAGAATAATACACCGTCCTGAATGCGGATCACAGGATAACTGGAGGGGATCTGCGGATCCCGCCCCACCACGACGGCGGTTGTGGGAAGAAGCGACCAGGTAATTGCCGTCCGAGGTACAGGATCATGATAAAGGCGCAATACCCCATCCCGCGGCACCGTAATGGGATAATAAGCACGATAAACAATCAGGTTGGGCGTCAGGACTTCAATCTGGTTATCACTATCCTGCTGCAAATCGGAACTGGCCACGACCTGTAGTCCTAAAGCCATTAAGAGCTGATAACCCCCATCACCCATCACCAGGAGCGGCTTTCTGTAGGCACTTAAATGAGCCACTAAAGCCGCATCACGCCAAAGATCCCCAGTATCATTGGCCACAATAATAAGATTAAAATTTCTGAGGTCTGTTGTAAGCAGATCGTTAGCCTGAATCAGGCTAACGCCAAACTCCGATGATCTGAGCAATATTTCATATTGGGTAGCATCGGCAAGGTTATCCTTATATATCAGAGCAGCAGTTTTCAACGGCTTGGGGAACTTCACATCGGTCACCATCACCTGCAGGGTATAGCTATGCGTCTTACTAAAACCCGCGTAGGGTAAGACGCGCACATAATAGGTGCCACCCTCCAGGGCCAGGTATATGATGCGTTCGCTCTGCTTATCCCCATTCTGGGAATAGGCGATAGTGTCATTGCTATACCGGAAATCGTAAAGTTCCAAGTCGTAATCTTCAGGCAAATTGGCCAGCTCAATCGTCATGATGTGGCCGGCCTGAATGTTGACTTTGTAGTAATCTAAATCCCCTGGGGTACAGATATAAGACTGGATCGGAATACCATTTCCGGGCAGAAATATAGCCTGATCTTTGGTGTTATCAGGTTCATAAGGATCCGGACAATCAGAAGGTGTTGCTGTCGGTCCCGCCGGGGTTGTGACAGTGGGAGATGCGGTTGCCGTAGCCGGCAGCCGTGTAGCAGTCGCTGAGGGTACCCGCGTACTAGTGGCAGTGGTCGTTGCGGTAAAAGTAGGCGGTCGTGTAGATGTGGCAGTATTGGTTGGATCGGCGCCGGGTTTAGGGGTAAATGTTAACTCTCGGGTACCGATAACCAGGGGTGTGGGGGTAGAGGACGGAAAAACATTGCTCCCCACCAAAGAGAAACTCTTGCCAACTACCGGTAAGAATATAACCCTGCTAGGGGCAGAGCTGGTACGGTTCCCGGCCGACCCTTCAACTGCCTCGTCCCCGGGCCAAGGAGCGGCATAAACTACAGACCGGATACCAGGTAAAGTCGCCCCCAAACCAACGATAACCAGGTATACAGCAATTACTACGACAATAAGGGCAATATTGCAGACCACAGCCCAGATCTTATGGGCGTGGCCTATCGAGAGTGGCTTGCCAGGTGATTGCTCGGGCATGCCTTTCTCCTACTTAATGCCTGACATTCCCAGGCCGGTAACCAAACCGCACAATTTCAACAATGGCATAGCACATCCCGCATGACGAATCTGGCATCTGCATTTAGTCCGGTTTAGTAGTGTTAAGATTGCCATCAATTTCGCAGCACTTGATCAATTCAGTCAAATCTATTGGCCAACATCTTCTCAATACATCCAGGCGCAAAAATACTCTCAATGTGGAAAATCGCTGAAAATCAGGTGGAGGTAATATAGCCTTCCGGGGCCAAGGCAGAAGACCAACCTGCATTAAATAGATAGAAATAAATAGAAATAGGTTGATAGCGTACTTACGCTACAGTATAAACGATTTGAACTCCTTTGTCAAGGAGTCGCATTGCCTCATTGAAAATCTTACTTTGGCGGATTCGTTGCCTCAGATAATAATGTTACCCGATCAGGTTGCACGACAAAAATGGTCGGGAGGAAAGAGGCTATGATGAGTCAGAAAAGTAAACGTGAACTTTTGGAAACTATCGC
>SHYO01000019.1 GCA_009692745.1 Chloroflexota bacterium
CTAGAGTCTTAGGCGAGAATAGCACCATCCCCATTATTCACCCCAGAATTGACAGGCGGCCGGAATGCATAGGGCGCACGTCAATTCTGGGGTAGTGGGCGCCAATCCCCCCGAATTCCCTCAGGATTTAGGAGACCTGGCCCCAAATGTGCCACCCTGGAGCAAATCTCTTGACTTCCCTAGGGAAATAATATACAATGGGGTCGATCTTGATTGTATTTGCTATTCCTGGCTTTGTGCCGGGGTTTTCGGATCGTTGTCGAGGATAAACTTGAACGCAAAATAAGGGAGGAGTATCGAAATGTCTGAAAAGACGAGCAAGCAAGTTACACGCAGGCAGTTCATGCGTTGGGCCATGGGCGCCACGGTAGCCGGAGTAGGTGCCTCATTGTTGGCAGCCTGTGGCGCGACGCCCACGCCAGCCCCCGCCCCGCCCCCAGCAGCCGCAGCCACCACTGCCCCGGCGGCAGCGGCCACCACAGCTCCGGCGGCAGCGGCCACAACCGCTCCCGCAGCGGCAGCCACGGCAGCCCCCGCCAAACCCACTGCTCCCCCGGCAGCCGCTAAAAGGGGCGGGACATTGACTATGGGTTACGCCCAGAAAACCAGCTTCGCAAACCTCTTCGCTCCCGAATTCAACGCCGGCGGCACGGATATCTACCTGCGCCGCACCGCCTTCAGCGGGTTGGTGCAGGTGAGCCAGGACTTCTTGACCTATATCCCCGACCTGGCGGAAAAGTGGGAATTCTCGGGCAACAAATGTATCTTCACGCTGCGCAAGAACGTCAAATGGCACGACGGCAAGCCCTTCAGCGCTAAAGATGTGCTCTTCAGCTTCCGCCTGATTGCTCACCCGAATGTCAAGCAATGGAACGGTGTGGGCATGATCATCGATTACATTGTCGGTATGAAAGACTTCTCGGAAGGCAAAGCGGACAAGACCAGCGGCATCACCGCGCCGGATGATTACACCGTGGTCTTTGAGATGACCAAACCCTTCCGCGAGCCCTTCCTGTCGGCCATCAACAGCTTTGTGATGGTGCCCGAGCACATTCTGGGGAAAATACCGGAGGCGCAATGGGCCTTGGATGAAAGCGCCGCCCAGGGATTGAAGAAGTCGGACTTTGGCCTGAGGTCGCCCATCGGCACCGGTCCTTTCAAGATCACCAGGTATGAAGTCGACCAATTTGTGGAGTATGAGCCGTATGCCGACTACCACCGCGGCAAGCCCTTGCTGGATAAGCTGGTCTACGTTGCGTACACCGATGCCCTGGCGATGGCGGCGGCGGTGGAGAAAGGCGAGTGCCACATCGGCGTCCGGATGGCCAACTCCGAGTTTGATCGCTTTAAGAAAATCTCTAGCGTAAATATCGTGATTAATCCCGGCCTGGCAAATGAGGGGTTCGAGATTAACAAGGGCCGGCCCTACCTGGCGGACAAACGCTTCCGCCAGGCGTTGAACTACGCTGTGGATAAGGAGAGGATCGTCAAAGATTTCTTCTACGGCGCCACTGTGCCCGCCCAGGCGAACATCTACTATGCCAAGTACGGCGTCAGCCCGAAAGTCGCGCCTTACATGAAGTATGACCCGGCCAAGGCCACACAGTTGATCAAGGATGCGGGCTGGGATCCCAACCGCAAGCTGCGCATCCTGCTGGACGTGGTGGACCCGATGCGGGAGCCGGAATATGAGATGATCCGGGACTACTGGGCAAAGGTGGGGGTGAAAACGGAATACCAGATCGTAGGAGCGGCAGATTACAGTAAGGTCGTCGGTACAGCGCCGTTCGACTGGGACGTTTTGTACAGTGCTTATGCCTGGGGTCCCAACCTGGCCAGCGCTACCAGCTTTTTTAGAGATCCCCTCAAGCGCTTCCCGGACTACGAAGAAGGGGCAGCCATGTGGGAAAAAGCCTTGCTGCTGGAGAAGGATGAGGATGTCAAAGCGGCGATCTGGCAGTTGCAGGAGATGCTCGCCGAGGAACAAAGGTACGTTTTCATTGCGCAATCTACCGGCTGGCATACGATCAACAAAAAGGTCGCGGGCTTTGCTATCAAGCCGATCTATGCCCTGTGGACCAGGAATGACTGGGGACTGGAAAAGCTTTATCTAGAGTCTTAGGCGAATTATCGGGTGAGGGGATGGGTCGCGAGTACGCGCGGGCCACCCCCCCGCCACTGCATCCTCTCCTGGGAAGGAAATTGCCGAACTATGTCACAGTACCTGTTGCGCCGTATCCTGCTGATCATTCCCTTATTGTTTGGCGTCACTGTCATGAACTATACCATCTATGCCCTGGCGCCAGGGGACCCGGTCTCCGCCATGATCGATCCGATGGAACAGCGGCAGATGACCCCAGAGACTTTGAAAGAGATGCGGGAGGCGTTGGGCTTGAACAAACCGCTGCCGGTGCGCTATGCCCTGTGGTTAAAGGAAGTGCTGCGAGGTAACCTGGGCTACTCCATATGGCGCATCCGGCCGGTATCCGAGGTGATTAGGACAGGCATTGGCAACACCATCGGGCTGGTGACAATGGCGCTGCTGCTGTCGACGATCGGGGGCCTGCTGCTAGGTATTATCTCCGCGCTCAAGCCCTACTCAGCGCTGGACTATGCGCTGACGGGTTTCGCTTTTGCGGGGGTGGCGATGCCCGGCTTCTTCTTTGCTTTGGTTTTGATTTACCTTGTATCACTACGTCTGGGGCTCTTACCCACCGGCGGTATTATGACGCCAGAGCTACCTCCTTCTGTGTCGGACCGGCTCGTACATCTGATTTTGCCGGGAATTGCCCTGGCCTACGAGAGCATGGGCGGCCTGATGCGCTATACACGCTCGAGCATGTTAGAGGTATTGGGCCTGGAATATGTGACCACCGCCCGGGCAAAAGGGCTGCCGGAATGGTTGGTAGTCGGGCGCCATGTTTTCCGCAACGCGCTGCTGCCGGTCATCACTATATTAGGGTTGCGCCTTCCTAGTCTCTTCGGCGGCGCGGTACTGATCGAGACGGTGTTCAACTTCCCCGGCATTGGCCTGACCATGGTAGACGCCACCAAGCAACGGGATTACCCGTTGCTGATGGGAGGCGTCCTAATAACGGCGACCCTGATACTCTTCAGCAACTTGTTGGCTGATATGGCCTACGCCTGGGCCGATCCACGCATCAGGTATGATTAGTTCCCAACCAGGGTGGGGAAATTTTACAAATGGATGGCACGTTCAGGCATATTCCTATTAATACCGTTCAATAACCTCCGAGGTGAATGGCATGGCAGAGCAGGCTATTAAGGCAGACAATGCATTAGACGATGTTTGGCAGAAGCGGTCAAAAGTTGCTACTCCGCGAGCCCGTATTTGGCGCCGCTTCCGGCGCCATAGGGCGGCCATGACGAGTCTGATTTTCCTGATCATTGTGGCTGTGTTAGCCATAGCGGCACCGTTGGTAGCCCCAAATGACCCGGTCAAACTATATCCGGGTCTGACGCGCCACGAGCCCACTTCAGAACATATCTTAGGGGGGGATCTCGCCGGGCGAGATGTCTGGTCCCGGCTGGTCTATGGCGGCCGGGTCTCCCTTTCGGTGGGGATCGTGGCCGTCTCCATCTCGGTCGTCATCGCAATAATCCTGGGGACGCTATCAGGTTTTTATGGCGGCAGGGTAGATATGCTCATCATGCGCGCCACCGATGTGATGATGACTTTTCCGGGCTTGATCCTGATTATGACCGTGGTGGCAGTGTTGGGACCGAGCATCTATAACGTGATGGCGGTCATCGGCCTGTTAGGGTGGACAGGCATGGCGCGCCTGGTGCGCGGCCAGATCCTGTCGGTGCGCGAATGGGATTTCGTGATGGCGGCGCGCTGTTTGGGCGTACCGGACCGGCGCATCATGCTGTCCCACATATTACCGAATGCCCTGGCGCCGCTGCTGGTAGCCGCGACCTTCGGTGTAGCCGGCGCCATCCTGACGGAAGCCGGCCTATCCTTCCTGGGCTTCGGTGTCCTCCCCCCCACTCCCTCGTGGGGCAACATGCTGATTGGCGCCCAATCCATTAACACCCTGGAACAGTACTGGTGGTTGTGGATCCCCTCAGGCACCGCGATTTTGCTGACGGTACTGGCGATTAATTTTGTGGGTGATGGTTTACGGGATGCGCTGGACCCACGCATGCAAATATCCTAGTACTTTGTCAACCATGATGTGACGGGTAGTATAGGGCCTTGTGCCCGTCCCCACGCCCACAAGGGGCTATACTACCACCCATCAGATTATGGGTGACAAACTACTTAGGTAGATAGGGGAATCATGACACAGGTAATCAATCTACCGGGATTGCGCCTCAAGCTCCATAAGCCGCGCGTAGCAGCCGAAGGGGTCGGATTTTGCTGGTACCCGGATATCTTGAAATTTGCTAGCGGCGAGCTGATGCTGGCCCACAGCCTCAACGCCGACGCCAACGGTAGCCAGATCACTGCACAATCCATCCGGCTTTCTTTTGACCAGGGCCAGACCTGGGAACATGCCTACGATGTGAATGGCTTCCACTGCGGCGGCGGCGAGGTGCGCATCAGCCTGGCAGATGGCAGCCTGGCGGGACCCAGTTATGCCGGCTTCAAACCCGACCCACCCGGCCAGTGGCGCAGCTTGGCCACCCACTACTGGCGCTTCGACCAGGGCGGGCGGCGCTACAGCGTAGAGACCTGGGGCGCCAGGATCGAAGGCTTGCCGCGGGATGTCGCCGCTCCCGCAGGCGAGAGTCGCTGGAACTGGGTTAGCTTCAGTCTGTTTGGCACCGCCGTGGCAGTAGCGCCGGGGCGGTACGTCACCACCGGCTGCCTGCGGTACCAGGGAGACACACGGGAAACCACCGTAGCGCTGGTATCCGAGGACGAGGGCCGCACCTGGCGCTATCTCTCTACGATAGCAGGTCCCGACGATATCCCGGACGCCAAAGAAGGCTTCGACGAGCCGTGTATGGTGAAACTGGCGGATGGAGACCTGATGTGTGTCAGCCGCGTGGGAGGCGGCTCCGACCAGCCCCTGGCTCGGGCCTACAGCAGCGACGGCGGCCAAAGCTGGACGGGTATCGACCGCCTGCCGGCCTGGAGCGTGGCGCCGAACATGGCGCGGCTGGAGAACGGTGTGATCGCCCTTTCCACCGGCCGGCCCGGCCTCTTCCTCTGGCTTTCGGCCGATGCCCGCGGGAAGCACTGGGAACCCTTTGACTTGATCGCCTATCATAACTCGGTGCTGGAGCAGCCCCACCACATGAGCCTGGGGGCATCCGGCCTGGCGGTGACGCCGAGAGAGAAATATATAAACGATCATTTCGACTTCAATGATCCCTGGCAGACAACGGCCTATACTGCCATGCTGGAAGTTTCGCCCAACCGGCTTTTCCTGGTTTACGACCGTATGCCCTACGGCTGGATGCCGGTGCCCACAGATGCCGAGGTGCGCGGCCGCATCCTGGCGCATTATCCCGAGCTCGCCCTGGCCCCCAACAGCCTGATGCCGCGCGAACGCGCCCGTATCTACCTGCTGGAAGTGGAAGTGGAGCGCGAGTAGGGGAACATATCCCTGAACTGCAGCGCCCTATCCATCTGTTTTCTGTCGGGTTCCTCTGTACCCTTTGGACATCCACCCTGCGAACCATGTCGCGCTGTATGAGCCGGCGCCGGAGAAAGGAAACCGCGGATGGAACGGTATCTAGCCATCGACAATGTCTGTGCCTGGCCCAATTTGACGCTACTGCCCAATGGGGAGGTTGCCGCCATCATTTTCAATCAACCCAGCCACGGTCGCTGGGAAGGTGACGTGGAATGCTGGGTGAGCGCCGATGAGGGGCGCCGCTGGGAGCGCCGTGGGGTTGTGGCCGCTCATGAGCCAGGAAGCGTACGCCTCAACGTGGCGGCGGGGTTGGCCCATGATGGCGCCCTGGTAGCGATCGTGTGGGGCATAGCTCCCAAACCGCCGCCACCGGCTCCCGGACAAGAGCAGCCTTTAACCTATGCGTTGCCACGGCCTCAGTCTTTCCCAGGCACATTGGGTAGTATGGTTATCCCCCCGCCTCCCCCGGAGAAGCGCCCCGACATCTCGCAAATATTGGACAACCTTGTCTGCCGCTCCACGGATGGCGGGCGGAGTTGGACCAGGACAGCATCCTTTGCCCTACCGGATGGTGTATCCTGGCTGGTACCTTTCGGCGATATTGAACGCAGCCCCGATGGCACTCTGGCCGTCACGTCTTACTGGGAAGATCGAGATGGTAAGGCGGCTCTGTACCTCTCACGCAGCCGCGATGATGGGCAGAGCTGGGGAGACAGTGTGCTCATGGGGGCGGACAATTATAATGAAACCGACCTGCTCTGCCTGGATGCCAGACGCTGGCTGGCTGCCGCCCGCACCACCCAAGATCAACATCTGGAGCTATTAGTTTCCGAGGACGGCGGCTACCATTGGTCTCCCTCGGGTCCCCTCACCTTGCCCTATCAGCATCCAGGCCACTTGTTGCGCCTGAGCGATGGCCGCATTCTTTTGACCTATGGCATTCGAAATCATGGGCAATATGCTGTTGGCGCCCGGCTCAGCGCCGATGCGGGCCGCAGTTGGGGACCACCGCTGATCCTGGTGGATCTGGACGATGCCACCGACGGCGGTTACCCGTCCAGTGTGCAATTGGCAGATGGCACGATCATCTCGGCCTACTATACTAATCGCATCCGGGCTCACCGGCGCTACCACATGGGCGTGGTACGCTGGCAGGCTGACAGTTAACCCTGACAATAATATCCATGGCGCAGATACCAGAGCAGAAACCAACACCCAGTTCTCTCCATTGGAAAAAGCAATTTGATGTAGGCCCCTCGGCGACCCTGACATCGCCTTTTTCCTACATTGCCTATGGGTTACTCCTGTTGCTGGGTGTATTAGCTTTGCTTGGTATAGGCATTACCGCAGCCAACTACCTGAGCTCGATCGCCAGCGCCCAGGGTTTGGGGCTACAGCTTGGGGAGGTACAGATCAGCCAAACCGGACCTGCGCGAGCCAGACTCCAGTTCAAGGTACACAATGGCTCAAGCCAAGGGGTACGTATTGAGGCGTATGAGGCGTTCCTGTTCCTCAAGGGCCGGCTCGTAACCAACAGCTATGCCGGTATAGAACCCGGCGCCAATGCGGCAGATTTTAGAAATTCCCTTATTTTCACCAAGGAGCTGGCGCCTGCCCAGTCCCTGGATCTGGATCTAACCCTGTATATCCCGGCAGACCAGGCAGAGCGCGCCAGAGAGACCTTAAGCGCCAGTACCGTGACCTGGTCCGCCAATGTGTTGCTGCGAGTACACTTTCCCAACACCAGTGAAGCGCGCTGGTTAAGACTAACTTCCCGCTTTCCAGAGTAGATTCATGAGCTATAAACTGCAACAGACTATCGCCGTGCTGGCTGCCGCCCTGGTTCTGACCTATGCCGGGATGGTCGCAGTCTCGGATTTGCGCGACTTTTCCCCCTGGCCGTTCAACCTGCTGGGGTTGGCGGTACTTTCCTTCCTCTGTGGAGGGGTCATGGCGGCGAGTGTGCCACGGGCCATCTGGCTAACCTTGCTGGCGGCGGCGCTGGCAGTGGTGATCTTCGGCGGGCTGTGGAGCTATTTCTGGTGGACCTTATTAGGGCACTATATCTCATTCTCCGAAATTGCTTTGTCAGATTATGTCTTCCTTTATATAGCACAACGCGGCGGATTGATGTTCGTTATTACCGCTCTGACCGGACTGATAGGATCCGTAACTGTGCTGGCCTTCCTTCCTGAGCAGTATTTACCCAAAAAACGACAGGATATATGATCCCAGATCATATCAGGAATTCCTGCAGGAATACCTGCCGGAATACCTGTCCTTGATCCGGGACCAAGGAGAAAAATCTTATGCGTGAAATCAATCTGAGTGGATTAAAGGTGCGCCTGGATGACCCGATACAGGTGACGGAGGGGGTGGGTCACACCTGGTTCCCCCAATTAACCCGGTTCACCAGCGGGGAGCTGCTGGCTTCCACGTCCGCTGTAGCGGATGCCCACGGTTTACCGATTCATGCGCAGCGTGTCTACCTCTCTACCGACCAGGGGCGCACCTGGGAATACCGCTATACTGTCTCCGAAGCCATGCTCTCCATCAAAATCCCCCGTCCCAACGGCGATATCCTGAGCCTTGGCCGGGTCACCCCCGATCCGCCGGGCCAGTGGCGAAATTTCATTGGGAATTACATCCGCTACCAGGCCGGAGGGCGGCGTATCCAGATCGAAGATGGAGGCATGCGCGTGCTGGGACTGCCGCGCGATGTGCGCGCCATGCCACCACAACATGTCTTGCCGGGGCAGGTGGATCATGGCCAACAAACCTTCGACGGCAATGGCTTAGAAATAGATGGCCGGTTACTGACGACCATGTACTTAACCTTTGCCGGAGACGATCTCTACAGTGTGGTGTTGATCGCGTCAGACGATGAGGGGCGCACCTGGCGCTATCTCTCCACCGTCGCCGGCCCCGACGCCGTACCCGGCGTGCCGGAAGGACCGTGCGAGCCCAACCTGGCGCAGCTAGAGACCGGGGAATTGATGTGTATCATGCGCCTGGGGAGCGGCCCTGACTGGCACCTGGCCCGTTCCTACAGCCAGGATGGCGGGCGCAGTTGGTCGCCGGTAGACCGGTTGCCGGCCTTCAGTGTGGAACCCAGCCTGAAGCGGCTGAGTAACGGCGTGCTCGTGATCTCCTCCGGCCGGCCGGGTATCTACCTGTGGCTCTCTACCGATCCACGGGGCGCGTCATGGCAGCAGATTGACATCGTGGTGCACCACAATGCCTGGGCGCCTGATGCCGGCTATACCATCATCCCGGAGAGGTCAGGGGAGCGCGCCAAAAGACATGGCGGGGATCAGACCACGGCGTATACTGAATTGGTTGAGATCTCGCCCAACCGCCTGCTGCTGATCTACGACCGGGTTCCTTTCGGCTGGAACTCGGTGCCGCTGGATTCTGCGCAGCGCAGCCGGATCTTTGTCCTACCGATAGAGATTGAGCGTGCATGAGGTACAATAATTCCCAAACCCGCCAGGGCATCATGAACTGTGAAAATCTCTTCTTTCGTAGGTGCGGTTTGCAACCGCACGATTTCCATATCGGAAGCAGGTTACGATGCAAACGCTACAACTCAATGATATCCGTATAGTTCTGGGACAGCCCCAGCAAGTCACAGCAGGCACCGCCTTTTGTTGGTTTCCGTATCTGTCGAAATTTTCCGGCGGCAATCTATTGCTGACCCACAGCCTCCAGGCGGATGCCGACGTTGGTCTGCGCGCTATGGCCGTCATGGTCTCGCGAGACCACGGCCAGACTTGGGATCTCAGCTATGACGTCTCTCATGGCCCTGCAGTCAGAATCTCTTTGCCGGATAATACCATTGCCGGCCCGACTTTCTCGCCAATTCCCGACCCGCCGGGACAATGGCGCAACTTTCGCGTCCACTATGTCCGTTATGAGGCCGGAGGCGCAGGATACAAACTGGAGCCTTGGGCCGCCCGCATTCTGGACCTGCCGCGGGACGTGGCGCCGTGGAAAGGACCCAGCCGCTACTGGCAGGCAGAGATCGCCCTGGTGGGGGATGCCGTTAAGGTGGACGGCCGTTACGTTACCACCTGTCCCCTCCGGTTCCAGGGAGATCCGCTCTATAGCTGTGTAGCTCTGGCGTCGGACGATAACGGCTATACCTGGCGTTACCTCTCCACCATGGTGACGGCAGAGGCCATCTCGGATGCCAGGGAAGGCTTCGACGAACCCTGCATGCTCCAACTATCCAACGGGGACCTGATGTGTGTCAGCCGGGTCGGCTCAGGGAGAGATCAGGCGCTGGCCCGTGTCTACAGCAGCGACGGCGGCAAATCCTGGTCGCCACCGGATCGCCTACCGGCCTTCAGCGTCATGCCCGCTATCCGCCGCTTGCACAACGGGGTGATTGCGCTATCCACCGGCCGGCCGGGAATTTACTTATGGCTTTCCACCGATCCCAGGGGTACATCCTGGCAAATGGTTGATATCGTGGCGCACCATAACCAGTGGGCGCCGAATGCCACCCATAAGATTAATCCCGAGCTATCACCGGACCCGCAGAAACGGCACGCTGCCGACCAGACTACGGCTTACACGGCTCTGGTTGAAATCGAACCCAATCAGTTACTGCTGGTATATGACCGGATTCCTTTCGGCTGGAACGGGGTCCCGGCCGGCTCAGACGAACGCAGCCGGATCTACCTCTTGCCCATTCACGTGGAACGCACATAACAGAGTAAATAGCTCTAGCATATCCAATTCTGGTTGTGGAAATAATATCTGGAGGACGAGACTATGGATGGATCCACCCGCAGCACACAAATCAACAATAGCAACCAAACCATCTATCTGACGGACCTCGACCACTGCACACCTCTCAGCGCCCTCTCCTCTGAGCCTCATCACGGTTACTGGCGTAAGCTGGAATATAAAGCTGCATCCGGCATGGATGGCGCATCCGGCACGGATCAATTATCCGGTACTATGTTAATGGCGGCCGAGCTCACGGATGCGCCCGAGATCACCTATCCGCTGCATATGAATGGTTGGTATACTATCTCCTTCGGCGTAGTACATATGCGGGGTTTCGACAATGTAGTACAAGTCAAACTGACTTCAGACCCCTGCTTTTCCCTTTTGACATTGCGCGCGCGTCCGGACCGGGGCATTGTCAATCCCAGGGATGGGATTCTATGGGGCATACACATTCAGGAAGTCTTCTGGAAAGCCGCCGACCTCACAAATCAACAGATCCTGCTCCGCCAGTTGTGTACCCAGGTGGCCGATCAGGGCGATCAACTGGGCAGTCGCCGTTATGCCAAAGTAGGACTTGTCTACATAAAACTGACCCCGCTCTCGGCTGAGGAAGTAAAGGCCTTACAGGATGACCGGCAGCGCACCGATACCCGTCGCCTCTTTGCCCATAATGACGCCAGTAGTTTCCAATATAGCCATCTAGTCACGACACCTGAAGACATCAAAAGGGAGATTGAGCCGTATCGCAACACCGACTTCTCCCGCCTCTATTGGGAAGCGGCCTACGGCGATATGATGCTTTACCTGGGGAAAGCAGGCCGGCTGCCTACCCTGGAAGGTGAGGATGAATTCTATACGGTGGGCGAATATATGTACACCCGCACCTGGCGCACATTCCGCGACCAGGGTATAGACCCGCTGAAGGTGGCTGTGGAATATGCTCATGAGATAAATGTGGAGTTACATGCCGGTTTTCGCACCGCCGGTTTCTACCATTCGCCTTTAACCGAAGCGGCGGCGAATTGGCAGAGCTTCTATGCGCAGCATCCTGAGTTACGGGGTGTCGGGCGCGATGGGAAGCTATCCCCCCGCATCTCCTATACATACCCGGAGACCCGCCGCTATGTCACCTCTCTATTGCGGGAAGTGGCGGAATATGGCGTGGATGGGATAGCGCTGCTCTACGTGCGCCGCCCGCCCCTGGTCGAGTATGAGCCTCCGCTGGTCGACGGCTTTATAGCTGAGTACGGCCAGGACCCCCGCACACTGGACCCCAAGGACCCCCGTTGGCTGGCCTATCGCTGCCGCACCCTGACCCAGTTCATGCGCGAGGTGCGGCAGGAGATGGATGCCGTGGCGCGCGAGCGCGGCCAAACCAGGCGGATTGAGGTATCGGCGGTGGTGTCGGGCCGAGAGGAGGAGAATCTGATGGACGGCATGGATATCAAGGGCTGGATTGCAGCAGGGTTGGTGGACACCATCGTCCCCAACACCATGTCGCCGCGCCTGAATACCACCACGGAATCCTGGCCTGACCTGCGGGACGTGACCTATTGGGTAGAGCTGACGAAAGGCACAGCCTGCAAGCTGGCTTTGAACATCATGCCCCGTACCATGCCGCCGGAGGAATACCGCCGCAAAGCCGAAGCGTTGTACGCCGCCGGGGTGGAAAATATATTCTATTGGGATTGCAACGGGCGCGCTACCTATAACTTCTCTTGGGATGCCTTACGCCGCATGGGCCACCGGGAGGAGATCCAGGCCTGGATGCACGCAGGGGAGCCTGACTTGGAGCCGGAGCGCATGATTTTCAATGAATTGGGCGGGTGGGATATGAATTATGATACCCCAGGGTAATATAGCAGGAGGCGCACGGTGAAATACCCTATCCGTTACATACGCCAGGACATACCCGCGTTCGAGACTCCTGCGTATCAGGGGCAAACGTACGAAGACTGGGTTCCCGATACCCTCGACATCCAGGAGCGGGCTGCTCTGGCGGTCAATGGGTTAACCGGCCCGACAGATCCTGAGAAAGATCACATGCTGTATTTCGGTGTCGATTTCCGCACCCAACCACCCAGCATGCGTCACCGGGGGTCGGACATTTGCCAGACAAAATTCGAGGAGTCCTTGCCCCTGATGCGCATTGCCAGCGGCGCCAGTCTCAACAGCCACATTGACCCGGTCTGGATGGGGAATGCCCTGCATCAGATCGGGCCAGATGGGCTCTTCTACTGGCCGTGGTTCCCCTGGGTAAAAACACCCGATTGGGGGTTGGGATATGGGCTGGCAGCGGATAAAGCGGCAGGCGAACAACCAGCGGCAGGTGAGTATGCCATTCCGCTCTTCTGCGGCCGGCGCATAGGGGCCATGACCCTCTACGCCCTGCGCGATCCTGCTGGCCCCTGGCACAGCGAGATCCAGAAGATGGTCAGCGGCCTGGAGAGCATTTTGATTGATAAGGGCGATTATGGCTACTTCCCCCAGGGAGAATTCTATCCCAACCGGCCACGGGTAAAGGATGCGGCTATGCCGGTGGGCATCTGGTCCAGCCTGGTCGGGTGGACCATTCAAGGACTGGCTCAATATCACCGGGCGAGCGGCTACCAGCCAGCCATCGACCTGGCCAGCAAGCTGGCCCGCTATCTCGCCTACCATGGCCGTTATTATGGTCCTAACGGTGAGTTTCTGCCCAATTATGCCGGCGAGGACGGTGGCAGGGTGCCAGGCAGGGAGGGTTTCCAGGGCTTTGATCCAGGAACAGTAGAATGGAAGCAGTATACCCATTTCCAGCACCACATGGTCCCGCTGCTCGGCACGTTGGACCACGCGCTGGCAGTGGCAGATCGCGACCTGGTCGAGTTCGTGCGCCTGGCATTCGAGTGGGCCAGGACCAAAGGCAACATCCTCGTCGGCTATTTCCCGGAAAACATCGACCGCGTCAACGAGTTGGAGACCTCAGAGATCTGTGAGGTGGCGGGCATGATTGGCCTGGCCCTCAAGCTCAGCGCCGCCGGGGTGGGAGATTACTGGGACGATGCCGACCGCTGGATCCGCAACCAGTTTGCCGAAGGCCAGCTTTTGCAGGCGGATTGGGTGTACCGCGTGGCGGCCGGCGCGATAGCCGGCAGTCGAGCGCGGCTGACCCCTTCAATGATAGACCCCCTACTTCAAACTTGTGACCACGTACCGGAAAGGAATATTGGCGCTTTCGCCGGTTGGCCGGCAGCCAATGACTGGTATATCGGACACGGGTCAGGGATTATGCACTGCTGCACCGGGAACGGCACGCGCGCGCTCTATTACATCTGGGAGCACATGCTTTCCTATGAGCGGGGGACGTTGAGCGTCAACCTGCTGCTCAATCGACCGTCTCCCTGGGCTGATGTCCATAGCCATATCCCGTATACCGGCCAGGTGGACGTACGCCTCAAGCAACCCTGCAGCCTGCGGGTGCGAATTCCCGAATGGACCCAACCTGCTGACGTGCGCTGCACGGTAAACGGCGCCCCCCACCAACCAGCCTGGGATGGGCGCTATGCCCTGATAGGCAGCGCCGAGGCGGGTGCGGGACCTCTTGCGCCGGGCACCATAGTCAAGCTCACCTTCCCTATTGCGGAGCGGACGGTCGAAGTAGATATTGAGAAGCAACACTATAGCCTGGTCTTGCGCGGCAACGAGGTGGTTAACATTGACCCACCAGGGCGCTTCTGCCCGCTCTACCAGCGGGGGCACTACCGCCAGAGCGACAGCCGCTGGCGTAAGATGACGCGCTTCGTTTCAAGTGAGGATATGGTTTGGTAAGACGGGCTGGATGAAAAGACTGTAAGCCAAGGCAACAGCTAAAGGAACATATATGTTGACGCAATCACAGGTTAAACATTTTCAAGAACAAGGTTATGTCATTGTCCCCGGGCTGAATCCGGCTCTGCTGGAACCGCTGCGCCGCGCGTCAGCCGCCAAAGTCGAGGAGTGGTCTAAGATACCCCTCGATCAGGCCAGTGATCGCTATTGGGTCCAGTTTCGCCCCGGCATCGATGACCAGGCATTTTTAGATTACATGGCTTCTGACAAGCTATTAGGGACGATGCAAGACCTGATCGGACCTAATCTGGTTTGGAATGCCCTTTTTTGCCTGCTGGGTGCATATCGCCGCGGCAACTGGGCCCGCGTCTGGCATCGCGACGGCATGAACCGGTATAACAGCCCGGAAGAGGAAGTGGCCATCCTGATGCAACGCCAACTCCATGCCCAGTGGAACTGCGCGCTCTACGAGGGCGATAACTGCCTGCAGGTCATACCCGGCAGCCACCGCCGCCCCATTACGGCGCAGGAAGTTCTTATTCTGCGCCAGGACCCCAACGCCGATCTGCCCAACCAGGTCGTCGTCGAGCTGCAGGTCGGTGAAGCCGTCTATTACAACCATCTGCTGATTCACCGCGGGGTCTACAAAGAAGGGCTGCGGCGCGAAACGCTCCACGGCCATATTATGGCGGTGGAACAACCGTGGGAAACCATCCACGTCGCCCGGGGCGCCGAATATATGCTGGAAGCGGGTTACCTGGAAAGCGTCTCCCCCCACCTGCGGCCCATGTTCGAAAACACGATCGCTTATATGCACAAAATCAACCAAGGCCAAATTCCCGCTCCCAAACCCGGTGATGGTATGGGCAGCCGCGAATATGTCGAATTCGTTACCGCACCAAGATAAAGGTAAAGGCCAACCCATGCCGGAATTGAAGATTACCGTCGGCGAACCTAGAACTATCAGCAGCTCCGACAGCTTTCACTGGTTTCCCACCATTTTATATCGCCTCAAAGATGGCAGCCTGCTGCTGGGATTCTCGGTGACCCCGGATGAGATTGCGGGGGACCAGGCCCGCGGTCAACCCCACGCCTTACTCAAGAGCATGGATGGCGGCGCCAATTGGTTTCTCCTGAGAACCTCTCAGGGCAGCCTCGATGCTTCTCTGCCCGTGGGCCAACTGGATGACGGCCCCCATGGTACCCTCCTGGGAAATATGATGTTTGTCTTTATGAAATACTCCGGCGAGCTCTATACTCTGGAATGGCGCTCTCGCGATGGAGGCGTGACGTGGCAAGGACCACAAGAAGTGCCGATTCGCTTTCCTCCTGGCCTGATCCAGCCGGCTGATCCCCAACCGCCGGGTCGCCATATCGCGGATTTCTTTCTAGAAGGGCACATCATCCAACTGCCGGATGGGGATTTATTATGCGCTGCCGACGGTAGATTCACCGGCGATACCCAATACCGCGTTTGCCTGCTCCGGGCCGGGGCTACCGAGCCCGGCTGGTCCTATGTCTCGACCATCGCTGCGCCCGATACGGACACCAGGGATTTCACCGAACCGGCTTTGCTCCGCCTGCCGGATGGCAGTTTGCTGTGTATCCTGCGCACCACCATGTCGGTGGCCTCCCCGATGTATCAAGCAAAATCCACCGATGGCGGCCAAACCTGGAGTCACCCGATCTCCTTGCCGGTGAACGGGGTCCGGCCCCGCCTGGTTTTGATGCAAAACGGCGTCATCGCCTGCAGCTATGGCCGCATCAGCCATCCACCCTCCCTGGGTGACCAGATCATCTTCAGCATGGATGGGGGCGAGACATGGACCGTTCCCACCACCATCTACCACGGTCCCAGCACCGGCTACACCAGCATGGCCGAAGTTAGCCCCGGCGAGTTGCTGTACGCTTACGATGCTCTGGGCTTTGGCTGGTCCAAACGTAACAATATTATGATGGTGCGTATTAAGGTTGAACTGTAACTATAACTGTTCCCATTTTCTGTAGGTGCGGTTTGCAACCGCACGCTTTTGCCCCATGAGTAAGACGTGCGGTTAAAAACCGCACCTACAGGAAGGTTATTTTACCGTAATTCTGAACAGTCTCCTATAACTCTCTGGCTGTTTATCAACCAGGTTGCTTAAGGTAATTAGAATATTAGAAGGGAGAAAACATTGGGAGATATACACCTGGACCTGGAGGCACATCGAGCAGAAACCATCTACCTGACTGATCTGGATCGGGTTTTGCCGGAAAGTGCTGTGTCCGCGCAGGCGCGACGACAGCAATGGCGGACACTCTCCTACAGAGCTGATACCCTCTCTGGCGCCATGCTGGTGGCAGGGGATCTGACAGATGCAGCCGAGGTCAACTACCCTTTGCACCTGGAAGGCTGGTATGCCATCTCCATCGGCCTGATCCATGAGCGCGGTTTCGATAACCTGGTACAGGTAAAACTCAGCGCAGATCCTTGCTTTACCATCCTGAGCCTGCGCCCTGGGTCGGATCCGGAGAATACCCTGCCAGCAGGGGTCGGGCGGTGGACGACGAATATCCAGGAGCTTTTCTGGAAGAGCGCCGACCTGACCGGCCAGAGCATGCATTTCCGCCAACTATGCACCTATGCCCTGCCTGGGAATCTGCCGGATGTGAATCATTATGCGAAAGCCGGCATCGCCTATATCAAACTCGTCCCCCTCTCTGCTACGGAAGTGGCGGCTCACACCAGGGACCGGCAACGCAAAGATACGCGGCGTCTTTATGCCCATCATGATGCCAGCAGCTACCAATTCTATTATCTCGTGGCTACGCCCGAGGATGTCTGGCGTGAGATTGAGCCCTTTCGTCACACCGACTTCTCACGCCTTTATTGGGAAGTAGCCTATGGCGACCTACAGCTCTACCTGGGAAAAGCGGGACGCTTGCCCACCTTTGATGGCGTAGAGAACTTCTTCCATGCCGGTGAGCGCATGTGTGCCGAAACCTGGCGCACCTTCCGCGACAAAGGTATCGACCAACTCAAACTCGCTACGGATTTTGCCCACGACGCCGGCCTGGAGCTGCACGCCAGTTTCCGCCCCGCCGGATTCATTTTTACCCCTCTTTCGGAGAATAATTACAACTGGCAGGGTTACTACAAACAACACCCGGAGCTGCGGGGGGTAGCGCGCGATGGCAGCCGGTCGCCGCGCATCTCGTACACCTATCCCGAGACGCGCCAATACGTGCTCTCTTTGTTGCGGGAAATAGCCCAATACCCTGTAGACGGCATCTGCTTACTCTACGTACGCCGTCCCCCCCTGGTGGAATACGAGCCGCCCCTGATCGAGGGTTTTATGGCCGAATATGGCGCAGATCCGCGGCAGTTGGACGAAGAAGATCCCCGCTGGCTCTCCTACCGGTGTAAAGTCCTGACAGGATTCATGCAGGATCTGCGCCAAGAGATGGAGGCTGTAGCGCGAGAGCAGGGGCGGGGGCATATCGAGATTTCCGTTGTCATCTCGGGCCGGGAGGGAGAAAATCTGCTGAATGGCATCGATGTGCAAGCCTGGATTGAGGGTGGCCTGGTCGACACGGTTATTCCCTACACCATGGCGCCGCGATTGGATAGCTCCCAGGAGTCCTGGCCGGATCTGCAGGCTATTGACAATTGGGCAGCTCTGACACAGGGGACCAACTGCAAGCTGGCTCCTAATATCCTCCCGCGCATACAGACGGGAGCGGCATACAGGCACAAAGCAGCAGCGATATACGGCCGGGGCGTGGAGCAGCTCTTCTTTTGGGACTGCAATAGCCGCGCCAATTTCAATCCGTCCTGGGACGCCCTACGCTCTCTGGGACACCGTGAGGAGATTGATGCCTGGATAAGGGATGGTGAACCATCCTTGAAACCGGCCTACACCATCTTACGAGACGTAAACGACTGGCCCATGGCTTACGATACACCCGGGTAAAGGAGGAAATAATTATGCCCCACGATCGACCTGCTACCTTTATTTCTGATCTCAGCCAATGCACCCCTGCTTCGGCCCTGGTGACAGACCAGCCTCGCAAAGGCCATTGGCAGGTGATTCCCTATGAAGCCGAGGGGGTTTCCGGCAAGATGCTGGTGGCGGGAGTCGAGTGTAACGCCCCCACCCTGAATCTGCCCCTGAATCTCCAGGGCTGGTATGCCATCCATCTGGGCACGTGGACCCACTGGGTGGATAGCATGGTGAAGGTGAAACTCACCAGTGATGCCTGTTTTACGCCGGTGGCCACCCCCACCCCCGATTGGCATAACAACTGGTTCTCCAGTATCGGCGAGGTTTTTTGGAAATACGCCGATCTGACCGGCCAGGAGCTGCTCATCAGCCAGATGAGCACGGGACTGTCATGGCGGGCTAATATCGCCTACGTCAGACTCGAACCGCTGTCCCCTGCCGAAGTCGCCGCCTTGCAACAGGAACGGGCCAGGGCGGATACCAAACGCCTGATTGCCTATAACGACGCCTGGAGTTTTGTTTACAGCAGGGCGCCTACGACGAAAGAAGAGATCTGGGAAGAGGTGGAACCTTTCCGCGATACGGATTTCAAAACGCTGCTGTGGGGCCTGGGTGAGGGCAGCGCTACCTTGTACCTGTCGCAGGTCGGCGAGCTTATGGAACGGCAGGGTGTGGATGATTTTCAGCGCATCGGCGATCGGCATGCGGCCGAGAGCTTCCGTACCCTGAAGCGCCAAGGTATTGACCCGCTGCGCACGGTGATTGATCATGCGCATAGCATGGGTTTGGAACTGCACGGCTCTTACCGGGTGGGTGGCTGGTCTGTGCCACCTCCCGAGCACTCAGAAGACCGTTTTTACCGCCAACACCCGGAATGGCGTTGTGTCGACCGGGATGGGCGCTCCATCAGCCGCATGAGCTATGCGTATCCCGGTGTGCAGGAATTTATCATCTCCCTACTGCAGGAGGTTGTGGAACGCGGCGCGGATGGGGTCAACCTGGCTTTTATCCGCGGCGTCCCCTCTGTCCTATATGAGCCGCCCCTGGTCGCGGGTTTTCAAGGGCAGTATGGCCAGGACCCGCGCCAGTTAGCAGAAGATGACCCGCGCTGGCTGCAGTATAAAGCCGGTTGGATCACGAGTTTCATGCGCCTGTTGCGCCGGAAGATGGATGAGGTGGGGAAGCAGCAGGGCCGCCACATCCAGGTCTCGGCCACCGTGATGAACCCCGTGGCCTATTGTCTTACCTTTGGTCTCGACGTGGCGACCTGGGCGCGGGAGGGCCTGGTGGATTTCTTGATCTCGAACCCCTGGCACGGCCCGCCGGAGCTGGACATTGCCTCCTTCATGGCAGCAACCCAGGACACGACCTGCCAGGTCTATGCCGAAATGCTGCCGCGTAAGATGCCGCCGGAGGAATATCGCCAGCGCGCTATGGCTAACTACACCCTGGGTGTGGCTGGATTAGCTTTCTGGGATACAGATACGGAAAATCGCCTGGCGTTGAAGGACCAATGGAGCATGGTGCGCCGCCTGGGACATGAGGAGCAATTGGCCGGTTGGACAGGCGACCAATGGCCTGCCTACCGCCAGGTGCCGCTCCACACCCTGGGAGGCCATACTATGGATAAATACTCGCCTTATTGGTCCGCCTGATACGTTGAATTTACAATAGGAGTGCAAACATGGAACATCGTGTAATCTTTAAAGACCCGGCGCATTATGCCTCATTTCCCCGCGTGCGGCGCATGCGCAATGGTGAATTGCTGTTGGCCTACTATGACCAGTCCGATGAAGTTCGCGCCCAGCATCCCAACATCCATCCCCACTACCAGTTTGGCTCTCACGTCGTCGTGCAACGCTCGCGGGACGAGGGGCAAAGCTGGCAGCGCTCCCTGGTGGATGAGTGGCCGGCAGAGTGGCGCCAATCGGATATCATCCACCTCCAGCCGGGGGAGCCCTACCGCGAACCGGACGCTCCCGATTGGCAATCGGCCGCCGAATTGGAGGACGGCACGATCATCCACTCAGCGGGCAGCCTGTTGTGGCACCGCGATCCTGAACGGCTGCGCTTGCCGCCGGAGATCGCCGATCCACCAGTGGCCACACCCGACGGTTGGTATCGCACCTACATTCATGGATTGGTAGCTCGCTGCCGTTTTGTAGATGGCCGTTGGCACAAAGAGTTATCGTCGCTCAAAGTGCCGCCTTATACCTGGCCCCACTGGGGTTGGTGCGCTCCACGGCGCATGCCGGATGGCTCCCTGGTAGCGATTATGTTGGGCAAGCACCCGGAATACCCGGAGCGCCAGCCGGGCACTATTTTTGCCGCCCGCTCTACAGATAACGGCATGACCTGGGCCGCCCAGGGAATTATCTCTCCCCACAATTTCCAGGGGACCGCGCCCCAATCGGGGGATCCTGCTGTTCAAGGGAGCGCCGCCTTGCCCTACACCTGGTCCCTTTGCGATGAAGTGACCATGGCCCTCACTCCCGGTGGCAAGTTGGTCAGCGTGCATCGCACCGAGGGCGAGCCGGACACACTCTGGCCGCTGGTCTGGCATGTGGAAGGCTTTGTCCATCAGGCAGATTCGCTGGATTTGGGCCAGACCTGGCAACCGGCCCATAAAACGCCGATGTGGGGCCACCCGGCCCATCTGCTGCTGCTGGACAACGGTCTGCTGGTTTGCGTCTTCGGCTACCGGCGCGCGCCCTTTGGCATCCATGCTTGCATCAGTTACGACGAGGGGCAGACCTGGGATTATGAAAACGTGCGCATCCTGCGCTCCGATGGCGCCGTCAGGGACCTGGGGTATCCTAACTCGGTCCAACTGAAAGACGGGCGCATCTACACCACCTACTATTTCACCAAGTCAGACGGCATCCGCCATATCGCAGCGACGGTATGGTCCGTCTAACTAAGGGCCCAAAGAATGCAAAGGGCCACTAGCTTGTTCCTTTTCCTGCCCAAAAAGCTATCCTGTTTGCTTCCATTTAAGAAGGAAGGACAACATCTGTCATGCGTCTCGTAACTTGCAGATACCGCGCTGAAGCATTTTTAGGTCTGAGGATCGGCGATCAAATTGTACACCTGGCCGAAGCCATGGAGCGCAGCGGCGCCACCAGCGTTTACTCCGAAATGCTCGACTTTCTTAGCGCCGGTGACACAGGTATGCAGGCCCTGAACCGGGCCTTCGCCTGGCTGCACACCGGCAATAATTTCGAGCAACTGACGCACTACCCGGTGCAGGAGGTGGATTATCTGCCTCCCATTCCCAACCCCTCCAAAATCGTGGCCATCGGCCTCAACTATATGGACCACTGCCGCGAGCAGAATATCGCCCCCCCGGTTGAACCCCTGATCTTCGCCAAGTTCCCCTCCGCTTTGATCGGCGCGGGCGACGAGATCCGCTGGGACCCCGGCCTGACGCAAAAGGTCGATTACGAAGCGGAATTGGCCGTCATCATCGGTCGCCAGGGGTACCGCATCCCCGCCAGCCAGGCGTTCGACTATGTCGCCGGTTACACCTGCGCCAACGACGTCTCCGCCCGCGATCTGCAATTCGGCGATAAGCAATGGGTGCGCGGCAAATCCCTCGACACCTTCTGTCCCCTGGGGCCGGAGCTGGTCACGCGCGATGAAGTGCCCGATCCCCACAATCTCAGCATCCGCTGCCTGGTCAACGGCCAGGCGTTGCAAGACTCCAACACCCGCGAGCTGATCCACAAGATCCCGGCCTTGATCGCCCACGCCAGCCGTTCTTTCACCCTCTACCCTGGGGACGTGATCCTCACCGGTACGCCCGACGGCGTCGGCGCTTTCCGCAAACCGGAAATCTACCTGAAGCCCGGCGATGATGTGCTGGTGGAAATCCAGGGCATCGGCCAACTGCGCAACCGCACCGGCCAACCTATTGAGGAGTTTGCGCAGTAGAGTGGGAGGCTGTCAACGGATTTGGGGAACGGATTGAACGGATTAGCCCCGCCGCGCGACCACCATTCCGTTCAATCCGTGGTCAGAAATCCGTTGACAGTACCTCCCAATCAACTCAACCCATCCGGAGCAGTGTTATGGCAGACAAAAGTATCGTTACACCCCAGGATCCGGTGACGTTCAAAATCATTGGCTGCGCCATGGCCGCCCACCGCCAGCTTGGGCCGGGACTGCGGGAAGATACTTACCAACGAGATCTGGAAGCGCGCTTGGGCGAGGTGGGGCTAGCCTGTGAAGCTCAAAAGCTGCTGGAGGTCTATGATGAGAGTGCAGGGCACGTGCTGCTGGGCTATTATATCCCCGATTTCATGGTGGCCGAACAGGTGATTGTGGAGATCAAAGCGCTCAGCGGCCTGGACAACAGCCACATGGCACAGATTATCGGCTATATGGCCGTGACGGGATACCCGGTAGGGTTGTTGATCAACTTTGGCGCTCGCAGCCTGCAATGGCGCCGTATCTTCCCACCCAAGAAAATAACCGAGCATAAAGTGAACCGTCAATGGCTCTTTGTGCCCGATTGGCTGAAAGGGAGCACGTAAAGGAAGCTGTCAACTTGGTACAGAACTGTTGTCAGCTATCCTCCCCCAGTACCATTCACTTTAGGGACAATACTGTCAACGGATTTTTAAGAACGGATTGAACGGATTCGCCTCACCGCGCGCCAACTAATCCGTATAATCCGCTCCCGAATCCGTTGTCAGCTATCCTCCCCCATACCATTCACTTTAGGGACAGAACTGTCAACGGATTTTTTTAGAACGGATTAAACGGATTCGCCCCACCGGGCGCCAACCAATCCGTTCAATCCGTTCCCTGAATCCGTTGTCAGCTATCCTCCCCCATACCATTCACTTTAGGGACAGAACTGTCAGCGGATTTTTAGAACGGATTGAACGGATTCGCCCCACCACGCGCCAACTAATCTGTTTAATCCGCTCCCGAATCCGTTGTCAGCTATCCTCCCCCATACCATTCGCTTTGGTACAGAACTGTCAGCGGATTTTTAGAACGGATTGAACGGATTCGCCTCACCGCGCGCCAACTAATCCGTTTAATCCGCTCCCGAATCCGTTGTCAGCTCTCTCCCCCATACCATTCGCTTTGGTACAGAACTGTCAGCGGATTTTTAGAACGGATTGAACGGATTCGCCTCACCGCGCGCCAACCAATCCGTTCAATCCGCTCCCAGAATCCGTTGTCAGCTCTCTCCCCCATACCATTCGCTTTGGTACAGAACTGTCAGCGGATTTTTAGAACGGATTGAACAGATTCGCCTCACCGCGCGCCAACTAATCCGTTTAATCCGCTCCCCAATCCGTTGTCAGCTCTCTCCCCCATACCATTCGCTTTGGTACAGAACTGTCAGCGGATTTTTAGAACGGATTGAACGGATTCGCCTCGCCGCGCGCCAACCAATCCGTTCAATCCGTGCCCCAATCCGTTGTCAGCTCTCTCCCCCATACCATTCACTTTAGGGACAGAACTGTCAGCGGATTTTTAGAACGGATTGAACGGATTCGCCCCACCACGCGCCAACTAATCCGTTTAATCCGCTCCCCGAATCCGTTGTCAGCTCTCTCCCCCATACCGTTCGCTTTGGCAGAGAACTGTCAACGAATTATTAGACCGGATTCCGCGGATGAGCCACTCCGCGCCCGCAACCAATCCGTTCAATCCGTTCCCCGAATCCGTTGACAGCTCATATCGCCCAGCGCACGGCCAGGCGTAAATACAACCTGACCTTATTCAGCGCCTCGTCCGCCAGGCCCAACTGCTGGCGCCGGGCGCTGCCTTTGCGCAGGTTGGCCTCTTCCAGCCGCTCGCGCAAATCAAAGGCCGCGTCCAGCAGGCATTGGGTGAAGGTATGCCGCTGCGCCCGCGGGAAATGGTTGGTGGCCGGCAGCAGCCATGTCAGAAAATCATACGTGCGGGTAAATATCGGCATCTCCGCCTGGTTTGCCATGAGCGCTCCTTTCTATGCTCGGCTTTCTATCCCATCCATGCATCTTATCAGAATTCAGAATATCAGAGTACCAGAGGCCAGAGGGACCAGAGGTCAGAGGTATGGGAACAGCACCACGCGAAACCCGAAAATGTAGTCCCAGCGGCGCGGATTGAAGAAGCTGCGGTAGGCGCAGCGCACGTGCCTATCACCATCGAGGAACGCCCCGCCCCGCAGCACCCGGCGTTCCTCTGGCCCAGCAGCAGGATCTTCCCTTTTTTGCCTTCCGGCGGCATCCGCCGGATATGGATATTTATCCCATAAGCTGCGCGTCCACTCCCACACATTCCCGCTCAGTTCCTCCACTCCGTAGGGACTGGCTCCCCCGGGAAAGCAACCTATCGCGCTCGTATCACCGATACCAGTATCACTGTAATTCGCCCGGTTCGGGTCCGGCGCGTCACCCCAGGGATATTTCCGCTGCGGGTTGGCATTGGGCTGCCGCGCCGCATCCCCGGACAACACCAGGCCGGTCGATACCTGGCGGGTAACCGGCGGCGCCGGCACTTCCAGCCCACCCCGCACTGCCTTCTCCCACTCCGCCTCGCTGCACAGGTACACGCCCCAGCGCGGCGCCAGTGCTCCCTGCTGCCGCAGCCACTCCGCCAGCCAGCGGCTGAAAGCCAGCGCCTCGTACCAGGTGACGCCCACCACCGGGTGGTTCGCCAGGTTATAGGGTTCCCCGTAATCGTAAGCCGCCGTGCGTCCGGTCTCGTCATTGTACGCCTTTACCACCCCATCTGTCCATACACCGGCGGCTTGCGCTTCCGGCCAATACTGTGGCCGCGCGTAACCGCCGGCCTGGACGAAAGCCCTGTACTGGGCATTGGTCACCGGGTAACGGCCGATCCAATAGCTATATGGGATCTCTACCGGGTGCTGCGGCTTTTCATCTTTGTACGCCACCTCATCTTTGTCGGAACTCCCCATCATAAACGACCCGGCCGGCACATAGCAGAATTCCATCCCCTCCAGGGTCGTGGCCTGCGGGCGCGGGTCGCCCAGGCGGGCCAGGGTTCGCCCGGCGGCGGCGCGCTCCAGGGCGGGCAGCGTATCACCTCGCATGATCTGCTGCTGCCAATCGATCACCCGGTCAACTTTGGGCTGGTTTTGCGGGCTGATGCGGGACAGGTCGGCGGTCTCGACCAGCGCCTGGCCGGCCAACAAAGCTCCCCAACAGCCAGGCAGTGTCACGCGCCCGCCTTCCGGTTCGGTATAGCACAGGGCCTCGGCTAATGTCCAGATCAGGCTGGCTGAGCCACGTACTGATTTAGCCCCGGCCAGTAAAACCGCTTCCCGCCAGCGGTTGGGATCGGCGCAGGCAAGCTGCGCGATTTTATCCGGGAAATCGTGATCGGTCAGGTAGCAGGCGGCCAGATACTCCTGAAAGGTACGGTGGGGAAAGGTATAAACACTCACACCATGCGGCAGCAATAAACCGGCCCGCTGGCTGAGGTAATCCACCAGTTGCGCCGGATTGACCGCGCGGTTCTGGCTTAGATGCATTAATCCGGCCACGATCTGCCCTTCCGCGATATCGGCGGCGCCGTTCAGGTCCGGCTGGCCGGCATGCGCCTGGAAGGCCAGCTCGTTGAGCAAACCGCGCACCTGCCCCCGATCCACCTTTAGCCATTCCACCAGGCTGGGCTGCATCATGGCGATATTCCCCTGGGCATCGTGTACCACCCGCTGGCTTTCCCAGGCATAGAGCAGCAGATCCACCGCATCGGCGTAGAGTTCTTCACGCTTTTCCGGCAAACTCCCGCCGCGCCAGGCGTGCAGGCTGGCCATTAAGGTCAATAGCAAGGGGCGCTCAGCCAGAGATTGGAGCCGGTCGCTGGAAAAAATGGCGCGCTTCAGCAACTCAGCCCGCCCCAGGGCATCCTCAAGTTGCATTTTGCGCAAACCGGCAATATGGGTATACCAACGCTCTACAAATTGGCGGATTTGCCCTGGGCTGAAGGGCGCCAGAGTTGCCTCGGCAAATTCGGGTAAGCGCCACTCTTGCTTCTGGTAAGCATACGTCCGGCTGGTCACCACCACCCGGCAGCGGTAAAAGGTGCCGGCAAAGCCTTCCACCACCTGTTTGATTTGGGTGCGGCGCTGGCCGGCTTCGGGCACTTCATCCAGCCCGTCCAGCAGGATGAGACCTCCCTGTTCCATAAGTTCACGGCGCATCAGGGGTGCATAATCCGCCAGGCTGGCTGCCTGCAATTCCGCTTCAATAAAGCGCCATAAATGTTCGGCGGTAGCTTCCTGGTCCGGCGGAGGCAGTTCGCGCGCGGCGAAATCCCGCAAGATAATCCGCACTGGCAGGAGCGTGGCATGGGACCAGGGTTGGCGCTCCTTTTGCTTTTCATCCTGCTTTTCGCCGGCGCTGTCGCCTGGGAGGGGCGCTGTCAGCAGCTCCAGGTTGGCTTCAGAGCGGCCCAGCATCTCCCCCGCCATACAGAGGGCCACAAAATTGACAAAGGTGCTCTTCCCGCTGCCCGGGTCTCCCAGCAGCACCAGGTGACGCTGCCGGTCCATTTGCTCCAGGGCGGAGAGGTAACGCGCCTCTGATGGCAGAGACAGGCCACGCGCTGCAGCGTCCCGTTCTTCGGGTGTCCCGGTCAGTAAAGCCGTATAGACCGCATTGAGGTGCAGGTGGGCTTTCGGATCGCCTGCCACTTCGGGGTCTATGCCGGACAGTGTGAGACGATGGACTTTTCCGAAAAGCTGGTTGAGGTAAGCAGCGCGCAGAGTACTCTGAGCGATATGCGGCAGGATGCGCAGCTCCTGCAGCATCGCATCCAGGTAGGCGGTGTTCACCCAGGGCAATTTGCCGGATTGGCGCCGGATACTTTCCGCATAAGCCTGCAGGAAGGCGCGCAGCCCGGCCGCGAATTCCAGCCCCTGGTAATCCGTCGGGTGCTGCTTTACGGGGGGCATTTCCCAGAAAAGCCGCTCCAGCTTAGCAATATCCACCACCGTGGCGGGATCTTGCGGCACGTTGGCCAGGGTGACCAGTTTGGCCATCTCGGTCACCACCTCGGGCGTCTCGGTCAGGAATTTGCCCAGGGTTTTTCCATACCGGGCCAGCCACTCTTGCGCCTGGCGGTCGTGGGCGGCAGCCAGGGCGGGCGCCAGCGCCGGAACCATCGCCCTGATGCCGGCGGCCAGGGCCTTTTGCAGAGCCTCGCGCTGCTCCTTATCGCCTTCGATGGCCCGCCCAATACGCCCCGGCAGCTCATCGACAACCAGCTTATCCAAGAGCTTTTTAGCTATCTCGATCGTCCAGGGGCTTATGATTGCCAGAATGATTGTAAACGGGTCTGCCATGATTACCTCCCTGCCACTATGGATTTCGTTGGGGGTTGTTACATATGATGAGATGGAAGTCAGGGCGCGCCAAACACAACGGCTCGAACCCTCACCCCGCCTTCAACCGCTGGTAGCACCCTTCCCACGTCTCTGACGAGCGCATTAGCTTATTGATAGTGATATCGGTAAAGCGAGGCGCCAGCCGGGCCAGCATGGGGGGCAGATCCTGCCACCGCTCCTCCCGCACCACCCGTTCCAGGTCGGCGGCGGCTTTGGCGGCCCATTCCCACTCCATGCGAAACCGGTCGGCCTTCAAGAAGTAATTGCGCTTCTCCCAGGCCGTCGCGGATTGGTCCACCCCTTCCAGAATTTCCCGCAGGCAAAAGACAATCAACGCCGCCAGGTCTTTGACTTCGTCATCCAGAGAGCGTTTCGCCATCAGGCGATTTAAGGTTTCGGCAATCGTGCGGCGCAGTTGATTGCGGGTGTTAGCGGTCTTCTCTATGGCGATGACACGTCCCAAGGTGCTTTGCTCCTTCTATAATACGGAAATGTTAGATGACGTTGTCGATTTCCCTCTTCAACCTGTTAATACAGCAACCACTCCAGGCGCGAACGGTAGGTTTGGGTCAATTCGTGCTCAGACCCCAAAATTTCAAACACGCGCAGCATCGCCTTGCGACCGGCGTCGTTCTCAAATTTACGATTCAACCTGACTACTTCCAGTAACTCTTCCAGGGCCTCTGCATACGCCCCGCGGGCGGCCAGGCGTATCCCCAGGGCATAATGGGCTGCCACATGCTGCGGATTCTGCGCCAGCGCCGCTCGCGCTTCAGCTTCAGACGGCCGGGTCGCGCCATCCTGGGCCAGCTCAATCCGAGCGCGCAGCGCAGAGACACGGGAAAATTGCGGCGTAGTATACGGTACGCTATGCAACATTTGCAATGCATCCGCATATCGTTCCTGGGCCAAAAGCACTTCCGCCATACCTAGCAGCGCCTGCCCGTTATCCGGCTCGGCATCTAACACCTGGGTAAAAAGCGCGGCGGCGCTATCGACATCCCCGGCAGCGACCAGCGCCTGGGCCTGCTGCAGCAGCGGCGCGGCCGCGGAAGGTTGGATACGCTTTATGAACTCACGCACTTGTGGCTCGGGCAATGCGCCTACAAATTCATCCACCACCTGCCCGTCGCGGAAGGCTTTCACCGCCGGAATGCCCATCACATTATATTCCATCGCCAGGCGTTGGTTGTCATCTACGTTGACTTTGACCAGCTCAAACTTGCCGCCGGCATCCTGCGATAGGCGCTCTAACGTCGGACCCAAGATGCGGCATGGGCCACACCAGGGCGCCCAGAAATCCACCAACACCGGCAGATCATATGAGCGGCGGATGACATCCTCTGCAAAAGTCGTTTCTGTAACATCCATATCTAACCCCGTATTTCACTTTGTAATCTGATAGATTGACTACTGGACTGTCCAGTATGATTTGATGGATGGTAGTCTAGCCCCTTGTGATTCTGTAGGTTTTCGGTTATTTCCCCACTAGATACGGGAAAATGGACCGAAGCAGACACAGCCCCTAGTAGTATAAAGGGCGTTTTCCTACAGAATCCCTTGTGGGCGTTGGGACGGGCACAAGGCCCTAGACTACCTATCAACTCAGATGTGCCAGTCCACTACCGCTATGTCAACGATGGTTTGACTATCTGGCGCACGGGCGCGGCGACCGCGCCCCTACCTGGCTGCTACGGTTCCAATAATATCCCTATTCTCACGCTGCCGCAAGCGGGCCTCTACCGGCGGGCAGGCTCATTTGCCCGACAAAGCATTTGCCCGGCGGGTATTACACTTTGAGTGAGGTTACCTATTAATTCCGGCTATCCCGTAGGTGCGGTTTTCAACCGCACGGTCGTGCTGCGTCGAGCGAGCCGCACGAACTCAGAGGTCGCTAAACTCCTGTAGGATACTCGAGGCGGCCAGCAGACCGGCGACTGCGGCCGGCGGCCAGCGTCGCCCCAAGGTTACCGGATGCACGCCATAGCGCTGCGCCCGGGCAATCTCATCGAGGGTAAACTCTTCCGGCGGCCCCCCCATCACAATAATACTGAAGGGCCGGGGTCGTAGGGCCCGCACATACGGCAATAGCGCTGGACTCTCCGTAGCCAGCAGCAGCGCCAGGCCGCTGCGGGTGACATCGGCGCAGGCCGTTTCAAAGAGCACTGCCGGGCGAATCTGGGGTAGGCGCGCCCGGCCGGCCGCTGCTGCGGCCTCCAGAATGATGGTATTCCAGAAAGCCAGGCGCTCATCCTGCAACATCTGCATGGCGCCCAACTCGGTACGTTCAGTGATCATCGGCACGAATTCTACCACCCCCAGAGCAGTGCCGTAGCGCAGCAGGTGCTCGAACTCATCTGCTGGTAAAAGCCCTTGGTATAAGGATATTTTGGTGCGCGGTTCGGCCGCAGAGAGCGCCCGGCGCAACAACTTGCAGCGCACTTCGGCATCCGCCATCTGCTGGATAATAACGGTATACTCCCAGCCCGAGTTATCACACAGCACTAACGTCTGGCCTACCTCTAACCCACGCTGGTACACCTGGTCGGCCAGGAGAGAGGGCAAAGGGAATTCCGTGGGACGTACAACGCTGGATGGGACAAAAAATCGGGGTGGCAACCTGCCTCCTCCCGAGAGTAAAAGGTGGAACGAAAATAGTAAATCGCCTGGTGGGTCAAATCGCAGCGTACTACTGGGCAAAACCCTACGGCAACTACCGCAAGAGTACTTCAGAAATACTATGAGCTACCTGGTAAATTCACCTGCGAGTGTGATCCAATCGCCCAATTGCTGGCGCTGCAAGACGGTAATACCCTCTTGCGCAAAGCACTGCCGCACGCTCTCTTCGCGATCAAAGATAATGCCACTAACTATAATGTGGCTGCCGGCTGCTACGAAGGGATGCAACTGCGGCGCCAATTCAACGATGATATGGGCCAGGATATTCATCAGCACCAGGTCAAACTTGCCCATTTCTTGGGGCAAATCCTGCAGACTACCGGGAATAATCTGCGCCTGCTCTGTTACCTCACTGAGAACCAGATTCTCCTGGCCGATGCGAACCGCCAGGCGATCGATCTCCAGGCCCACAACCGTGGCAGCGCCTAGCTTTACTGCCCCTATCGATAGGATGCCAGAGCCCGCCCCCACATCCAGCACGCGCATCCCCGGCTTTACCAGCCTTTCCATGGCCACCAGGCACAGAGCCGTACTTGGATGGGTACCCGTACCGAAGGCCATGCCGGGATCCAACCGGATGACTGCCTCACCCGGTTGTGGCTCGTATGCCAACCAGGCAGGCACGACCACAGTCCGCTCGCCCAGGCGGGTAATATTGTAATGGCGCTTCCAGGCCTCAGACCAGTCCTCTTCAAGCAGCTCCCTAAATTGCGGCGCGGGTATGGGATAGATGCGCCCCAGGTGCCACAGACCTTCTTCAATGCGCTGCCGTCGCTCGGCGGTATCTTCCGCGACCAACAGCAGGTAGGCTTTAACGGTAAATGGGGCATTGGCATTACCGTGCGAAGACATTTCATCCTGCAGTTGTATCTGTTCAATCACTGCCCCACCCTCACCGTAGCGAGCAAACAGCTCATGGACAGCTTCAGCAGCCTCACCGTCCACTGTGACACTGATTTCCAGTAAGGTCATACTTTAAAGGCGTCCTTGAGTTTATCAAAAAGGGATTTCTCACCGTGGCCGATCGGTTCGCGTCCCAAGGTTTTACCTAGCTTATCGAAGAGCTCCCGCTGCTCGGTGGTCAGGTGGCGCGGCACCGGTACCGTCACGATCACGATTTGATCTCCCCGGCCGGAACGGCGCAAAAATGGCACGCCTTTGCCCCGGATGTAGAAGACATCGCCGTTCTGGGTCCCCGCCGGGATGGTCAAGCGCGAGTTCCCGTCCAGGATAGGCACTTCTACCTCATCCCCCAGGGCTGCCTGGGCCACATTGATAGGATACTCGAGAATAATGTCGTTTTCCCGCCGCTGGAAGATAGCGTGAGGTTGTACATTGAGTACCACATATAAACTACCGGCCGCTCCATTGCGCAGGCCGGCATCCCCCTCGTTACTCAGGCGAATCTGGGTACCATCGTCCACGCCCGCCGGTATCTCAACCATAATCCGGCGACTATGCTGTATGGCCTTACTCCCCTGGCATTCACGGCAAGGCGTCGAGAGTACTTCTCCGGCCCCTTCACAGCGCGGGCAGGCAGTCACGTTGACAAATTGGCCAAAGATAGATTGCTGTACCCGCCGAACTTCCCCTGCCCCTTTGCACTGGGGACAGCGTATCGGGGTAGTTCCCGGCTCCGCCCCGCTGCCCTTGCAGACCGGACAGGTTTCGTTGCGCGGAATCTCAATCTCTTTTTTGGTGCCGAATACCGCCTCTTCAAAGCTGATGTCCAGGCCTACCCGCAAATCCGCCCCCTTTTGCGGTCCCTGGCGGGCGCCCCGGCCACGCCGCCCTGCGCCAAAGAACTCATCAAAAATATCGGCAAAGGGACCATAATCGGAGAGATCCCCGGGACCGGCGCCCGGGCGCACGCCCGCCATGCCAAAGCGGTCGTAAGCCGCGCGTTTCTGCGGATCGCTCAAAATTTCGTAAGCTGCGCTTATTTCTTTAAAGCGCGACTCGGCGTCGGCTTCCTTATTCACATCCGGATGAAATTGGCGCGCTAAGCGTCTGTATGCCTTTTTAATGGTTTCTAGATCCGCCTGGCGATCTACTCCGAGGACGTTATAGAAATCGTGATTTTCACTCATAACCGGCGGCACCTGTTTCTGGACGAAAGCTGTAAAAACGCGCGGCGCGAATTTTTCGGCGCGGCGCCAGTGCTACAGCTCCATCATACACTTCAAATTTTTATCATTTAATAATACCACGGCTGGTATCACTTTGACAAAACTGCATGCCATGAATAAAGACCGGGCTAGAAGAGGAGCTTAGGATCCCGGATCTAAAATTCTTCAGGCAACCCCTTCACCCCAATTCTAACCCGGTGGGGGGCAGAGCTACGACTCCGCCCCCTTGACGTGCGGCTAACTAAACTTCGCGGTATTCACCTTCAACAGTATCACCGCTATCCTTGCCTTTGCTCTCGCCGCCGTTGGAAGAAGTACCTTCAGGGCTGCCATCAGGCGACTGGTACATGCTGGCGCCTATTTGTTGCATGGCCTGGTTCAACTCCTCGGTCTTGTGCCGAATATTGTCCGTATCCTTACCGCTCATGGATTCCCGCAGCGCAGCCAGCTTAGATTCCACATTGCTCTTGACGTCGGCCGGGACTTTATCGCCCAGGTCACGCAACGTCTTCTCGGCCTGGTAAAGGACGGTGTCCGCCGTATTGCGGGTCTCAACCTCTTCCTTACGCTGCCGGTCTTCTCCGGCGTGAGACTCGGCCTCGTCCACCATCTGCTTCACTTCGCTCTTGGAGAGACCGGAGCTGGCCGTAATGGTAATCTTCTGGGTCCGGCCGGTGGCCTTATCCTGCGCTGACACATGCAAAATCCCGTCCGCGTCAATATCAAAGGTCACCTCAATCTGAGGCAAACCGCGCTGGGCCGGTGGAATCCCATCAAGGATGAAGCGACCCAGTGTCTTATTGTCCACCGCTATCGGTCGCTCGCCCTGGACCACGTGAATTTCCACACTGGTCTGGCTATCTGAAGCCGTAGAGAAGACCTGGCCCTTGCGGGTGGGAACGGTAGTATTGCGCTCAATCAAAGGCGTTGCCACTCCGCCCATGGTTTCAATCCCCAAGGTCAGTGGCGTGACATCTAACAACAAGACGTCCTTCACATCGCCGCCCAATACGCCCGCCTGGATGGCAGCCCCCAGTGCCACTACCTCGTCGGGGTTAACCCCCTTGTGCGGCTCCTTGCCAAAGACCTTCCGCACGGCCTCCTGCACCGCCGGCATGCGGGTCATACCGCCCACCAGCACCACTTCATCCACCTCCGCAGCCTTCATGTCAGCATCGGTCAATGCCTGGCGCACTGGCCCCATGCTCTTATCAATCATGTCCCCGGTCAGTTGCTCCAGCTTGGCGCGGGATAACGTCAGATTCATGTGCTTAGGTCCGTTAGCATCTGCCGTGATAAATGGCAGGTTGATCTCCGTCTGCAATGTGGTCGAAAGCTCTTTCTTGGCTTTCTCAGCGGCTTCGCGCAAGCGCTGCAACGCCTGCCGGTCCTGGCGTAGATCAATACCGCTTTCCTTACGGAACTCGTCGGCCACATAGTTCACGATGCGCTGATCAAAGTCATCCCCACCCAGGAACGTATCCCCATTGGTGGATTTCACTTCGAATACACCTTCACCGATATCCAGGATGGAGATATCAAACGTGCCACCACCCAGATCATACACGGCGATCTTCTCGTCCTTTTTCTTATCCAGTCCATAGGCCAGGGAGGAAGCCGTAGGCTCATTGATAATCCGCATCACATCCAGGCCGGCAATCTTGCCCGCGTCCTTGGTTGCCTGACGCTGAGAATCATTGAAATAAGCCGGTACGGTGATCACCGCCTGGGTGATCTTTTCACCGAGGTAAGCCTCGGCATCGTCCTTCAGCTTCCGCAAAATCATGGCCGATATCTCGGGCGGAGAATATTCCTTACCACCCATCCAGACGCGTAGATCGCCATTGGGCGCCTCGGTCACACGATAAGAGACCATCTTCATAGCACGTTGCACTTCAGCATCGCCGAACTTGCGGCCCATAAAGCGCTTGATCGAATAAATGGTATTCTCAGGGTTTACAATCCCCTGGCGCTTAGCCACCTCGCCCACGAGACGCTCCCCTGTCTTGCTATTCACTGCCACCACGGAAGGGGTTAGACGACTACCTTCTGCATTAGGAATTACGGTAGGTTCGCCACCTTCCATCACTGCAACTACAGAATTTGTGGTACCAAGGTCAATGCCTATAATTTTTGCCATTGTTCTCTGTTACTCCTTTATATCTTTCGTATCATATCTTCTAATTAGTCTTATTTGATTCTACGCGGAGGGGTTGCGAGCCATCTTCACCAAAGCCGGGCGGATAATCCGATCTCCCATGCGATATCCCTTCTGCAATTCCGCAACCACATACCCGTCTGGCTGCTCTGTAGTGTCCTCCTGCATTAATGCTTCGTGCAGCGTTGGATCAAAAGGCTTCCCAACGGTCTCAATAGGTTGAACGCCTTCTTGCTCCAATATGGTGCGCAATTTACGTTCAATCAACGTTATGCCTTGCATCCAGGCGCCATCTCGGATTTCACCGGGAATATTCTGTTCCGCTCGTTCAAAATCATCCAGCACAGGCAATACGCGAGCCAACAAAGAGCCTATCGCCCGTTGTGAGGTTTCCGTCTGTTCCCGTTCCATACGCTTGCGATAATTGGCGAATTCGGCGGCAATCCGCCGCAACTGATCAAGATATTCGGCCGCTTTGCTCTCAGCCTCTTTCGTCCGGCTTTCCATATTCAATTCCAAATCTTCTTTCTCCCCATTTTGACCAGTAGCAACCGTATCCCCTGCATCCGGGGTAGCCCGCGGATCAGGGGTGGCATTAGTGGTCTTATCCGAAACATTATCTTCCATAACCGCACTCCTCAATAATGTTGTATTTCCACACAAATTCGCCCGGAACTGATGCCCTCATCTTTATAATAGATTAAATCCCCTCAGACCGGTTATAACCATATGTGTCAGCAACCATTTTACTCAACAGGTCGGCCATATACCTGACGAGCGAAACACCCCGTTCGTAAGGCAAACGTATCGGTCCAACCAACCCTAAAGCACCGAAGGCTTCCGGAGAGACGCCGTAGCGCGCCAGGACAATGCCAAAGTCCTGCTTCGGCTCGACTTCACCTTCACTGCCGATGATAATGGTTATACCTCTGAAATCGATACCCAGATCCTCCAACACGCTCAGGATTAACTCCTGGTCAAGCTGTTCAAGTACCGACTGAGCCTTTTCATGGCCTGCAAATTCCGGCTGCTGCAACATATTTACTACGCCATCCAGGTATATCTGCCCTTCCGTCCAGCGGTCTACCTGGTGCATATGGTCAATAATACGAGCTGCAATTTGGCCAGCAAACCCCTCAAGTGTCGCGCTATATACGTGAATCTGGCTGGCCGTCCGGCTGCCAATTTCCGCGTTCAGTTGATTGGTCAGACGCTGCAACTCTTCCTCGCCGATATGTGCCGGTTGGGCCAGTGTCCCCTGGCGCACCGTGCCATCGTCCAGCACGATAACTAACAAGACGACCCGCTCTCGAATCGAGAGCAACTGCACATGCTTCAACCGGCTGACTGTCACCCGCGGCGCCGCTACCCAACCGGCAACCTGGGTAGCATGGGCCAAAACCGCCGCGGAAAGGCGCATCCACTCTTCCAGATCCTTGCCACTCTGGTGAAATTGATGATGGATCCGCCGCTGCTCTGAAAGAGAGAGACTGGTTTCCTGCATCAACCGCTGCACAAAGTACTGGTAACCCTTACGCGTAGGCATGCGCCCGGCAGAGGTATGCGGGTGCGTCAAAAATTCCGCCTCTTCCAGGGCTGCCATCTCATTCCGGATGGTAGCCGAGGAAAGCGAAGGAAGGTACTCTTCCGCAATCAGCTTTGAGCCAATTGGCAAAGCAGAGGCAATATGCTGTTTTATGACCAATGCCAGGATAGCTTCCTGGCGCGCAGTTAGTTCTTCCATAAGAATATGCTGTACTTTAGTATATTAGCACTCTCCATAATAGAGTGCTAAAAGCATAAAAAGGATACCACGGATGCCCCTGGATGTCAACCTTTAGATCAATAGTTTTGCTAAATATTTAGACATATTCTTTAATGCTTTATTATAAGCTTCTTTGTCAATAGACAGTTAAGAAGAATATACTAAACCTGTTATATAAAATGACTTCCAGTTTCGCAAATTGTCCAACAGGCCGAGCGCCATTTTCCCAGCAGCAGTCTATAGGGTATAATGCTGCATCCATCAAGGAATATCAACGGGACTAAACTAATATGGGACAATCCTGGCGCACTTTCGCAGGTACGCTGATTGTGACTTTATTGCTGGTAGGCGCTGTGCTATTTCTCATCAAACGACCGGCTCCCGGGGCAGTTGAGCTGCACCCGGTAACTGCCGGCCCGGCGCTCTCGCCCGGCCCCAAACAAATCGCCGTCTATATTAGCGGAGCAGTCCTCCACCCGGATGTATACACTTTGATTGAGGGCGCCCGGCTTAAGGATCTGGTGACGATGGCCGGCGGGCTACTCCCTGAGGCGGATGCGGCCTCGATAAACCTGGCCGTATCTCTAGGGGATGGACAGCATTTCCACATCTCCCGCCAGGGCGAGACCCCCATCCCATCTGCTGCCGCCAATAACAGCGCCGCTCCCGCTACCCAGGTGCAATCTACGAATAAGATCAATCTAAACACCGCCACTGCTACCGAGTTGGATAGCCTACCCGGCATCGGACCCAGCATCGCCCGGCGTATCATGGATTACCGCACCAAGAATGGGCCGTTCAAATCCATTGAGGATATAAAATTAGTCTCAGGTATCGGCGACGCCATGTTCGAAAATTTGAAAGACCGCATTACCGTGCCATAGAGATTCTTGAAAATCAGGGCATCGATCCTCTGAGAGCGCATGGGGGGGCCCCCCCGCTAATCCATTTCGAATCCGCCATCCACATTCAGCGTCTGGCCGGTGATATAATCGGCATCGGCCGAACAGAAAAAGGCAATTGCCCCGGCTATATCTTCGAGGGTAGCAGCGCGCTTCAGCGGAATATTTTCGATAAAGGCCGCCTGGGCTTCTCCGGGCTGGCTACCGAAGAGCCGGCCCCGATCCAGATCGATCTGCTTCCACATAGGGGTTGGCACCACACTGGGAGAAACTGCATTTACATTTATATTGTAGGGCGCCAGCGCCAGCGCCGCTGATTGGGTAATGCTGATGATAGCCGCTTTGGTCGCCGCGTAGTGGGTCGCCAAAGGGCGACCGCGCCGGCCGGAAATAGAGGAGAGATTGACGATTTTCCCATAGCTGCGCTCAGCCCTACCGGCAGTTTTCACATTTTCAGGGATCTGGCGCACCATTTGTAAAGCGACCGCTTGCAGGCAGAAAAATAACCCGCGCTGGTTAACCGTATGGATCATATCCCAATCCGTCTCCGCCAACTCCAACATAGGTTTTGTCTGGGTAATCCCGGCATTGTTCACCAAAATATCGATGTGCCCAAACTGCTGGGTCACCGATGTCACCATCTGGCGCAGGGCGCTCACATCTCCAACATCGATGGGATATGCCAGGGCGCGCCGTCCCAGCGCCGCGACCTGCTGCGCCACCAGAGCCGCGGTCTGCGGGTTAAATTCCGCAATCACCAGGTCGGCGCCTTCCCGTGCGAGGCGCAAGGCCACACCCTGGCCGATACCCTGCCCAGCGCCCGTGACTATCGCCACTTTTCCTGCCAGCCGCTGTTCCATATATCTTTACCTTTTCGAATATGGTGCTCTTCGCGTATCTCTACTTTCCGCTAAGTTAAGCTTTGCCGGGGTGGGCAACATGGTGTAAACTGGCTGTACTTTCGAATCCATGCTGGAGGGCCGATCCAATGAACGAACCTACTTGGCAGATGATGACGTTGCTGTGCAGTGTCGTGCGGTCCA